>JAJHQR010000024.1 GCA_020833255.1 Desulfurococcaceae archaeon | reverse complement strand
GTGAATATATACCCGCCGAAGCTTAAAGAGAGATTCACTAATTGGGTTGCTAACGCTAGGGACTGGACCCTCTCCAGGTCACGTATTTGGGGGACCCCACTACCGGTATGGAGGTGTAGAAACAACCAGAACAAGCTCTTAGTAGTGGGGAGTTTAGATGAGTTGAAGAAGCTAGCGATTAACGCAGGGGAATTCAGCGACTTTGAATTAACTCATAGACCCTGGATAGATAGGGTTGAGATACGAACCGAGGATTGCGAGAAGTGGGAGAGGGAGCCTTACGTCATCGACGTATGGATCGATAGCGGGATAGCTTGGTACGCCAGCGTCGACGGCCTCAGGAACAGAGAATTATTCAGTAAGTTATTCCCCTACACCTTCATAACGGAGGGCGTGGACCAGACTAGAGGCTGGTTCTACTCCCTCTTAGTGACTTCCGTGATGCTGACCGGTAAAGCCCCCTACAAAAACATCTTAATTCAGGGGCTGATACTGGATAAGTACGGTCGTAAGATGTCTAAACATCTAGGCAACGTAGTCTACGCTGAGGAAGCTCTCAGGAAGCACGGTGCTGACGCTTTAAGACTCTACATACTGAGTACGTACCCGCCCGGCGACCCCTTCATATATAACGAAGACGAGATCAAGAACGTGATGACGTCACTCAACATAATTTGGAACGTGTTCAGGTTCGCTCACACGTACATGACGTTGGATAAGTTCAGCCCGGAAACCCATAAGTTGAGTGACTTACTGCCTAACGCGAGAGTGGAGGATAGGTGGGTTCTCTCCAGAGTGAATACTGTGATGAGTCAATACTTGGAAGAGCTGAAGACATACAACATACACACAGCTGTCAAGAACCTTATCTCCTTCTTCGTCGAGGATTTGAGTCACAGGTATCTCAGGCTAATAAGGAGGAGGGTTTGGGAGGAGGAGGGTAGTGATAGGTTCGTGGCATACTCCGTCTTATACTACGTTCTGAAGAGAGCTCTTAAGATGTTAGCCCCCGTAACCCCGCACCTAGCCGAGGTGCTCTGGCAGAGATTCTTCAGGTACTACGAGAAGTCTTTGGAGGAGAGCGTACACTTAAGCAGTCTTGAGAGCGTGGATGAGGGGTACGTGAACCCTGAGTTAGAGGAGGCATTCAACGAAGTTTTTAACGCTTTCAGCGCGGTCGCGGCTTTAAGAAACTCTCTAGGCCTGAAGTTGAGGTGGCCTGTGAGAACGGTCTACGTATCCGCAACCAGAGAAACTCTTGAGAAGATCGCGAGACTTGAGGAGATACTTAAGTTCTTAGCCAACGCTAAGGAGGTGGTCTTGACGGAGAGACTACCTCCAGTTTGTGAGGGGGGTGAGTACTCCACCCTAACCTCAGATAAGTTCACGGTCTGCATGCCTAAGAAACTCGATAAGGAATTGCTTAACGAAGCTCTCTCACGAGAAGTGATTAGGAGGATTCAGGTAATGCGTAATAAAGCAAACCTATACGTAGACGAATTCATCGAGGTAGGTATAGAGACTGACGAGAAGGAACTTAAGGAAGCGGTAGATTCCCTGAAAGAATACATAGCTAGGGAAGTCAGAGCAACGCAAATCTCCGATAAGGTATCGAAAGACATGTTCGTAGAAGACTGGGATATTGAGGGGATGAGGGTTAAGATAGGTATAAGGAAGCATCAAACAAGTAACTAATTTTTTCCTGGAGCACGCACACCTCGGCCGGATAGGCTTAACTGGAAGATCGGGTACGTCTTTAAAACCTGCCAAAGAATATTACATCATAAGCTGTTTGAAGTGTTGGGTGGTGCCTCAAGCCGTGGATTACGTGGCGTGCGAGGATGTTCAGCGCAGAGCTAGTAAGTTCATTCGAGACGTTGGTAGAGGCACGGTATTAGGGTCTACAGAGGTTGCTGTGGGTTCTTTAGAGATCGTGAGAGACGCGGCGAGCTCTTGCAGGAACACGTTCAAGGACTTCCTGGTAAGCTTCATCCCTTCAGTGATTGCTTCCAGACCTTCCTCGCAGGTAGTGGAGAACGTGCTCCGTAGGTATCTTGAAGAGTTTATCGCTGTGAGAAATGAGAGAGGGTTTGGGGAGGCTGTGGGGGTTACGCAACGCATCGTGGACTCCCTGATTAAAGAACTCGACCTGGTTAGAGACGCGATCGCTGAGATAGGTTCTAAGAGGGTTGAGGACGGAGACACTATCTTAACACATTCTTACAGTACTACGGTGCTGAGGACTCTCAAGAAAGCTGTTGAGAGGGGTACCGTGTTCAAGGTTTACGTGACTGAGTCTAGGCCTATAGGGGAGGGTAGGGTGACCGCCAGCAACCTTAGTAGGTTAGGGATCGAAACCACTTTAATAGTGGACTCTGCCGTTAGGTACGTGATGAAGCGGGTGAGTAAGGTGTTGGTCGGCGCTGACGCTATAGCGATAAACGGTGCTGTAGTAAATAAGGTAGGTACTTCAGCGATCGCTCTAGCCGCTAAGGAAGCTAGAACTCGTTTATTCGTCTTGGCAGGGGTTTACAAATTATCGTTTGAGACAGTCTTCGGCGAGTTGATTGAGCAGGTGTTCCTCGAAGACGCAAGCCTCGTCATACCTAGGGAGAGGATTCAGGAGCTTCCGGAGAGGGTGAGGGTTAGTGCGCCGCTCTTCGATGTTACGCCGCCAGAATACGTGGACGCCATAATCACCGAGAAAGGCGTCCTAGCCCCTCAAGCAATACCTGTTTTGGTAGCGAGCCTCTACGGGTGGCCGCCCAAGATCAGGTCTTTAAGGGATTTATTGATGGAGGTGAGTAAGGATTGAGTCACGAACACAGGTTCCCTAAGGAGGTGGTGGAGATTTATGAGGGTATTAAGAACATGAGCATAAGAGGTGCTGGAAGAATAGCTAAGTATGCTGTCATAGCTTTGATGAAGGCTGCGGAGGATTACAAGGGCGGCGAGACACGTGATTTCCTTCAGTACATGGAGCGCGTGGGTTCCTACCTAAAAAGCGCTAGACCTACAGCAGTTTCTTTACCGAACGCCGTCACATACGTCCTCAGCAGGCTAAGGAAACTAAGCATTACCTCCGTGGAGGAAGGTAAGCAAGCGGTCGTTAACCTAGCTCAGGAGTTCGTGAGGAAAGCTGACGAAGCTCTCAAAATAATTGGTGAGTTAGGGTCTAGACGCATCGAGAACGGGGACGTCCTCATGACTCACTGCCACAGCACCGCCGCAGTGTCGGTAATAGTCACCGCGCATAGGAAGGGGAAAGTCAACGTAGTGTACGTTAAGGAAACCCGCCCGGCCTTCCAAGGCTTAATAACCGCTAAGGCGCTAGCTGAGGAAGGTCTTGAAGTAATCGTGATACCTGACTCGTCAGTAAGATATTTCATGAAGAAAGTAGATAAGGTAGTTGTAGGTGCTGACACCGTGGCAGCTAACGGGGCGGTAGTCAACAAGATAGGTACTTCGTTAGTAGCTCTAGCGGCTAAGGAGGCCAGGGTTCGTTTCTACGTCGCTACCGAGACATTCAAGTTCAGTCCTTACACGTTGCTAGGAGAGCTAGTACCCATAGAGGTTAGGGATCCCAGGGAGGTAGTTGATGAGGAGTGGATTAGGGAAAACGAGAAGGTGAAGATATTCAACCCGGTATTCGATGTTACGCCGCCAGAATACGTGGACGCCATAATCACCGAGAAAGGAGTGATACCTCCTCAAGCCGCGCTCTTATTACTAACCGAGGACTACGGGATCGACTTAAGAGAGATAGGGATGAATCCCCCGGCAACCTACGAGGAGTAAGTCCTCTTCCCACTCCCAGAATCAGAGCACTACGGTCTTTATGTTCAGCTTGCTCGCCACGTAATCCGCGAACACCTTACCTTGCGAGCTCCTCGCGTTATTAACTATGAGTAGCTTAGGCTTAGAGAGCCCTACGTACTCTACCAACCCTCTGAAATCTGAGTGATCGCTGAACGCTACTAAGTAGCTGTTACTCCCGATCTTCCTGTAGGGTTTCGTGAATTCCCAGCCGCTGAGCGTTACGTGACTCACCCTATCGTTCCCTGCCAGCCTTGAGTAGCTGGTTGAGTGTGTTAGGTAGACGTACCAGCCGCTCCTCACGACCTCCATGCCCTCACGAGAGTTCACGTGGAAATACTCGCCGAACCTCATCCCGTACTTCTCCGCGATCTTCGATAGTGAGTATTGTTTGTGGCTGAGGACGAAGGGGGCTATGACCCCGCGCTCACGCAAGACCTGCATGACTTCCTGAACCTTACCGTAGTAAGCGTATAGGTGGACGGGCCCCTTACTGAGTAACTCGTTGATTAAATCCGCTAGAACAGTCTCGATGAAGTCGTCGAATTCTCTGACGTATGAGGGATGCCCGTACACGGCGTCAATAATCAGAATCTCCGGCTGGAGCACGTCGGTCCCCCTACCGACTTTCTTGAAGTCGCTAGTATACCCGACGGTCGTGCTATCCTCATACTCTACTAATACCTGCGCTGTCCCGGGGATGTGTACGGCTCTCTTAAAAACTACTTTAACGTCCCCCACCCTGTAAGACTGGTCGTAGTTGAGGGGGACGAACAGTGAGGGGTCGTTGAATCCTGCGACAACGGAGAGCCATTCGAGGGTGAGTGGTGTGCCGATTATCTTCTGTCTACGCCTTATAGACTCGGAAAGCCTCGTGGTGTGGTCGCTGTGGACGTGGGTTACCACCCTCTCGTGAAAATCTTCGTGGCCGTCGATAACTACCGCGTCGTTGACTAGTATGCCGCCGTGGTCATTCACCTTAATCGAGGCTTTCTGCAGAATCGATTCAGTACTCACTGAGCAACCCCTGCCAAGATTATTAAAGGACAGGGAAATTTATAAAAGTGGAAAGCTTCGTTAAGCTGGCTTAGATCGCTGTCTTGTAGTGTGTTGCGAGAGCTTTCCTCAATTCCTCGATATCCGGGTTTATTACCGGGGCATCGCCCACGACCTCCCTCACGACGTCAGGGTCTTTCAGTCCGTGCCCCGTTATCAGCACCACCACTTCCTCGTCTTTGTCTATGAGCTTGTCTTGGAGAGCTTTCATGAGCCCTGCTAAGGACGCCGCTCCGGAGGGCTCTGCGAATATCCCCTCACTACTAGCGAGCGCTTTCATGGCTTCAACGATTAGGGAGTCCTCAACCTCTTCCGCGTTACCGCCAGTTACTTTAAGAGCTTTCAGGCCGGCGTCGCCGTCCCAAGGATAGGGGTCCTCAAGCCCCCAAGCTATCGTGTGCGGGCGGTCCCAAGGACGTATGTTGAACGGGTCTTGATTTTCTTTAAACGCTCTAACGAAAGGCGGGTTACCTGTTGACTGCACCGCGAATAATCTGGGGTATTCGTCGATCAGACCCAGCTCTAGGTAGTCCCTGAACCCCTTCCAGACGCCCGTGAGTAGTGACGCAGCCCCTACCGGAACGAACACCCAGTCCGGAACCCTCCAACCCATCTGCTCCACTATCTCGTAGGAGATTGTTTTAGATCCCTCTATCTGGTACGGGTTGAAGGGGCCGAAGCTGGGTGAGGGGAAGAACCCGAATTTCTCGTAAGCTAGCCTCATCATCTTGACGGTGGGGTCCTCCCTGCCAAGACCCCGTACCTTGACTACCCTAGCTCCGTAGAATAGTAGCTGAGCGATCTTGCTATAACTAGCTTGCTCTATGACGAAAGCGTAGACCTCCATCCCGGTCCTGGCGGCGTAAGCTGATAGAGCTACTGCGGCGTTACCTGACGAGGCCGTGACTAACTTGCTGTAGCCGAACTCTTTAGCGACGCTAACGGCCACGGACATCCCGCGGTCTTTGTAGGAAGCTGTCGGGTTTCTTGTTTCGTCCTTGATCCATAAAGACTTAATCCCGAGCTTCTCGGCAAGCCTTCGAGCCTTGATTAAGGGGGTCGCGCCCTCATCTAGAGTAACTATGTTCTCGCTTTTCTCAGGCGGTAGTAAGTCGAAGTACTTCCATTGATTGGTCAGGGGTTTCTTGCTGACGTATTCCCTAGTATAGAAATTCTTGAGTGCTTCGTAATCGTAGTTTACGTCTAGCCTGCCTAAATCGTTTCTTAAGCAGATGGAGGGCTTATCCTTATACTCGTAGATCGTGCCGCAACGAGAGCATGTGAGGTTTTTTATGTATTTCGACATATCGCTTCAGCCCCACACAAGTAGTTCCCGGGGCGTTTTTTAGTATGACTTAAACTAAACGAGAAATACTCGTTAGGAAGGGTTCAAGCCTTGAAAAGAAAAACTTACTTGATTTTAATGAAACATCTTGGATGACTACACCCAGTAGCTTGACGGGAAGTGTATAGCTCTTGTCGGGCAGACCGTCGTGCAGACGCCGCAACCGTAGCACTTACTAGTGTCTACTACGGCTACCCTGGCGTTGCCCTTGGGGAGGACGTGGACGGCGTCGTAGGTGCATGACTGCTCGCATAGTCCGCAAGCAATGCATTTCTCTTCCGAGACTACGGGGTTCTTCACCTCGTACCAGCCGGCTAGGTCAGGCTTAAGATGCTTCAACGCGACGCCTCTCACATCCTCTATGCTTGAGTACCCGTGTTCCCTCAACCACTTAGCGACTCCCTCAGCCAGCCTCCTAAACACTTTAGGACCTTCCAGTATGGCTTGAGTGCATACTTGGACGGCCGTGGCTCCGGCCATAACGTACTCGATCACGTCCTCGGGTTGTGAGATCCCTCCAACCCCGATTATGGGTAGCTTACTTATCTTAGCTATCTCAGCCACTACGGCCACGCCGAGAGGCTTTATAGCAGGTCCTGAAAGCCATCCGTGCCCGTTAGGCCCTCCCATGATGGGCCTCCCGCTCTCAACGTCTATGTGTAGTGTAGGCCCTATAGTGTTTATCGCTACCACCCCGTCAACACCTACTTTCTCAAGCTCCCTTATCATCTCTTTAAGACCTGTGAGGTGGGGGCTTAGCTTAGGGAATACCGGGACGTCCACGACCTCCTTGAGCGCTTTAGCTGATTCTACGACCGGCTTGTAATCGAAGCCTACGTAATGCGTTGAGAACTCAATAGCTTGAGCACCTGCTTTCACCGCTTTAGGCCCTAGCTCCCTGAGCTCGTGCGCCCAGTACCCTAAGCTAGCTATCAACGGTATCCCGTGTTTCTCAGCAACTCTCCTAGCGTAAGGTAATTCAACGTTGAACCACTGCTCGGGCGGTAGGTCAGACCAGAGCTCAGCGTTTAAGAACCCGTAGTACGCCCCCCTAACACTCACTATCTTAGTAACTAGCTTCCCGTCCTCGTACTTAGGCGACACCAACCCTATATACCCTCTGTTAACGACCCCCATGTGAGGTCTCGGGACCTTAGCTGCTTTAATACCTATAGTCTTAGCTACCAGGCCTCCTGCACCGCCCTCAGCAAGTAGCTCCATAGCTTTGCCGTCTCTTGAGATCGGGCACGCGGAGTTTAGTATAGGGTTCCTGAACCTCAGACCGGCTATCTCAACAGATATTTCCACGCTCATACACACCACCTAATAAACTACGGCTTAAGCCACTCAACCTTGTACTTGACCTCCATAGAGATCATCCGGTCCCAAAGCCTGTTCACGACTTTCTCAGCGTAATCAATAACCCTATCTAGGTCGACCGTTATCACACGCCTCTCTTTAGTGACCCAGCTACCCCTTACTAAGACACCCCAAACATCCTTACCGTTGAAGGTGTTAACTAGATGCCCGTACACAGTTCTCTCGTCGAGGGGTGTGTGCGTGAATTCAGGGACTAATATCGTTATGTCAGCTTCCTTACCTACCTCTATAGAACCTATCTTGTCGTGAACGCCAAGCGCTTTAGCCGCGTCGATAGTGGCCATCTCAACCACCTTGAGGGGGGACATCAACCTAGGGTCTTTATTCACTACCTTATGTACCAGGTATGTTGACCTCATGTTCTCGAAGACGTCCATCACGTACCCGTCATTACCTATGCCCACAGTCATCCCGAGCCCTAACATCTTAGGGATTGGGGGGACTCCAACCCCGTTAATCATGTTGCTCATCGCGTTATGAGCTATCTTCACGTCGTGCTGCTTTAATATCATTAACTCGTCCTCAGTTACTTGAACGCCGTGTATTGCGAGGAACCTCGGGGATAAGAAGCCTATATCTCTCAACCTCTCCACAGGCCTCTTCCCGTACCGCTCGATGTTGTGGTAGACGTCTATAAGCCCCTCCTCTAAGTGCATAGCGTATATAGTCCCGTACTTATCAGCTAATTCCTTAGTCTTGATTAATACGTCGTCTGTGACTGTGAAAGATGCGTGTAGTGTGAAAACTCCCTTAACCTTGCTTTCAGGGTTGGCGTGAGTCTTCCTAACGAATCTCTCGTTCTCTGCTATGCCCTCATAACCCTCACTCAAACTCCTTCTCTGGGTAACTGAGAACCCTGCGAAACCTCTTAAACCGACTTCGGTAACTCCCTTCTCGACGTAGTCTAGCGAGTTCTGGGTGACGTTAGGGGCGTCCAGCAAGTCTTTAAAGAAGGTTGTTCCAGTCCTGGCGAAAAGTATGGATCCAAGCAACGCGCTAACGTAGACGTCTTCATGTGTTAGAGTCTCGTCCAGAGCCCACCAAATCCTCTGCAGATTCTGCTGGAAGTCGGACGGCGCCTCAATCACGCCAAACCACGGGGAACCGGTTAAGAGGAGTCCGTAGAAGTGTGTGTGAGCACACACGAAGCCAGGGGTCACGACACTCCTCCTCAACTCCACGTATTCCTCGGCAACATACTTACTCCTGCCGTCGCCGGAACCCACGTCAACTATCTTGCCGTCCCTGACGGCGACGAAGCCTCGCGGGATAACGTCCCTCCTAGGATTCATCGTGACAATTAAAGCATTGTTTATCAGTATGTCTACCTTCTCCAAGCAAAACACACCGTTAGAATCAGGGTTAAGACTATTTTAAACAATTGTTTATATATTCTAGAGAAAAGCTTTTAAGGATTTAAAAGGGCTTAACGTGCGTGTTTAAATTATTTACGAAAACATTTAACGACTATATGGGTAGTACCGTGGTTCCTGAGCGTCCCTTAATTACTTCGTAGCCGTTGTATAGATGGCCTATCATGGCTCTCTTACCGCCGTTCTTTATGAACCTTATCGCGGCTAGCACTTTAGGACCCATAGACCCCGGCGCGAAGTGTCCTTCCTTATAGTACTTCTCCAGCTCAGACACCATGACAACATCTAACTTCTTCTGATCAGGTTTGCCGAAGTTTAAGTAAACTCCGTCAACGTCTGTTAATATCACGAAAGTTCCTACACCGAGAGATGTCGCTAAGACTTCGCCAGCCAGGTCTTTATCTATGACTGCCTCAACACCCTGTAATGAGCCGTCGTCGTTTCTGACGACCGGTATCCCGCCACCGCCGGAAGCGACGACTATCCACCCGTCGTCAACTAGCCTCTTTATAGCAGATACTTCCACGTTGTTGAAGGGGTTTGGTGACGGAACCACCCTCCTATACCCGCCTCTGGGATCGGGCTTGAAGATCCAGCCTTTCTCAGCAGCCAGCTTCTTAGCTTCTTCCTCGGTGTACCAACTCCCCACGTACTTGGTGGGGTTGCTCCACGCGGGATCATCCCTCCTAACCTCAACCTGATTGACTACGGCCACAACCCCTTTGACGGAGTCTTTAACCCCCTCTCTCAAGAGCACGTTACTTATTGACTGAGCTAGTAGGTAGCCTAGCCATCCTTGAGTCATTGCTCCGGCTATGTCCATTGTCAGGGGAGGTATCTTATCCTTAGATCTCTCCATCCACTCCATTATGATGCCTACTTGAGGCCCGTTCCCGTGCGTGACGACTACCCTATACCCCTCCTTAACTATCCTCACTATGGTTTCAGCGGCTCTGTAAGCGTTCCTCCAGTAGTCTTCAGGGGTTCCTTTATCCCCCTTTGACTGGAAAGCGTTACCGCCTAAAGCTATGAGGATATACCTCTCATCCCTACTCAATTAAGTGCGCACCCCTCACTCATACCTACTTCCCATAACCATCGACATCACGGCTTTCTGGACATGCAGCCTATTCTCAGCTTCCTCGAAGTAGAGTGATTTCTCGTACGTGTCTAGAACCTCGTCCGTGACTTCCTGACCTCTGTCAGCCGGACCGCAGTGCATGTAGTATGGCTTGCCTGACTCCTCTAAGAGGTCCATAGTGACTATCCAGTTCTTGAACTTGCTCTGGTACTCCATAGCTTCCTCCTTATGTACCTTCCCGTCAGCACTGAAGGGCGGGAAGAACCCTTTAGGACTCCAGGCCTTCGGGTAAACGAAGGTTGCTCCCTCGAAGGCTTCCTTCATGTCGTGAGTTACTTTGACGGAGCCGCCGTAACGGTCAGCTAACTCCTTAACCTTCTGCATTATGTTATCCATTAACTCGAAGCCTGGTGGGTGAGCGATCCATACCTCAGCACCCATCATAGCGGCCATGATGGCGACGTCTTGCGGGACAGCTAACGGCTTGAGGCCGCCGGAGTAAGCGTAGGAAACCACGAACTTCTTACCCCTCAGGTTGGGCACGACGTCTAGCGCGGCCTTAATATCAGCTAGGGACTGGAAGGGGTGGAATATATCGTCCTCCATGTTGAGGACCGGTATGGTAGCCCACTTAGCGAATTCCTCGATGACTCTATGCCCTCTGCCGATGTGCCATTTAGCTGCGTCAGCGTAAATCCTTATAGCTATCCCGTTCCCGTACCTGCTCAAGACTCTGGCGACGTCGCTTATGGCTTCAGTCTTGTAAGGCTCCATGTCTTCGGGGAGTGTCGGGGTGTAGACGTCTTGAGGGCTTAGGAAGTGTGCGTGACCGCCAAGCTGAGACATGCCTGCCTCAAAACTATTCCTAGTTCTTAAAGACCTGTTGTAGAAGAACATGAACAGTGTCTGTCCTTGTAGGTATGGTGTAGGCACCTTAGCTTTAAACTTCCTCTCTAAGTCTCTGGCGGCTTCGATAATCAGCTTTATGTCTTCCTGCGTCCTCTCCAGGTTGGAGAGGTAGTCTTGACCTTCCCAAATACCTACGTACCAGGGCTTGCCCAAACACGTCACCACATAACTCATTAAGAAGCCTATCTTTTAAACTTCACTATATTGATTTCAATAAAACGTTATTTTGTTCGATAAAGAAAAATTATCGTGGTTTTATACGTGTTTTAGTTAATCATTACTTGAGTCCAGCCATCGTTAAGGCTAGGACAGCCATCTTAGTCCATAAACCGTTCTCGGCTTGCTCGTAGAGGACGGATCTAGGGCTATCGACGACTTCGTCGTCTGCTTCCGCGTTCCTGAAGACGGGCATCACGTGCATTAAGACCCCGGACCTATCCATGAGGTCCATCAACTCCTTAGTCACTCTCCAGTCCTTGAATTTCTCGTAATTCCTCAGTTCTTCTTGACCGTACTTGCTGTAACCCAGTTCTTGGAGGGTTCTCGAAGCCCAGTTCCTCGGGAATACTGCGTGAGCCCCTCTCAGAGCTTCCTTATAGTCATTACTGAACTCGAGGACTGAGCCAGAATTCTTCGCGTTCTCCTTAGCCCACCCAACTACGTCAGGGAATAGGTCGTATCCCGGCGGGTAAACCACCGTCACGTCAACGCCCATCCTAGTAAACATTAGGAGATCCTCGTTAATGCTGCAAGGACCTCTGACGACCGGGGAGTAAGCCCACATAATAACGTATTTCTTGCCTTTAGGGTTGGGGAAGAGCTCCTCGAAAGTCATGTAGTCGGCTAGAGCTTGTGTTGGGTGGAACTGGTCGTCAGCCATGTTAATCACGGGTATCTTAACGTGCTTAGCGACCTCCCGTATTAACTGGTTCCCGGCGCCGTGTTTGTAATCTATGGCTTTATCGAGTATCCTTATTCCTAAGCCGTGTCCATACCTCTCGTACATGGCTGCTACGTCCTTAACAGCTTCACCTTCCCCGATACGTGTTTCCTGCGCTCCTATGTATTGTGCGTGACCACCTAAGTACGTCATGCCTGCCTCGAAAGCTGCCCTGGTCCTAGTGGAGCCGGCGAAGAATAACATGAAGAAAGTCTTCCTCTCTAGGACGGGCGGTATCTTGCTAACGCCGTAGTAGTGGGCAACCCACTTAAACTCCTTAGCTAGGTTTAGCGCGATCCTTAACTCATCAACACTCCACTCCTGAGTGGTTATTAAGTCCTTACCCGTTAACTCGTAAATCAGGTTCTTCAAGTTAGGTACCTCATATACGCGTGTGCGTCAGCGTTAAAAACGATTGATTCATCAGACTAATATCACTTACTGAGATGCTTTATCGGGAGAAGTGAGAGGATTTTATAATTCAGTAAATTAAACATTAACGTATTATCTCATGAGATAAGACCCTGTTCCTCAGTCTAGCGTATGTGCTACGTAGGTCTTCAGGCATTACCTTAGTTCCAGCGATCACTGGCATGAAGTTGGTGTCCCCTAACCACCTGGGGACTACGTGGACGTGGATGTGTGATTCAACGCCTGCTCCCGCAACCCTCCCCACATTCACCCCTATGTTGTACCCTTGCGGGCTGTACTCGGCGTCAATCGCTTTAATAATCTTGGAGAGAACATCGAATAAGTCTAAGACTTCCTCACGCGTTAACTGCTCTATCCTCGCGACATGCCTTACCGGCGCCACCATGACGTGCGCTGTGTTGTAAGGGAATATGTTGAGCATTGCTATGCTGTGTTCGGTCCTCAACACCACGTAATTCTCTTCGTCACCCCCTCTAACCGCTTTACAGAATATGCATTCCTCCGCAGAGCCCTTGACCACGTAACTCATTCTCCAAGGAGCCCACAAAATCTTCAGGGCTTGCTCACGCATAACCCTCACTACCGAAGAATAACTCACGTTGAGGGAATTATAAAGTGTAGGAGTGTTTCCGGGGTTGCTAACGCCGCCACATACCCGATCAAGTAGAACACTATCTGAGGTAGTCCCGGAGTAACCCAGACGAGATCGTCGGCTCTAAGTATTTCCTTGTCCAGCATCTCCATCAAGCTAGCCTTTATCCTCTCTTCGTAAGCCTCGTCCATGGAGAACGAGGTGCGGCACTCGAACGACGCACTACCCCCCTCCACCACCGGAATCGTCAGTAAGTAGGTGAACCTCGATTTAAGAAACGACCCTACCCTAACAGGGCGTCCTAAAAACAGTAAAGCAGTTTTACTCCCCTTAACGCACTTAAGCTCTCCGAAGTGCTTGAGGTGTCTCAAGCCGTGGACCAGGTTGATTAATATTAGTGCTGCCGGGATGAGTAGTGAGTATATGAGGGTCAAGTAGGTTATTGGCTTAGGGAGTATCTTAGGGTGTGCTAGGGTGACTAACAAGATTGCTAGGAAGTCCGCCCCACCCATCATATCGAGTACGGCGAAGGCTAAGACTAGGAGAGCCGGTACTGAAGCTAGCGCTAACTGTAGCGGGTCGTAATTACCTGATAGCAGGTTGATCGCTACTGATAGGAGGGATGCCGGAACCCACACATACTCTTTTACTTCCCTGCTCCTAAGGTCTGATACCGACGCGTACGAAAGAGTGGCTAAGACGGCTACGATTAAAGCCAGCTCCTCAACACTCAACACTTACTCCTCTACATCCCTGATTCCTTCCTCAGTTATCGCGAAAACAGCCTCGCCTTCCGGTAGGTGAGGCGCGTCGACAACCCTAGCTATCCTCTTATTCCCCCTACCCTTCCTTAGCTGAACCCTGACGCCCGGCGCGTGCGCTAGCACGTGCCCTCCGACAGCTTGCGTCGGGTCACCGTAGTAGAGATCCGGCCTCGCCATGACCTGATTAGTCACGACCACCGCTATGTCGAAAGCCTCCGCTATCCTAGCTAGGTCGTGTAGGTGTTTGTTGAGTTTCTGCTGTCTTATGGCTAGAGTCTCCCTCCCAGTATACTCCGCCCTGAAGTGGCTGATGACAGAGTCTATTATGAGTAGCTTTATGTTCTCGTTAGGGAGTAACTCGTTAGTGGCTTCCTCAACTAGCGAGATTTGGTGGTCGCTGTTTATCGCTCTAGCCCATATTATGTTCTTCATAGCGGCTTCAGGGTCTAGCCCCACACCCCTAGCCATAGCCTCTATCCTCTCCCACCTGAAAGTTCCTTCAGTGTCTATGTATAGTGCCTTCCCGCTCAACCCACCCCTATCCTCAGGTAGTTGAACGTTCACTGCTAGCTGGTGGCATATGTTGGTTTTTCCGGTACCGTACTCACCGAAGAATTCCGTGATGGACTTTGTCTCAATACCCCCGCCTAGTAAGGTGTCTAAGCTCTTCGAGCCCGTGGTTATCCTGCCGATCTTAGCTCTCTCCACCCTCAACTCAAGCGCTGTCTTAAACTTGAGGCCTAGTAAATCCCTCGCTTTAATAACTATCCTCTGAGCCGTCGGTAAAGGTATGCCTACTATGCTTGCAAGCTCCGCTGAGTTAGCGGCAGCTATAGACTCAAGAGTCTTGTACCCGGCCTCCATCAGCTTAGAGAGCACTGTCGGCGTGAGCTCTAGATCCTCTATCGAAGCTAACTTCTTACCTTGAGGCTTGGACTCTCCCAACACCACCCACCATTTTTTACGTTATTAACTACCTATTAAATTCGATTATTGCGAGAACGCGTGAGTCTAAGGAGATTTCACACTATAACTTAAATTAACGTGTGGGAGGAATACTTAGGTGAGTGTTTGAGGACGCTGTTAATCCACGCCGAATCTTTCAAAGCTAGGACGACGGAGAAAGCTCTTGAAGAAGCTGAGGAAATACCTGGGGAGTACTCGATCGAGCTTGAGAACGCTCTAGTAGTCTTCACCACGGTTGAGGAAGGTGATTCAAGAAACTTAAGTGGGTTAGCGGCGGGTTTCGTGAGAGATCTTAAAGACTTAGTAGCCACGCTGAAGCCCTCTGCGGTGGTCCTATACCCTTACGCCCACCTCTCGAGGAATCTCGCGAGACCTCGTGAAGCTCTGGAAGTGCTTAAGTTTCTTGAGAATGCTTTGCGGGGGGAGATTAGGGAGGTCCCTGTTTACAGGACCCCCTTCGGGTGGTATAAGCAGTTCTCTATTAACTGCTACGGGCACCCACTCTCAGAACTCTCCAGAGAGTATAGGTTTGAGGAAGGGGTTAAGGCCGCGGCATTCAACGAGTGTTTCGTGGTCGGCAGAGCTTCCGGCACGCGTGAGCTAACCCCTGACTCCGAGCACGTGAAGAAGCTGAAGTGGGTTCTGAGTAAGCATAGGTGTTTAGACGTTCCGGTCACGAGATGGGGGCCCAGCGAGAGAGTTAAGGAATTGCTGAGTAAGTTTAGGTTTAAGTTAGTGGAAGACGCTGGTTTAAGGCTCCGCAGGCTAGGGCCTGCCGTAATTATTGAAAACAAGCTGCTTGAGTTGAGTGAGTCAATAGTTAAAGAGCTTGAGCGGGGGCACGGGCTGCGCGGGGAGAGAGTGATATCTCAGGGTTACTCGGAAGACTTAGAAGGGAGTGATGAGTTCCTGTGCTTCGAGGTCTCGGGAGGCATTAAACACTGCGTTAGTAGTGATGCTTTCTCAGACCACGTTAAGACCTTGATGGAGTCAGGGGTTCTTGGGGAGGGGGGTAACCACTACCTGTACGAGGTCCTCAACGTGTTGAAGGAGCCTAAACAGAGTGATTTCAGGAATTACTTGATGTGTTTGAGGAAGCCTCAGCTAACGGTACTATCGGGTGATTTAAGAGGGGTTCTCAAGCTACTCGCTGATCTCCTGAGCTACGTGTTCGATAAGTTGGTGAGGATCGAGTTATTGGGTCATACAGTGCTCGTCTTGAGGGTTAGTCAGAAAGTGTTTGAGGAGGGTATCCCGAGCTACTTGAACGAGGTCCTTAACAAATTCTACGACGAGTTCGTGCTGGTCGTTGAGAAAGACGGCGCTTCCTGGAGGCTGTCGGCAGAGCTCTACTACGTAGACTCGGCTGAGACGCCGACACTACTCACCAAGACTTCCGCCCGGGTCTTAACTCAGAGCCCGTCAGGAACGAGTAGTGAAAACCTAGTCGCTCTATCCTCTGAATTGTTAGGGCCTCTTGAAGTCCTCGTGTACGCGTTAATAGATAGAGCGCATAAGATGGAGCTAGCCGGTAAAACCCCCTACATACCAGCGTTCTTAATGCCTACTCAAGTTAAGATAATACCTGTGAGCAAGAACTTGATGGAGTACGCTGAGCTCGTCGCGAGCAAGCTGCGTGAGGCCGGGGTCGGGGTGGACGTGGATAGTAGGGAGGTGAGTTTAGGTAGGAAGATACGTGATGCAGGGATTGAGTGGATAGAGTACATAGTGGTAGTCGGTGAAAGAGAGAAGGAGAGTGGGACCGTTAACGTGAGGGTACGGAGTGCTGGATTACAGAAATCGATGAAAATCGATGAATTCCTTGATCTCCTCAAAACCACTTCAACATCTTAAGGTTGCGGGGAGCGTCAAGCAAGACAGAGCTCAACACATTGTTTTATAGTTTTCAAAACGTAGAATTGTCGGTGATGAGTGTCGCCCGACTGATTAAATGATGTGATGAACCTCCACTGAATCCCCTAAACCCTGAAACTACTCGGAATACTCTAGGATCTCGTGGTACGTGTTCTTACCGCATACCCTGCAGTAATGGTATAGCTGAGTAAACTCGTTTAAGTCATAGCTTACGTTCAGGACCCACACGTTACCACATTCCTTACACCTAACTCTCCAAGGACTCAAGACGTCGCAACCTCAAAGACTTACTCTTCTAAGACCTGACACGTCTTCGAAGTCTTAATAACTTCATCATAAGCAGACTTATAAGCTTTTAGGGTGGAGGGCTTAGATTAAGTTGGCACGGTGAAGGCCTGGTTTCGTATCTAGTTGTTTTCATGAGAAATCTTAATAGGTCTTGTGGTGTAGTGTGATGCGCGAGGTGAGGTCGTATTAACGCTGTTAAACTATATTAGCTTTGGAATCTCAAATAACATGGTGATTGAAACTGGGCCTTCGTGCTGGAATTGCTCTAGCTTTTATCGGTTTATTGTTTTTGAGCGCTTCAGCTTACTTTGGTTACGCCGGGATCTCAGCCGTAGGTGCCGGATTTCTTGGAGGCCTTATTTTCGCCGCGTTTTTAATCATCGCCACGGTCTTGTGGTTTTTCTCAACTATTTTCTATTTAATTGCGTACATAGTTAGCAAGGGTGTTAAGTCTTTCGTTCTATTCTTATTATTCGTTCTGGGGGGAGTCATTAACTTACTGATAGGTTTTGTAGCTACTTTAATTGTGTTTCCCTATCAAGCATCCTCAATGCCGTGGACAGCCTTATACGTTGTTTGCCCGCTTGCCGTAGGTATCGGCTTGATCTTGATGGGTCGGGGGAGATCTTCGAGTATATCTTAGGGTGGCTTGGGGATGGAAGTGTTTTTATGATGTAATGATTTTGTGTGGGGTTAATCGTGCGTGAGTGAATTCGGTGCTTCCTGCATCTGCTTCCGTGATCTCTATGAAGCTATCTCGGGTTGCTCAGGGCTTCCTCAGCGTATTTTAATGCTCTATCTATGAGTTCAGCGTAGTTTCCTAGGTATTTCCTAGGGTTGAGTGCTTCCGTTATTTCTTCCTGGCTTAGCGTCTTAGATATTGTCTCATCCCTCATTAAGGCTTCTGCGAGGGTTTCGCCGGGTTTTAAGCTCCTCGAGATTTTCGTGAGGATTTTGTGTGCTTCATGTCTAGGAAGTCCTTTCTGGACTAGCTTGATCATGACTGCTTCAGTCATTATAGCTCCTCTGCTTAGGTTGAGGTTTCTCTCCATAGCTTCCCTGTCTACGCGGAGTATGCTCAGTAGTTTTAAGGTGTCTTCCAGGATTTGATCGATTACTAGGAAGGCGTGTGGTATTAGGATCCTCTCGCTACTACTGTTAGTTAAGTCTCGCTCGTGCATGAGGGGTATGTTCTCTAGTGCAGCGATTACTAAGGACCTAGCTATCTTAGCGAGGCCGGAGATCCTCTCGGAGGTGACTGGGTTTCTCTTGTGCGGCATCGTGCTACTACCTACCCTTGGCTCGGACTCGTAGAGCTCCCCTATCTCAGTCCTTGAGAGCTCCCTAACCTCTAGAGCGAATCTATCGAGTTGAGAAGCTAGTATAGCGAGGGAAGTCACTAACTCGGCGAAGCCGTCCCTAGGAGCTACCTGAGTCGATATGGCGTGCGGGGCTAGATTCAGGTATTCCGAGACTGCGGCCTCGACCTCAAGCCCCCTACCGAGCCAGCCGGCCATCGTCCCGACAGCCCCGGACACCTTAGATTTAACGACCCTACCACTAAGCTCGCAGAGCCTCTCGTAACTCCTGCTTAACTCGTAGACGTAGTTAGCGAACTTGAAACCTAGTGTTATGGGTACTGCGTGCTGCCCGTGAGTCCTCCCAACCATTAACACGTCCTTATACTCCCTGGATAGGTCGGCGAGCCTCTGAATCACTTCAGCGAGCTTGCGCTTAACGATCGTTAAGGCCTCGCGAATCGTTAAAGCCCAAGCAGTGTCGACTATGTCGTAGCTGGTAGCGCCTAAGTGTACGTAGCGCCCGCAATCACCACACCTCTCCCCGAGAATGAACGTTAGGGCGGCTATGTCATGACCTAACTCAGCCTCCCTAGCGTACACCTCGCCGGCCGTAACTCTTAACGCGCAATCCTCAAACACCTCAACACAGCTCTCCGGCGCTAACCCAGCTCTAGCTAACCCAGCCATCAAGGCTTTCTCAACCAGTAGGTATTTCCTCACCACGCCCTCAACAGTGAAGAGCTCCCTCATCTCCTCAGAACCGTACCTCCAGTCGAGAGGGCAGGCAGAACCTGTGGTCCCTGAGAGCATCGACCACCAACCCCCTAAACACATTTCACGCAACCCTATATTAGTTGTTGTGAAGACTTCCTAACCACGCGTGAAAATCTCTTTATAAACCTTGCTGAGCAACTATATTGGTGTTCCCTCACGGAACCTGGGAATGATTTCAACCATAGTGGTGACTTCCTTAATATCTTAAGGAGGTTGAGGAGGAGGGGCTTCAAGACCGTTGAGTGTGTTGGTGAGGAATACTACGACGAGTTCGGCAGGTTCCGTGAAATACCGCGTTACGTCACCGCCGAATGCCTCTGCGTTTCCTATGATTGGGGTCGTGCGTGCGTTGAGTACTCGGATCTTGAGATCCTAGAATACTTGAGGGAGCTCGACGTCTATGCTTACGTGAACGAGTTCCCGGAAACCCTTATTGATAGGGTTGCTGAGGTAGCTAGCGATGATGATATTGAGTACCTGGAGTTTAGGGCTGTGAGCGAGTTCGGCGAGAGTAGGGGTATTGAGTTAATGATTGACAGGGGTTTCATCCCTATAGACCATCACCTCGTTTTTTCTTGCAGGTTTGAGGAGTTGGTAGAGTGTGTGGAGAACTTTTCTAAATGGGTGCATGACTTCCTGGAATTCATTAACGAGGAGGGTGAGAAAATTCTGGCTAAGTACTCGCCGCAGGACCTGGAATTAGTTACTTGTAGTTTATGCGGCGCCGTCATGAGGAGGTATCTCCTAGACCGGCACGTGGAGGAACACGAGGTTAAGGAAGCTGGTGAAGAGCTGAAATTACTTAAGAAATTCCTCGAAATGGTTGATGGCGTGCCGGACATTAAGGATCTTGAAGAGAGTTTCCCTAAAGCTGTTGAGAGACATAGGAGTGAGGTTCTGGAACTACTTAAGAGGAAGTGGTTGAGCTCCAGAGACTCCGAGGAGATTGCTCGGGAAGTAAGCAAGTATCTGGTGGAGGGTGAGGTCATCGGATTGCATAACTTCGGTAAGTTAGCTAGGGTGTACAGACTCCTCCTCGAGGGAGTCCCCGACTACGTGCTCGAGGAATTCATATCTAGTAAGACCTCTCTACCAAGCATCCTCAGCGAGGGAGCGATGAGGGAGTTAATGAGGAGACTCAAAACACGTACACCGATACGCGAGGGTGAGGGGTGCGGTGAGGACTTCAGCGTAGGTCTAGTAAAGAAGGAAAAGAGGAACGCGCTGAAGATTTACGTAGTCGTTAAGTGCGGGAATCAAGTCTTAGCGAGTGTGAGACTAGGTCCTATGTCAATAACTAAGCTGAGGGAGGAACTAACTCGCAAAATAGGTAGTGAAGTCATAGTGAACA
The DNA here is from genome assembly GCA_020833255.1 of Desulfurococcaceae archaeon. Taxonomy (GTDB): domain Archaea; phylum Thermoproteota; class Thermoprotei_A; order Sulfolobales; family NBVN01; genus Zestomicrobium. Next base: position 642 of record JAJHQR010000024.1, on the reverse strand, counting down.
GAATTATATCTAAGGTAGAGCAAATCATGACCTCATCCCGGCCCTGAAGAAGAGGTCAGCGATAATTAAGGGGAACGCGGCTAGTTAGCTTAGCTGGGTGTAGATCTCGATCCCGAGGTTAGTCGCTGACTCAAGCGCTTTCTCGTCAACGTATGGTGAGATCATCACGAGTCTCGGCTTAATCCCGGTGACTCTCTCATACAGCCTTCCTATCCTCCAGAACTCTAGGACGTCTCCTCTAGATATACTTGATTTCACCTCCACTAACGTGTGGATACCGTTCCTCACCACTACGTCAACCTCCACTACGCTCGGGTATCCGTAAACCTCGCCGGCCTCATCCCTAAACACCCATTTCTCAACTCTTGCAACACCAAGGATCTTCTCGACAACACCCTTCATACCTTCTCTGAAGGCTCCCTCCGCTATGATACCCCACCTAGCTCCGAGAGCGTCTAGCTTTCTGCTGAATTCTAGATAAGCTTTGTTGAAGTCTTCTCTAAGTGCTCTAAGTTCGTTTCCTAGTATTTCAAACCTTTTGTAAGCTTCTTCCCACCTCCTATTATTTTCCTCCCATCTTCTAGCATTCTCCTCCCACCTCCTATTGGTTTCTTCCCATTTCCTCAGGTTCTCTTCCCATCT
>JAJHQR010000051.1 GCA_020833255.1 Desulfurococcaceae archaeon | reverse complement strand
CGTTTCCTAGTATTTCAAACCTTTTGTAAGCTTCTTCCCACCTCCTATTATTTTCCTCCCATCTTCTAGCATTCTCCTCCCACCTCCTATTGGTTTCTTCCCATTTCCTCAGGTTCTCTTCCCATCTCCTGTTGTTCTCCTCCCACCTCTTACTATTTTCTTCCCATCTTCTCTCCTCTAATTCCACGTACTTGCTGAAGTCTTCTCTTAACTTCCTTAACTCGCTGAGTATGGTATCTAGTCCTAGAAGTCCTGCAACAGCGTATCTAAACTCCTCGTCTTCCTTAAGTAGTTTAAGTATTTTCTTCTTTAATGAGGTGGTTGCGTCCAATTCACTCAACCCTTAATCATTAATACTTATCACTCAACTAATAAATGGTTTTCCCGGTAGTGTTTATTCGTTGCTTCTCGTTTAAGAACTCGATATATTCTTAATGTGTGTTAGGTTTATTTATTTGGGGGTGAGGGTTTACAGTGCCTAGAGGAGTTCCTTGTAGGTGGAGGTGTAGGGTTCCCCCAAGTCTTTCAGGTAGTGTGGGGTGGCGTGAGGTTATCTACCTGCCTGTTAAAGGTGTTGAGGGCTTGAGCGTTACGGACTGTGTTGAGGTTTATGATTACGAGATTGAGGCTCTCAAGCTAATTCATGTTGAGGGTTTAACAACTGATGAGGCCGCTGCTAGGTTAGGGATGTCTAAAGCTACTTTCTGGCGTGTTCTCGAGTCTTGCAGGTTTAAGATCGCTCAAGCATTGATTGAGAGGAAGCCCCTTAAACTTGTTTCAAGCTCTTTGAGAAGGGACGTTAAGCAGGAACAGGAAGGCTTATAAGGCATGAAACATATTCCATTAGGTGAAAAACATGTGTCGGTGGTGTGAGCCGTACCCAGGTCACGGCCCCTGGAGCCACCTACCACCCTATATGAGGCCTGGCTGGTGGTTCGGGAGCGGATGTTGGTGGGGGGCGTATCCTCGTGCTCCGTGGGTAAGCAGGGAAGATGAAGTGAGGTACTTGGAGGAACTCAAGAAGTACATAACGGAAGTAGTCCTTAAGGAAATAGATAAAAGACTTGAGGAATTAAGGAGTGGGGGTCAGGGTCCTTAAAATGATTCTTGGATTACCTATAATAAGAGCTGGAGAGAAATACTATCTCAGCCCGCACTTCGGGAGAGCACCATACTTCGCTCTAGTAGAGGTCGACGGCAACGAATACAGGGTGTTGGAAGTGATTGAGAATCCTCACGTGAAGCACGAGCACGGGAGAGGGGCTGGCGTAATAGATCTGGTGACGTCACGCGGCGTTAACGCCCTGATAGTTCAGGGCATCGGGTACAGCGCCTTCAACTTATTGAGGGAGCGCGGCGTGAGGGTATATTCCGCTCCGGAAACTCTTGAGGGCTTGATAACTCTTGAGGAAGCTGTTAAGATGTTCGTGGAGGGAAAGCTGGAGGAGGCTGAAGGACCGCGCGAGTCACACGGCCGCCACGGAGGTTGGTGAGGCTTGAGCACCCAGACATCAAGTAAGTACCAACTACTCCCGCACTGCGGGACACACGCTAGTGACTTAATCATAGTCGCAACATGCGACGGCGCTTCCTCAACAGGTCAGGTCGGCAACGAGGTCGCTAGGAAGCTGACAAAGGCATTCCCAGATAAGGTCAGGATGTGCTGTCTCTCAGCGGTGGGGGCCGGCAGCAAGACACATGTAGAGATCTTCAAGAAAGCTAAAGCAGTCATAGCGATTAACGGGTGTCAGCTGATGTGCGCTTCGAACGTGCTCAGGCAGAGAGGGATAGAACCAACTTACGAGGTAGTGGTAGCTAAAGAAGGTGTTAATAAGCTACCCTCACTAGACTTCAGCGACGAGGACGTGTCGAGGATAGCGGATAAAATAGTTAAAGACTTTATCACACGCTTCTACGCTTAAGGCCTTGCCGTGAAACTAGGATAGCTTTCGTTCCCTAACTTTAATTTCTCTCTAAGTACGTCTCCCCAGCTACGGGACGAAGCGGTTAAACAACCATGCTTACTCTCGAGTAAGGGTTTGCGAGAAGATATTTAAAAACTCTGATTATATTCTGTATGTGATGAGCGGAGGTGGGCCCGTAGCTCAGCTAGGCAGAGCGGCGGGCTCCAGTCCTCTACGGGTCTACGGACCGAAAGGGATGATAGGAGGGGCTTAGGCGAGACCCGTAGGTCGGGGGTTCAAGTCCCCCCGGGCCCACCACATAATCGGGGGAGGGCTCCTAACACACGGTTTTTCCTACCTTAGTTCCTCATTCCTTTTAACGTCGATGTCTCTTACCCAGTACTCCGTGAGTCTCCTACGTTTTAGTTCCCGCGCTTTCTTGTTGAGGAATTTGTAGACTGTTGAGTGTTCTCTTCCTTGAACGAGCATTTCTACGGCTTCCCTAGCTAGGTACGCACCCTCATAATCCCCTATGATCGCTACTAAGTCGTCGTAAATGCTTACGTATGTCCCGGTGAGTTGCTCTATGTTTGTTCTGACCCTGCCTTCCTCCCCTATGATCCTCGCCTTAACCCTGTATAGGTGGTTCTGCGAGTCCCCCACAACCTCTTTCAGGTTCATTATTATCAGTACTGCGTCCTCGTCCAGCAACCTTAAAGCTCTTTCAGGGCTGAAGCCCGCGTCAATAGCTTTAATGAAGTCTGAGGCCTTCAGCAACATGTCGACGGTGGTTTGAGGGGTTGCGGCTTCGATGACTACGTTGCTGTTCACGCTGTCAACACTTACTATCGTTCGAGTCCTGTTCTCAAGTTCTCTCAGTGTTTTCCCGCCCTCACCTATTAACACGCCGAGTCTCTCAGGCCTTATCTTCAAGTATATTCTGGTCATGTTTTGAGGTGTTTTGCTCACTTCACCCACCGCTGAATCACCGATTAATATAGGGTTTGAGCTAGCTTAATACTCTAACTCGCTTACCTCCCCCGTAACGTAGTGGAGAACCTTGCTTAGGGGCGGGACGCTCACCCCCACCCCCTCGAAGAAACTCGTTATGTTCCTTAAGTCTCTCAGAAGTAGTTCGGCGGCGTTCGGATGCGTTACGGGCACTGCCTGACTGACGTCTATTATGTAGTGCCTCCCGTTCCACACCATCACGTTATACTCGCTTAAATCCCCGTGTATTAGCCCCGCTCTCAAGTAAGCCTTCCTAACGTCTTCCACGAGTCCTCTGAAGATCGCCGTGTACTCCTCTAAGGTTAGGTCGGCCTCCCTCAGTAAAGGCGCTCTAACCCCGTTCTCCCCCACGAACTCCATTACCAGCACGTTCTCATACTGGCATATCGGTTCAGGGACTGATACCCCTGCCTTATAGAACTCCGTGAAGTTATTGAATTCTTTCTTAGCCCAGAGTATGACCAGCTTCCTGGTAGACTTAGGGACGCTTTTATCGAATCTGTGATCACCTATTATGTACTTCATCATGCCCTTCCTGAACTCCGCTGAGGAGGTTAGGTATATCTTAACGGCTAGGTCGCGGCCTCCGGGACCCTTACCCCAATACACGCGTGATTCCTTACCGGCGCTGACCACCCCCTTAAGACTCCGTAACACTCCTCTCCTCATCAACTTAAGGATTGCTTGAACAGTCGCTTTATCGAAAACCTCCTCCACGGTCTCGAACAGGTCCTTATCTACTATCCTAGGCTCCTTATCCCTAACCCTGAAGAACGAGTCGATCTCCGAGTCCTCCACGTCCTCACGCGGTATTAAAGCTCACCCACACCCTCAACGAGTGACGGGTCTAGGAAACCCATCTCAATAAGCTTCTTCTTCTCGTCCCTCCCGTACTTATATAAGACGTCCCCCCTACTCTCGTCGAACTCCCACTTACCGACGAGGACCACGTCCTTAACGTTTATCCACACCTTATGTCTAAGCTTACCGGGTATCCTCAGCTTCCGTTCCTTCCCGTCCATGCAGACAGCCTTCACGTAATTACCTCCCATAGGCTCCGTGACAACGCAAACTACCGTGCCCTCCTCAGGGTTCGGGTACGGGGTCTCCGAGACTACGTCAGCTTTCTTCTTCCCCAACACATCACCTCTATATCTATAGCACGGGAATATTTAAGAAAACGACCCCCTCCAACCCTAGGAATCGGAGGTCCCCGCCGCAGGACCTACCCTCTTAAACGCTTAACGTATTTTAAGTCCTTATACGTTATTACCTGGATCCTCTCCCCAACACTTAAGTGTTTCGGGAAGCTTGCCTCGACTACCGCCCCGCTCACGCATGAGGCGGTCAACCTACCTTCCTCGAATTTAATTACCTCACACTCGTCTACCGCGTAGTCTTCAGGGCTTAACTGCCTGAACCCTTCTTTAGTCAGGGATTTAAAGCTTGTTTTAACGACTTCGTCTTTGGTTAGATCTCTTAAAACGAGCTTGTCTCTCTGAATATCTAGTACCTCCATTAAGGAATTCCTGTAAACTATTAACTCCCCTGGAATTAACTGCGGGATTCTTAAAACTATGGAGAGCTTGCCGTGCCTCTTACCCCCGACCACCCCGTGTAGCTTCCACGACTCCTTAATATACCCTCCTAAGACCCCCTGCAAGTAGTTCGCGGCTTGACGAGCTGCTGAGACGTTGCTGAACTTCACGTCCACACCCTCCCTCAACTCCTTGTAGTCCGTCACGTTACTGCTGATACTCCTCACGCTACTTATTAGCTTACCCACCCTCCTCCTCACAACCTCCGAGGGCTCCCCGGCGAACCTTACCTGAAGTATTGCCTCGTAATCCCTGGTCTTAACGCTTAAGCATCTGGGGCATAACCTAGCCTCTACCCTGTAATTGATCGTGAAAGCCTGCTCCACGGGCTTGCTCATGAAGGAAGACCTAACCAGAACCTCCGCTCGGTTATTGCCAGCGTTCGTGACCACTACCTGAACGTCTTTGAAGGACTCATGCGTTTTCCCCTTCTTCACCACGGTCTCCACGATGTAGTGACTTAGCGCTTCCTCGTCACCACCTGACGTAGGGACCCACGAACCGCTGACGTAGACGGACCCGCAGACAGGGCACCTCACCAACACTACGTTATTGGGTATCTTAGCTAATGCCCTCTCTTTCAGGAAGCAGTCCAGGCATAAGCCGTCGATGAGGGGCTCCTCATCACTCTCCCTCTTCCCGCACCTCAAGCAGAACCTCCCGGTGAAACTCATAGCTTGACCACCTGCGCGTAAGGCACGCCGCACACCCTGAGTACCGCGTCAGGATGTACCAGCCCTTCCTTAACCGCCCTGCTAACCGAGGCTTCCCCGGCTAACACTACTATGGGGGCGTTCCTCGCGTGATGCATCGCTTCCTCGAGAGTCGCTACGAAGCCCTTGAAAAACTCTTCGTTAACGTTTAGTACTACGTCCCCCTCCCGGAACTCCTTACCTAGGAGTTCCTTATCGCATATAGCTACTACCTCGCTGAAGTCCTGGGATATGTCTGCCGTAGTATGTATCTTCACGTAAACTAGGTCTTGAGTCCCGGACCCTCCTGCAAGACCTCGAGACTCTTCCCCGCTCAAGTTCCTCGACGCCTCATCACGCGCCTCACACAGGCTTTACCGGGGCTTCAGCACCGCAAGCCAAGCACCTTATTATCCATACCTTACCTTGCTTCCTCAACTCAGTCTGGTATGAACCGCACGTCTTGCATATCACGTAGCTGTCTAGGAATCTCTTGAATAAAGTGTTGATGGTCTGGGATGAGACGCGGGAGTATATGGTGAATACCCCGGACTCGTCTACCGCACCCCTAGCAGCCAGCTCCTTCAGGAGGTACCTAGCACAGATTTTAGGTTCTCTTAAGATGGCCTCGCAGACTGTCTTGAAGTTCTTGATTTGGGTTTGGAGCCCTACGTGAGCTATCTCTAGCGGCGGTATGTCGAGGGTCGTTACCTGGCTCCTCTTCTCCGGGAGCTTCTCGTACAGCTCCTTAAGTAATTCCTCGTAAGACGGTAACCCACTCACTCCGCACCACCCCACATAATAAGCTGAAGAAAACTTTTAAGTTGAGCAAACACTGTTTTAGCGGTTGACGTCCTGGAATGAAGGTGTACGTGGAGACTTACGGGTGTGCTCTAAACAACGCTGACGCGGCTTTAATGAAGAGTATCTTGGTTAGTAGAGGTCATGAAGTAGTTTCTTCTCTTGAGGACGCTGACGTGATCGTGGTGAACACATGTACTGTGAGGTTGGATACCGAGCAGAGGATCTTGAAGAGGTTACGTGAACTCAGGGAGTTCTTGAGAGACGGTGTTAAGCTTGTTGTCGCGGGCTGTATGGCGGCTGCACAGCCCTACACGATAGCTAGGGTGGTTCCGGAGGCTTCCCTAATATCCCCGCAGAACGTCACGCGAATCCACGAGGTCGTGGAGAGTCCTGGGAGGTCCGTCTTGTTAGGAGGTGAGAGAGACACCGCGTTCCTCTGCCCGCTAGTTGAGGGTTACGTAGCGGCGGTGCCGATAGCTGAGGGTTGTTTAGGGGATTGCTCCTTCTGCATAACTAAGATAGCTAGGCGTAGGTTAAGGTCTTATAAGCCGGGGTTGGTGGTTAGAGCGGTCAGGGAAGCGGTCAGTAAGGGCGTTCTCGAGATAGATCTCACGGCTCAGGATACCGCGGCTTACGGGGTTGACTTAGGCGGTGTCAGGCTTCACGACCTCCTCAAAACAATAACTGAGGAGGTGGGGGGTAACTACATGTTGAGGGTTGGGATGGCTAACCCGGATAACCTGATCCCGATACTTGACGGGTTCTTAGAAGTCATGAAGCACCCGAATATCTTCAAGTACGTGCACCTACCACTGCAGTCAGGCAGTGATAAGGTCTTGAAGCTCATGAGGAGGAGGTACACTTACGACGACTTCAGGTCCCTGGTTTACGAGATTAGGAGGAAGATTCCTGAGGTTCAGCTAGCTACGGACGTGATAGTGGGGCATCCCGGCGAGGATGAGGAGGATTTCGAGTTAACTGTTAGAGCTCTTGAGGAGTTGATGCCTGATAAGGTTCACATAGCTCAGTACACGATAAGGCCTAGGACTGAGGCAGCCTCAATGAAGCAGATCTCTGACGCGGTTAAGAAGCGTCGGAGCACTGTGTTAGGGAGGGTTGTGGAGAGGATAGGTTCGGCCCTGAATTCCGCGTACGTGGGTTCGAGAGCTTGGGTCGTCGTGTCGAGGAGGTCTTTCAGAGGGTCTTCGATAGGTAGGACAGTGAATTACAAGCCTGTAGTCATCAACGGTTTGGGGGTAGTTGGTGTTAGCGGGTATGTTGAAATAACTCACCACACCTTCTACGACTTAAGAGGTTTCTGGGTTTCTGGCTCGGACTCCGTCAGTCAGTGAGTTAGGGCCCCGTACTCAGTGCTTCCTCCTCTCCTCATCCACCCTTCTCTTAAAATACTCTTCCAGTTCTGAGTCGCTCATCCTAGCGTATTCCTCGGCAAGGACTTTCCTAGCTTCCTTATTCTTCAGGAAGTAGTAGATGGAGTAGCTGCATACAGGGACTATCTTAAGACCCCTCACCTCAGCGTCTTTAATCGCTGCTTCAACAAGCTTAGCGCCGTAGCCCTTCCCCCTATGCTGCTCGGGGGTGTAGGTCTCAAGCAAGTATAGCTTGCCGTTCTCTTCTCTGAAGGAGAGCCACGCTTTGGAACCGTCGCCGAACTTGATTAAGTAGACGCTACCTCTCCTCTCAACACTTACCTCCCCCATCGCGTGCCCCCGATAACATCATCCAATAACCTTATTATATTTTTACCCTTCTGTGAGGAAGGATGCTTGGGAGCAAGCGTTGAGAGCCGCCGCCGGGATTTGAACCCGGGACCTCTGCCTTACCAGGGCAGCGCTCCACCAGGCTGAGCTACGGCGGCGCCTAAACCCACTAATCTGTT
>JAJHQR010000017.1 GCA_020833255.1 Desulfurococcaceae archaeon | reverse complement strand
AACGTAACAGTTTACGATGCTACATACATAGCACTAGTACAGTCAATTAGGGTTGCGTTGGCTACGGAAGATAGCAATATAATACAAGTGGCCCCAAGATATGGAATCATAACGCTAAGGCTTGAAGACATATTTAAAACTCGTTGAAACATCCTAAAAACCAGCACTCACAGAACCTGGGAAACATTTAATTAAGTATTGCTATTGATGCTCAATCCATTGAAGCCCGTTGCATCAATATTTTTCTCTCGTAGTGCCCAAAGCTATGTAGGATTTCGTTTCTACCGTTTCTCGGTAGATAGTGGTTCATCGCCTTTCATATTCGCTAATTTCAGAGCCCCGCCATGAATGGCGGGGTTTCCAGTTGTAATACTTGCGCATACCTCGATACCTACATAGTTATAGCTAACCGTTATACCTAGCTTCTCCTTGATCTTTCCAGGTTTGTTAATGACACCCATGCCAAGCATTAAGAATACCCTACTAATATCGTATTCTCGGTGCTTGGTTTCATGAGTCAAGCCTATATAAGAACGTGTATTCATTCACACGGTTCGGTGTGCTCCTAACTATACCTTTGCTACTGGCTTAAACTGCTACACTATTAACAGCTTATTAGTGGTTTATTTTACATATATTATGGGGTTGACTATGAGTACTGTTTACAGTTTTCGTATACCTAGGAGGCTTAAGGAGGAAATGGATAAGCTTAGAGACGTAGTTAATTGGAGGAAAGAGATAGTGGCGTTTATAGAGGAGAGGGTTAAGGTGTATAAGAGGCAGAGGGCTCTTAGAGAAGTTGTTGAGATCCTCAAGGAGCTTCCAGAGACGCCAAGTGGTATTGCAGCTAGGCTTGTGAGGGAGGATCGTGATAGTTATTGACGCATCTACCCTCGCTAAGTTTATTTTAAGGGAGAAGAATTGGGAGAGGGTTTACGAAGTATTGTCTAAGGAGACTATCTCAGTAGACCACGTGGTTAAAGAAGTTGCTAACGCCATATGGAAACACTACTCTATATACAAGGCTTGTTCACTTGATGTAGCAGTTAAGAGATTTCAATTACTTAGAAAGATCATTGATGAAGAGCTAGTGTCTTTGGAGAGCGAGTTAAAGTACTTAGACAAAGCGTTTGAAATAGCTGCTCAAAACGATATATCAGTATACGATGCACTATATATAGCACAGGCAATTGCACGTAGTATACCACTGGCAACAAGCGACAAGAGGCAAGCAGATATAGCTGAGAAAATCAAAGTACAAGTAGTCTACATACCCTAAACCCATGAGAATGGTGTTGATAAAGCGTATGAGCTCTTGAACGCGGAAACCCCTACGACCCCATGTAGAGAGATTTAAATAGCTCATTAGAGCATGAGTGGTAGTCCCCTAACTAGTTTTCCTGTTACTGGGTCTACTCTATAGCCCATTTGTTCTAAAGCCACAACGCCGATGATAACATAAGCGGGATGCAGGGGAACAAAAATGAGGCAATGACCACAGAGAGCTGAACCCCTTTCGCGGGAGAGTTCTGCGTGAAAACCCTCGAGATCAAGAAACCGGGTGATGAGGTGGTGAGGGAGTTAGAGAGACTTAAAGAAAGGAAAATAATCATAGAACACGTAAACAACATAAACCTAAGAAAGCTAGCTAAGCACTTAGGGATCACGAACTACCCGCATATCTCAGGATATGCGAGTGAATCAATTAAGGTGAAGCTAATTCTCGACAAACCCTTCTCGAAAGACTTGGTGAGGGAGGAAACCCTTTAATTCTCAAGGAAACGTAATGTTCGGTGCTGCTCGTGGTAGAGGAACTAACCCTCGTAAGCGAATCCGTCTTATGCAGCGGTAGGAGGGTCAAGCTCGTTCAGAAGACTTACCTACACTCAGGCAGGACCGTGTTGAGGGACGTAGTCAGGTTTGGTGAAGCAGTAGCTATACTGCCGGTCAAGGACGACGGCAACCTGGTCTTAGTGAATCAATACAGAGTCCCCGTCAATGATTGGGTTCTGGAAGTCCCTGCAGGCAGGGTCGAGCCGGGGGAAGACATAGTCAGCGCTGCGAGGAGGGAGTTGAGGGAGGAGGTGGGGTACGAGGCCGGCGAGTTAATTAAGGTTGCCTCAGTCTACACAGCACCCGGCTACAGCGACGAAGTACTCCACATCCTCACAGCCAAGAAACTAAGGTTTGTCGGCGCGTCACCAGAACCAGGCGAGATCGTGAAGACCGTTGAGTTAAGCGTTGACGAAGCACTTAAGACCTTACTCAACTCTAAGAACGTAGACGCTAAAACGTTGTTAGCGATCCTATTATTTAAGATGTTGAGGAACGCATAAACTTAATTTTTATCGTTAACGTAAAGTTATTTAGAGGTTAGGGGTGTTGCTTGCTGACGCGCTTCGAGGAATATAATTACTTGTTAGAAAGGTCTAGGAGATTCCTTGAGACCGCGGAGATGCAGTTTGAGAGAGGTTTTCACGACCTAGCTGTTTTCAGTCTTGAGCAAGCTCTTCAGCTCTACTTGAAGGCATGCCTCCTCAAGCTAGGAGTTGATTACCCGAGGACACACAGCGTTAGGAAACTTCTTGAACTCACCTACAAGCTCACGGGCGCTGAAGAAATTAAGAGAATCCTCACGGATTACGCTGTCGAGCTCGGCTCGCTTGAGGACGCGTACATCACGTCTAGGTATGTTGCAAGAGAGTATAGTGGGGAGGAAGCCGGGAGGCTACGTCAGGTCGTTAAGAGGTTGATGGAAGTTGTGGGAGGAGTTGTTAATAGGGGAGGCTGAGGAAAGGAAGAGAGTATTCAAGAATCTTGAGGCGTACATCAAGAAAATAGTGGAAGTAACGAGGAAACTCGACCCAAGAGCTGAGATCTACTTATTCGGGAGTGTCGCGGAAGGAAAACACCTCCTATCAAGCGATGTGGACATCCTGGTAGTAACGAACACGCACCCAGGCAGAGTCCTGGCTGAGCTGTGGCTAGCCGGGATCAAGGAACCATTCGAGATACATGTCATAACGAGAAGCATGCTAGAAACTTATGAGAGGAGATCGAAGCTAATCAGGGTGGGCGCGGAATTATATTGAAGATCCTGACCTGAGGCACGTCTTTAAATAATCGAGCATGAGCTAGACCTAATAGCTAAGACCGTACCGGAAATCACGTCACGTGATTCCCACCCTCCTCTACATCCTCATCCTAGGGAGTGGGTCTTTACTCGCAAAGCTTATAAGCTCTGAAAGGATTTCTTCTTGGTGTGACACGTGTCAAATACTGAAGAAAGGAAGGTAGAGCTCGTTAAGAACTTGATCAGGAAGCTTCATGAGGGTGTTAAGCGTTTCCCCTCTAACGGTGCTTGATGGTATTTGTGAGTACTTGTATTTCCGTTAGAGGGGTTGGGCCTCGGCGTGGGTTCATCAGCTTCACCCGCACCTCATGAGCCCCAGTCGAGCCCAACGCCACGAGGCTCCCATCTGAGTCTCTCTACGTCACCGCAGAGCGGATCATCCAAGAAATTATAATGAGGCCGGGTATTTAAACATTACTCTAAGAGCCAAATATTTACAGATATTCACAGATATCTAAACTTACCATCAGTTCTGTAACAGCCTGAGGAGCTGAGTAAGGAGTTTAGCGATGTCTTGAAGCAGGTGTCTCCTTTCGAGATAGCTTTGATTGAGCAACAGCTGGTTAGGGAGGGTCTGGAGGTGAGCGAGATTCTTAAGCTTTGCGATCTGCATGTCCAGCTCTTCAGAGAATACTTAGCTTCCAGGGAGTTGAGGGGTGTTCCCGAGGGGCACCCGCTCGATCTCCTACTCAAGGAGAATGAGTTGATTCTTAAGTGGGGTGAGGTTCTCGGGGTTTACGCGAGCTCCGTTCTTAGTGGTGAGGGCGAGGGTCTTAAAGACGCTTTCCAGCAGTTGGTGAGGGTGTTAGAGAACTTGAGGAATGTGAGGCTGCACTACAGGAAGGTGCAGATGCTGATCTTCCCCTACTTAGAGAGGAGGGGGATTGTGGCCGTACCCAGGGTTTTGTGGGGGCGTGAGGATCAGGTAATCCAGAAGATAAGGGAGGTCAGAACACTTGCTGAGAAAGCTCAAGGTGATGAGAAATTGATTAAGGAGATAGCTAGCAAAGCTCTGGAGATCTCCAGAGAGATTAGTGAGTTAGTGTTTAGGGAGAACAAGGTGTTGTTCCCGGCTGTCTGGGTTTTGTTCACTGAGGGTGAGTGGGCGGCTATAGGGGAGATAGGCAGGGATATCGGCTACTTAGTGCCTGTTAGCGTGGAGTGGAAGCCTGGCGCGAAGCCGTTGATGCCTTACGAGATAACTCCTGAGGTAACTAAGGAGCAAGCCGAGGCGTTACCGCCTGAGTTCAGGGAATTAGCTCTTAAGAAGCTTGAGGCAGATACCTACGAGGTCAGGAAGGGAGGAGACATAGAATTCAGCACAGGCTTCTTAAGCAAGAAAGAGGTGGAAGCCATTTTCGAGTCCCTACCGCTAGAGCTAACCTACGCTGACGAAAACGATAGGGTGAGGTTCTTCACCAAGAGTAAGTTCTCTAAGGGGTTCGTTAGGACTAAGACTATAATCGGTCGTAGACTGCTCTACTGCCACCCGCCAAGACTTGAGGGGATGGTTAAAGTCAACGTTGAGAGACTTAAGAAGGGTGAGGAGTTCAGGGAGTACTGGACTAAACAAGGTGATAGGATAATTAGGGTGCTCGTAGTAGCTGTTAGGGGTGAGGGAGGGGAATACTTAGGAACTCTAGAAGTAGTTGAGGACTTGACTGAAGTCATTAAGAATCCTGAGGAAGTGATGAGGAAGGTGATGGTGCTTTAAATGTCTTCGGTTTTCGAGTTAGGGTATAGGTACTTGATACCGTCGCTGAAGAGGAGGTTAGCGGAGCTGATGAGTAGCGAGTTTAAGATGAGTGAGGTAGAGATCGCTAGGAAACTGAGGATGACTCCGTCAGCGGTGTCTAGGTACCTGAGTCGTGAGAGGGGGGTCGCTGTGGAAGTAGCTAGGTTCCCGGACATAGACGGTGAGGTCATGGCGTTAGCTAGAGATCTAGCAACCCAAGACCTGGACTGGCTGGCAATAGAGACTAGGCTCCTCAAGATATCCTTGCTAGCTATGAGCAGGAAATACTTATGCGAGTTCCACCACAAGCTCCAGCCAATGATAGATCCCGTTGGATGTAGGGTGTGCCCCGAACTCTTCCACTTAATTCATTAAAGTTTTTTGATTTCTGTAAGGCTGACTCACTCCTTAGTAAGTAACTTAATGAATTCCCTCATCCAGTAGGGGATGTCTGGAGGTATTCTCGCGGTCACGACGTTCTTGTCAACGACGACCGGTTGATCAACCCATTCACCACCTGATGCCCTAACATCGTCGGCTATCCCCACATAGCTAGTGAGCCTTAACCCCCTAGTAACGCCCGCTGATATCAGTAGTTGAGGGCCGTGGCATATAGCAGCGATAGGCTTCCCTGAATCAGCGAAGTACTTCACTATCCTGACAGCTTCCTCCCTAGCCGAAGCCCTAACCCTCTCAGGCCCCCTACCACCAGGAATTACCAAAGCCACGTATTCCTCGGGATTCACCTTACTTAAAGCCACGGCGCTCACGACGTAGCCGTGCTTACCCTCAACCCTACCCTCTGAAGGAGCCGCTATAACCACGTCAAAACCTTCCTCAACTAACCTGTAGTAAGGATACAAAACCTCAATATCCTCGAATTCAGGACCTACGATCATTAAAACCTTACCAACCATTAACAACACACCACACTAAATACAGCAACAACGAATAAATACTTTAATCAAGTTAGCTCAAGTCTTGCGGGTAGTTACGCGCTTGTTAACGGATAAGTAACCGTGTTGAGAACCCGCAACGAACGTTACGGTAGGTTAGGTTAAGCCGGTGAAAGTTGAGGCGTTTATGTAGACGTTTAATAATTTCTTTAACGCCCTCCTCAGATGTTCCGCTACCGTTGCTTTTGAGACGCCTAACCTGGCTGCTAGGTCCTCTAGTCTTACTCTCCTCGGCCACTCGAAGTAACCTTCTTCATGAGCTACGCGGAGTACGTAAAGCTCGTACTCTGTAAGTGTCGGTATTGTGAGGAAGTTTTTGATTTCCTTAGTTGGTTTTAAGATTTTTACGTCCGCGTCGCACGGTGAGAAATCCTTCACATACTTGATTAGCTTGACCTTATTGTAGCTCGGTAAGAATGCTGGGAAGTATTTGAAGCCGTGCATTACAGTAACAGGCCCTACCTTCACACCACCCACTTTGTGAAGTGCTTTCATCACCCCATAATTTCTCTTAATGATTATCAAGAAGTGCGGTAATCCGGGAAGGCTCAAGACTTCAGCATACTTAACGTCCGTGTAAGACCTACTCACGTCTAGAAACTCTTTAATTTCATTCTTTCTTGAAGGCACTATCTGGAGTGTCATGTAGCTATAATTATCGATAAGACTGAGTTGCGGTAATAGGAGAACTACGTTACGCTTACTGGTAAAATCGGTGAGTACGTCCCCGTAATGAGCTACCTTAATAGTCGCAAAACTTATCGTAGTCCTATACTTACTCAAGCTCTCTTCTCCGTTTCTAGTATGCTGACAAAACTTAAAAATAAAAAACCTAAATCGTCTGGCCAAACAGGTTAGGAGCTATTTTTAATAACTGCGTCAAAACCTATATCGTGGTGATTAACATAAAGAAATCAACTATTTTTAGGAAAATGCTTAGCGAGCCTGGAATAATAGTTATGCCAGGCGCTTACGACGCTTTGAGCGCTAAAATAATTGAGATGGTGGGGTTTAAGGCAATAATACACACAGGCTACGGCACGGCGGCCTCACTGCTCGGCATGCCGGACATAGGTCTAGTAAGTTTCGGCGAGATGGTGAGTAGGGTTGCGTCCATAGCTAGAGCTGTTAAAATACCTGTTATAGGTGATGCGGACACGGGCTACGGTAACCCGATCAACGCTTACAGAACCGTCAAGGAATATATTTGGGCAGGTGCTGCAGGACTCTTCATAGAAGATCAAGTCTGGCCTAAGAGATGCGGACACATGTTCGGGAAGTTAATAGTCGATAAGGAGGAGATGGTGGGTAAGGTGGCGGCGGCTAGCGACGCTAGGAAGGAGGAAGACCCGGACTTCGTGGTCGGCGCTAGAACTGACGCAATAGCTGTAGCAGGAATCGACGAAGCCATAGAGAGAGCTGAGGAATATAGGAAAGCTGGGGCGGACTTCATATTTATCGAAGCCTTCGAGAACGTAGATCAGATGAAGAGAGCTGTTAAAGAAGTTAAAGCTCCTCTAATGCTGAATTTAATTGAGGGTGGTAGAACCCCTCTAGTGTCGGTTAAGGAAGCTGAGGAACTAGGCTTTAAGATAGTTATATTCCCGTTAACGGCTCTATACTCAGCCGCGAAAGCGATGATAGACACCCTAACCATCTTGAAGGAGAAGGGGACAGCTCTAGAGTACCTGGACAAGCTGGTGACGTTCCCTGAATTCGCTAAGATAGTTGAGATTCAGAAATTCAGGGAGATGGAGGAGAAATACCTACCTGAGAAAATGCTTGAACTCATGTACGGTAAAGGACCTAGGAAGATCGTTTAGGTGATCCTCATGAAGCTCACGGTAGGTAAGCTCCTCTTGATTCTTGTCTTGCTGTACGTAGTCCTAGCCACGCCTTGGTATATCCCTAAAGTAGTAGAGCCTTTAGTGCTCGGTATTCCGTTATGGGCTATGATAACGGTAATCATTATCTTGATACTCGGGTACGTTCTAGTGTACACCGCCGTGTTAAGTATTGAGAGGAGGGTGGAACATGGCTAAAGAATTTAGTTGGGGTATTGACTTACCGATACTGGTAATACTCTACATACTCATCATAATCTACATAGGTTACTACTCATACAGGAAGAGGTTAGGAGTTAGTGTTAAAGACTTCTTCACCGCTAGTAAGACCTTAGGGTATGTAGTGTTAGGTATCGGGCTCTTCGCAACCATAGCTAGCGGCAACACATTCCTCGGATACGCTGGACAAGCGTATAGGGCTGGCGGCTACCCCTTCCTGGTAGTGCCGGCGTTCTACGTTTCCATACTCATAGGCTTCCTACTGCTAGGTAGTAAAATGATACCTCTATCTAATAAGAGGGGTTACGTAACGCCTGGGGACTATCTTAAGGAGAGATTCGGGTCAACGGCTCTCACGGTCTTCCTACTAATACTGATGTTTTGGTGTACCTTCGTGCAATTCTTCGAGCAGTCCATAGCTATGGGCTATATAGGTGAAGTTACTTCAGGCGGGTATTTGACTTACGAAGTCTCCGCAGCCATCTTTACTATAGCAGTACTCATCCTGATGCTACTCGGAGGTTTTAGAGGGACCGCGTTAGCTAACTTCTTAATGGGTGTCGTGATGATTGCTGCGATGCTCGGAGTGCTCTTCGGCATCATACCTATACTTGGCGGTGCCGGGATCCTGGCAAGCGCTGTTACCTCCGGCACAGGAGTTAAAGCGGTTTTAGTGGAGAAGCCGGAGACGTATTTAGGGTGGGTAAGTACGGTGTTGTTAATCATGTTCGGTGTCGTAGCGTACTTCCAAGTCTGGAATTTCATAATAGCTAACAAGAACTTCAAGAGTTTGAGAGATCAGTTTAAGTTTACCCCGCTAATATACTCTATAATCCCGACAATCTTCGTGATCTTAGGGGTTCTAGGGCTCGCGTTATTCCCAGGACTCTCGAAGTCGGAGTCTGAGAAAGTTCAGATTTACTTATTGAATGAAGCGGCTAGTAGGTCTCCGGTAGGGTATGCGTTAGGTGAGCTAATGCTTTTAGGGGTTATAGCTGCTACGTTATCTACTGCAGCTGCAGTGATTTTCGCTATGTCGATGACTCTAGCGAAAGACTTTTACGTTAAGTTAATTAACCCTAGAGCTGATGAGAAGAAAGTATTGAACGTCAGCAAGATTATAATGGTGGCTTTAGGTATCTTCGGCTACATAATAGTCATGACGCCTAAGCTGACTCTGTGGGAGTGGGTGGTTCTGAAGTTTCAGGTAGGGTTGCAGGCGGTAGCTCCGTTCCTGCTGAGCCTCTACATACCTTGGGTTAATTCTAGGGGTGCTTGGGTAGGGTCAATCATAGGTTTCATAATAGTTGTCGGGTCTTACCTAAGTGGAGTCACCAAACTCTATAACTTCGACTTAGGGGTTCTAGGGTTCTTAATAAACGCTGCGTTAGTCCTCGTAGTTAGCTACTTAACGAAGAAGCAGGATGAGGTCTTGAGAGCTTCTGAGTTATTAGCTACGTAGGGGGAGAATATTGCATTCGCTGACTGCTAAGATACTGGCTAAAGCCTCCGGCAAGGAGAAGGTGGAGGTTGGGGAAACGGTAATAGCTAAGGTAGATAAGGTCGTTATACACGACGTCACAGGACCCATAACTCTCGAGGTAATCGAAGAGCTTAAGTATCAAATACGTGAACCTGAAAAACTCTACGTGTTTTTAGATCATTATAGTCCATCGCCCTCGGTCCCCGCTTCAAACATCCATAGAAAATTCAGAAGTTTTTTCAGTAACTATCCCCAAACAAAATTTTTTGATATTGGTGAGGGGATCTGCCATCAAGTCATGGTTGAAGGCAACGTGCTCCCCGGCGAGGTCGTGGTAGGCGCTGACTCACACACAACTACTTACGGCGCTCTAGCAGCTTTTTCAACCGGTGTGGGTTCTACTGAAGCGGCTTACGCCATACTCACAGGTAAGCTGTGGTTTAAGGTTCCGGAACCCTTGTACGTCAAGCTAGATGGAGAGCTCCCAAGGTACGTATGCGGTAAAGACGTGATACTTAGGATCTTAGGGATTATAGGTCAGGAAGGCGCTAATTATAAGTCACTGGAATTCTTGGGTTCAGGACTTAAGTCTCTGAGCATGAGTGATAGACTCACTATAGCTAACATGAGTGTTGAGGGGGGAGCTAAGAATGCTGTGTTCCCCCTTGACGATACATTAATTAGTTACTTGGAGGGATTCGGGCAGCACATAGAGTTAGGTAAGCTAGCGTATCTTAGACCTCCTGACGGGGTTAACCCGGATTTAGTTATCGACTTAAGTAGATTAGATCCTATGGTAGCTAAGCCTCACAGCCCGGCTAACGTGTCTCCTGTTGGGGACGTTGAAGGCTTAAGGATTGATGCGGCATTCATCGGTTCATGCACTAACGGTAGGTACGAGGACTTACTGGTGGCCGCCGAGATCTTGAAGGGGAGGAGGGTATCTAGGAGTGTTAGGTTGATAATAACTCCTGCATCCAAGAAAATCCTGAATAAGATGTTGGAAACCGGCATCGCGAAAATCTTCTTGGATGCGGGAGCTGTTATAACGCCTCCTAGTTGTGGTGCGTGTTTTGGAGGACACTTAGGTGTCGTGGGGGATGAGGAGGTAATCATATCTAGCTCTAACAGGAACTTCGTTGGGAGGATGGGCTCTCCTAAAGCTAAGATATACCTCGCGTCGCCGGCTACCGTAGCTGCCTCGGCTATAGAAGGGCGTATCACCGACCCAAGGAATTATTTGAGGTGAGTTGATGGGTCTCAGAATAGTTAGGGGTAGGGTTCTGAAGGTTGGTGACAACGTAGACACGGACGCTATAATACCGGGTAAGTATCTCACATTAACAGATCCTAGAGAATTAGGTAAGCACGCTTTAGAAGGCTTAGATCCCAGCATGCCGAGCTTACTTAAAGACAGGCAGATAATAGTTGCTGGCAGGAACTTTGGTTGCGGGTCGAGCAGGGAGCACGCAGTTCTCGCATTGCTGGGTGCAGGCGTTAAAGCCGTTCTCGCAGAATCATTCGCCAGGATTTTCTACAGGAACGCAATAAACAGGGGCTTGCTCGCTATAGAGGTGCCTGGAGTAAGAAACGCGGTCGCAGACGGTGAGGAAGTCATAGTAAACGTGGAGGAGACCACGTTAATTACTGCATCAGGAAAAACTTTGGGGTTTAAACCCATACCTAAGGAGCTCTTAGAAATAATAGAAGCCGGGGGGTTAGTAGAGAGTCTTAAGAAGGGACTCACTAAATGAGTCACGAATACTTTAAGAACCTAGATAAAGAATTGCTAAACCTAAGAAGATATTGCCATCCGGACGCACCAAACGAATTCATAGTGATTTCCGAGAACGCCATACCGGTTAAAAACGATACTAAGAAGGTTGAGTCTATGGTAGTGAGGGGTAGATACGTTGAGATAATTTATGATCCGCAGTTAAGCGGTAAGCTAGAGGTCATAATTAAGAGAGCTCCTAAAAACACGTTATTAACTTACAGCGAGGTATACGAGATCCTGCAAGAAATCACGAGAAAAATAGGTTTTGATATTAAGTGGAAAAGACCTTTCCCTAGAGGATCTTGCTAAGTAGTTTTTCGTTAAATATTTTAAATCAGTAATTGTTTAAACTTTTAGGTAGTTGTGCGTGCTTGATGAGGGAGAGTTTAGGAGGTGGTTTGAGAGCGCTTTAAGAACTCTTGAGTCCGCTAGGGTGGATCACGCGCACGGATTCTATAGTTGGGCTTGCTTCAAAGCGCATCAAGTAGCTGAGAAAGCGGTTAAAGCCATCTTATGGGGTGTTGGGAAGCCGCGTGCAGGTCACTCACTACCAGCGCTTCTCTCAGAGTTGCGGGTGATTATAGGTGAGGTTCCGGAGGATATCGTAGAGTTCTGCATGAGGTTAAATAAGTATTACGTGCCGACCAGATACCCTGACGTCTGGAGTGAGGGGATACCTGAAGAGCAGTACACTGAGAAGGAATCTCTGGAAGCTATAAGCATGGCTGAGAACGTGTTAAATTGGGTGAGGGAGCTCTGGGAATCATTGAAGAGAGGGTGAGGAAGCGTGAGGAATATCTTGAGGGAGCACGCGGGTTCGCTGAGTGCGTACTACGTAGATTAAGTAACTCAACGATAATAGTTTACGGTAGTGTAGCTAGAGGAGATTATAACGAGTGGAGTGATGTAGACGTCCTAATAATAACGGCGGATGAGATCCCTACAAAACCCGTAGAGAGACTTGAGACCTTGTATGAGTGTTTGAAGAACAACCCCCTCATAGAACCGGTAGTAATCACGTACCAAGAATTCACTAAGCTACTAACCAAGAAAAACCCACTAGTAGTTGAGGCGTTAGAAAAAGGAGTGTTTTTAGTAGATAAGTTGAGTGTATTGAGAACTCACGTTAGAAAGTCTTGAGTATGCTTAACATAACCCTAGCGTTCTCAAGCATCCAGTGATCGTTATTGAAGAACACGTAGATCCTCTCAGGATTCAAAGAGATCACCTTCCTAGCAAGTTCCTCAAGCTCCCCCCTACCATACTCGTAAGCATACCACACCTCACGCCCGTGCAGTCTCAAATACACGTTAGCGTTAGTCTTAACAACCCAGGAAATAATTGGGGAGTCCACAGACACTAAAGTCAGCCCCAGGTCACGACCCCACAAAACAACTTCCTCGGTGAAGCAGGAGGGGTGCCTGAACTCCACAGCAAACCTCTGCTTAAGTCCTGATTCCTCGTAAAAGACTCCAACCCTGTCCAGCAACTCGCCACGGCAGGAAAAATTCGGCGGTAGCTGAAATAAGAAGAAATCTATGCTCTCCTCTAAAGGCTTGAATAACTCGTAGAACCTGAACCACGTATCTAGAGCTCTCCCACCCATCTTACTCGTGTGAGTTATGCTTCTATGAACCTTGATAGACCACCTCAGCTTACCACCCCTCCGCAACCAACCAATGACTTGATTCTTGTACGGGAATCTATAAAAGCTCGCGTTAAGCTCCACAGCGTTAAGGCCTGAAAACTCTGCGTACCAGTCTAGGGAACTCCCTAAATTCCAGTCGTAAAGCCACCCACTAGTGCCTACGAAGATCTCGGGCACTTAATCACCGAAGAATATACGTATAGTAAACATTAACTTTTCTTCGTGAAACCCTTTATTATCTCGCCTCCCATAATGCTTGGGTAACGTTCACGATGCTCGAAGGACTCGTGGATAGTGAGTGGGTAGGTCTAGGGATAATCACGTACTTAATTATCTCACTAATCGTGAGGAGTAGGAAGACCTACATACCCGTGTGGAGTATCATGGCTTTCTCAGCCTTCATAACGGTGATCACCGGGTTAGTGAGCTTCGACGAGGTTGGTTTGGTCATGAACATTGACGTCATCTTGTTCTTGATAGGTATGTTCAGCTTAGTCGGTCTTTCAGAGTCTTCAGGTCTTCTCTCAGCTCTCTCCGCTTGGTATATAGGTAGGTTTAAGAGCAAGCACTCCTTAATCTACGCTTCATCACTCCTTTTCGGGTTCTTGTCAGCTATCGCGGTGAACGACACGGTAGCTCTTATGGGTCCCCCCATAGCTTACGTAATCTCGAGAGCTGCTGGGTTAGACCCTAAATTCATGTTCTTGCTCCTAGCATACTCCCTCACGATAGGTTCCGTAATGACCCCTATAGGGAATCCGCAAAACGTGTTGATAGCTGTAGAGAGCGGTATTACTGCACCATTCATACAATTCGTTTTGAAGCTCGCAATACCGACACTCATCAACCTCATCGTAGTCCCGCTAATCATGATAAGAATTTTTAAAGTTAGGAACGAGCCAGTCAAGGTTGGCTTAATACCTCATGAACTAATTAAGGATAGGCGTGACGCCCTGCTAGCAGGGGCCGGGTTAGCTACCGCGGTAGCGAGCTTAGTCGTGAATGACTTACTAGAACTCCTAAGCTTGCCTCACGTAACTCACAGAGGTTTCATACCGTTCGTAATAGCGGCCGGCACATACCTCCTAACCAGGAATCCTAGGAAGGTGCTCGCAGGTGTTGATTGGGGAACTATAGTCTTCTTCATGACGATGTTCATAACCATGGAGGGCGTGTGGAGGAGCGGGGTCTTACAACCGATCCTAACATTCTTGCTACCGAGCAAGCTCGGGGGTCTGGAAAGCTTATTATCCGTCACCATAGCTTCACTTATCTTAAGTCAGGTGCTCAGCAACGTCCCCTTCGTAAAGCTCTTCATAACGTTCATGAAAAACGTTGGTTACGTATCAGCTGACGTCAACGTGTGGCTGACTCTAGCAGCTACGTCGACGATAGCGGGAAACCTAACAATTCTAGGGGCTGCGTCAAACATCATAGTATTAGAAACCTTGGAAAGCAGGATGAATACCACGATAACATTCACGGAATTCTTCAAGATAGGGTTGCTCGTAACCGCCGTTAACACCCTGATATACCTAGCTTTCTTACTCGCTTAAAGAACGAGTAGAGTAATCTAAGCAGTCAACTAGAAGTGATCCTTAAAAACAGTTCTCAGGGTTGCGGGAAATAAACAAAAAACGTTAACATTCGTTACTCTTAAGAGACTATCCTCTGCTCCACAACTATCATCGTGGTGGTTCCTCGAACTTGAGGTATCTTCCTAATCTTGTTTATTATTAAGTCTCTAAGTGCTTCGTGCGTGGGAGCCTCTATCTTGACTACCACGTCGTACATGCCGTAAACCTCGTAAATCTCCTTAACCCCCTCTATGTTAGCGAGAGCGTTTAGTACGTCAGCTTCAGACCCTATCTCAGTATTTATGAGAACTATAGCTACAGGCATACTGGCCCACAATATATATAACGTAATCAAAGTTAAAAAGCATTATGTTTTAATGATCGTTTCCTCAACGTTTTACGAGGGTATCATGTCAGCACAGTATATCTTGACGCTCAGTATCTTCCCGTCCTCAAGAGAGAGTTTTTCTCTTAGGTTATGCCCGGATATTATCTCTATGACGTTCGGTTTGTGTTTACTTAGGTAAGGCCTGATTATCAGAACCCACTCTTCCGGGAGTTCAGGGATCTTGCCGAACCAGTAGTAGAAGCCCCCTCTCTCAACCCCGTCAACTATAAGACTCCTTATCACTGACGGAGCGCATTCCTTAATTAATTCCTCGTACGTCTTGCTTATCTCTAGGTTGAGGGTCCCCGGGTAAGGCTCTTCGTCAATTAACTCAGTCAAGATTATGTTGTACGGGGACATAGCGACGTACTTAGCTCCGACGCCGAAGCCTGTGATTACCTTACCTTCCACTACTACGTGCAATCTTACTCCTCACCTGCTTAGAAATTTTATCGGCGGTATATATTGGTTCCGGCAACACGTTATTCTTGAATAGCTTCGGCGTAATCTCGACCACGAATCTCAGACTTACTTTATTTCCTATACTCATGTATACCTTCGTAGCACCTCTCACAACTACGTAAGCTCCTAAAACCCCGTTATTCTCTAAGTACCTCTCCCCATCGATCAATACCTCCCTCCCCGAAAGGATTTTCTTAGCAACCCCTATCGTGGGCTTGTCGAGAACCACCCCCACGTGTGACGCTATGCCGAATGACCTCGGGTGCGTTATGCCGTGCCCGTTAACTAGAATTAGGTCCGGGTCCGTGCCCAGCAACTCGTAAGCGACGAACATCAGCGGTGCTTCCCTGAAAGCTAGGAGTCCTGGCACGTAAGGAACTGAAACCTCGTCAGAGGCTACTGCATACCTCACTAAACTCATGTCAGGGTACTTGTGTAGTGTGGCTACGGCAACTCCGGTGCTACCAACGTATGATAGGTCTAGCCCAACCACCTCCTCGATCTTGAGCGGCTCGTGCGAGGTATCAACAAGCCTAGAGAGTCTCTCCTGCAGTGCTGACGCCCTGACGTGATCGAAAAAGGACATGTGAGGCCTCCTTACGTTATGAGACTCACGAATTTCTCAGTTACTTTACCGGGTCTTATAGTCACTACGTCCACGCCGTCTCCTGAGAGAGCGTCTCTCTTTATAGCTGCTGAGACAGCTTCCACGGCTATCTGAGCCGCTTCATCTAAGGGCATGTCGTCCCTATACTTAGACTCTATGATGCCTATAGCTATCGGCGCTCCAGAACCTATAGCCGCGTACACGTCTTCTATCAGTGACCCAAGCATGTCCATCACATAGAGGTGGGTGCCTGACTCATCAACCCCGCCGAAAATCACTTCAGATATGTAAGGCAGCCACTTATTCTGGTATAAGATGATTGAGAGTAGTCTCGCAGCCGAGTAAACACTTATAGGTCTATTATTCTCTAACTCGTACGAATGTATTAAAACGTTCATGGTCCTGTTCAGTGTCTGAATATCGGAGAAGAGTCCTGCGAACGCTAAGCCAAACCTATCCTTAATAGTGAACACCTTCTTACCACCCCTACTCATCACGAACCCGCCGTAAGACACCCTCTTCTCAGCAGCTAAAACCACGCCCTCCTTAGTCTTGATGCCGACGGCCGTAGCGCCAGTACCTATCCTCTCGTACGACATGCAAACACCTAATTAATTGAGTCAAACACATAATATAAGGTTTAATACAGTGTAGTGAAGTGAGTGTTTAAGGTAGGGGTGCTGGCGATCAAGAGATTAGAAAACTACGAGTTGATTAAGAAAATAATCCACACAACACCGGCTGAGGAGTTAGGAGATTACGTTATCGTAGTCTTAGATAGGAAAACAGTTAATTCTCTGAAGGAAGTTAAAGCTAGTGAAATCACTAAATTAATGAAGGATAGGCTGGTCTTGGGGGACACTGTGATCCCCCTCCACAGAGTGGTCGAGATTAGGAGACGTGGTGAGGTCTTGTGGAGGAGGAGTGCTTAAGTAAGGCCTTAAGGAACGTTAGGGTATGGGATTACGCTGAGGTTAGGGAAGCTTTAATGAGTGTTTACTCAGAGCCCGTCACCCTAGCTAAGAAAGTGAGGAGGAAGAACTTAATGAAGTATTTGGTTAGGGTTGATAAGACTTACGAAACCCTCAACAAGGTTTTCGCGGTCTTGGATGTCCTGCCCAACCCGAACACGCTGAATCCCTTCTACGCAGAACTCTTAGCTATCTCGGGGATAACGGATTATAAGACACTCTACTCGAGATTGAGGGGGTTTAAGAAAGTCGTTAGAAAGTTATGGAGGTATTACAGAATCCGTGTAAAGCTAGCTCTAACTAGTGAGGAAGCTAAGAAAGACTTGAGGGAATTTATCGGTAGGTCTTTATCGGTGGTTAAGAGACTCAACAAAGATTTAAAGAAGCTTGAGGTAGCTATCAACGAGTTGAGGAAGCTACCCTGCATAGACTTCAACAACCTTAAGATAGTTGTTTCAGGGATGCCTCAAGTAGGTAAGTCAACCCTGGTAGGCAGGATCTCATCCTCGAAACCTGAGGTATCGCCCTTCCCCTTCACTACCAAAAACATTATCTCCGGCCATCTCCAAGTAGATCACATGAGGGTGCAGGTCTTCGATACCCCGGGAATACTTGATAGACCGATCTCGGAACTCAACGAAATAGAGAAGAGAGCCTTAGTAGCTATTAAGTT
Organism: Desulfurococcaceae archaeon; assembly: GCA_020833255.1. Classification (GTDB taxonomy): domain Archaea; phylum Thermoproteota; class Thermoprotei_A; order Sulfolobales; family NBVN01; genus Zestomicrobium. Next base: position 11,682 of record JAJHQR010000017.1, on the reverse strand, counting down.
CCTCGCAGACGCACTCATATACTTGATTGACCCCAGACCCTCCGGCTACTACACCATAGAACAACAGATTGATTTACTCCAAATGATTAAGACGATGTTCGGCGACAAACCCATCTTAGTAGCTATAAATAAAATCGACGAGACCTCTGAGGAGAGATTAGCTGAGGTCTCAAAACTAGTTAAGGAGGTCTGCGGCGACGAACCCTACAAGATAAGCGCGCTTAAAGGGGTTGGCATAGACTCTCTACTAGAGTGGATTAAGGACAGGAGCCACGAGTTCTACAGAGCGAGGGCGTGGGGGTCTTAATGAGGAAGTGGGGTGTGAAGCTCAAGCTGTACTGGTGTAACAACTGTAACGTCCCTATCAGGGAGAAGGTATGCGGTAGGTGTGGGGGTGAAGGGGTTGAACTACATGTGGGGGAGCCCGGGGACATAAGACCCGGCTTCCCCGGCGATTTAAGGATAATTGAGGAAGGGATTAGGAACGAGTTCGGCACGCTTAAGTTTATGAAGCTCCTTGACTTAGACTCAAGCCTGTTCTTCCTGAATAAGGTCCCCCACGTAGACGATATGAGGGAAGTCATAGTCGGCGGGGTTATCGTCGGGAGACTTCACTTCGATCTTGACTCGATGTGTTGGAGGTGGAGGTTAAGCAAGTATAGCTCGGTGGTAGCACTCAGCGAAGGGTTAGTCAAGAAATTCGTTGTAGACAAGCCTAAGCCCCTGGAGCCCTTAGGTGATGGCGGTAGGGAGGGTGAGCAAGCAGTCGTTGTTGACGGGTCCGGGGAGCCCGTGGCTCTAGCGTTAACGAGGAGAGGTAAGTTTAGGGTGCAGACATTATTTAAGAAAGGTTTTGAGGAACCGGTGAGGAGGAAAGCTACGTTAGAAGACTTAATGAAGAGTAACGAGCTCTGGATTAGGTCGAGAATCTCTAGAGGGGTGAAGAACGTCGCTATAATGTCTGAAAAAACTAGGTTGCCAGTCGTTGTTTCATATTCTGGTGGTAAGGACTCGCTAGTAGCTCTCCACCTGGTTCTCAGGGCTGGTATAGAGCCGGTTATGTTATTCAACGATACAGGCCTTGAATTACCTGAGACTGTTAAGAACGTCAATGAGGTCAGCGAGATTTACGGCTTGAGATTAATCAACGCGAGCGCGGGCGATAAGTTCTGGGACGCGGTGAGGGTGTTCGGACCTCCAGGGAAAGACTATAGGTGGTGTTGCAAGGTAATAAAGCTGGTCCCCATATCTAGAGCTTACAAGAACAATTTCCGGGGGAACGTCTTATCGGTTGTCGGGCAGAGAGCTTTCGAGTCTATCGATAGGTCTCTCTCAGGCAGTGTGTGGAGGAATAGGTGGTTACCTGAAGTCTTGTCTATGTCACCCGTGCAAGACTGGGATCAAATAAGTGTTTGGTCGTACATATACGCTAACAAACTACCGGTCAACCCCCTCTATTTCGAGGGTTTTGAGAGACTCGGTTGCTACTTGTGTCCAGCAGCTAATGTCGCCGAGTATTACGAGGTTAGGAGGAAATACCCGGACTTGTGGTGTAGGTGGGAGGGCTTCCTTAGGGAGTGGTCTGCCGAGCGCGGACTACCTGAGTGTTACGTTTCAAGACATTTGTGGAGGTGGCATAACCCGGAAGCTCAGGGGAGGAAGAGGGTTGAGAGGTGGGCCGGCATCACCACCACCTCATGGATCGCGGAATTCATTAAGAGGTCAGGGTTTGAAGCAACCCTGTTAAGCAATCCTCGAAGCAGTGAGGAAGTCTCTGTTAAGATCACCCCAAAACTACCGCTAGATTCCTTCTCGAGTCAGTGGAGAGTTTTAGGGTATAAACACTCAGTGATCGCTAACGAATCACTAGAGATTAAGTCTCTCGACGGCATAATACAGGTGAGTGCGGAAGGCGTCATAAGAGCTATCTCAAGCAACGCGCTGGAGGACGTCATCACGGCCGTGAAGCTCGGCGTCAGGTGGCTTAAGTGCGTTAATTGCTTAAGCTGCGTTAATTGGTGCCCCCGTAACGCCATCAAAATCCTTAACGGGAGACCCTACGTGAATCCCTCCACGTGCTCAGGCTGTAGAGTATGTGTTGATGTATGCCCGATCGCTGAAATGTTGGTTGAGAAGAATATAGTTACTCAAATACTTGGGAAGCCTAAAAGCAGGGGTAGGAAGAAAGACGTAACAACAAAACTGGTCTCGATCTTAGGCAGGAAGGAGATTAAGGGTAGGGGTAGGGAGACCCCCAGCCTCGAGGAAGGATTGAGGAATTTAGCAGACTTTCTCGAACACATCGACTTGAGCTCTGAAGACGAGGAGTCTTGACTTAACCGGGATGCACGCCCTTAACGATGTCTAGGAGTCTTAACGACGAAGATTAAGGGAATTAATCAGCTTGTGGTCCTTCAATCACCGTTCAGGCAGGACACCACTCATCACTCACGATTAAGTAGGGAAAACCCTAACGTGTCGTGCCGGTAATCTTAAGCGTTGCTACCCTTGCTGTACTCACTGAATACCCGCAGGATCTCGTTCGTTATTTTCTCGCTGACGTACGGGAACACAGCTATTATCTCCTTCTCTACTAGTTCCTCACCTACCCACTCGCTAGAGGGGCTCAACACGTAGATAGGGACTGATTCCTCTGACTCGCTTATCTCGCTTGACTCATGCCTAGTTATTATTAAGTCGTGTTTCTCGGGATCCCATTTTTCGAGTACTTCAGAAACCACCTTCTTGACGGCTTCCCCAACACTTTCGACCTCCACTATATCCACTGACTTAACTTCCCCCTCAACTATTCTAGCTATCACGGTCTTCACACTCAAGCACCGCACACCTACCCGCTCAAGTAATTCCTTAGCGCCTCTAAAGACGCTTTATAATCTCTTTCTTGATCTAGGTAGCCTGCTTCACTTAAGTTAGGCTGTGTCAAAACCTTGATCACGGTCCCGTCCTCTAGCTCCGCGAATAATTGAGGTAGCCAAGTAATGCCTAACTCGTCGGAATCGCCGTATTGTGATACGTAGACATAGTCACCCCACCTATACTCGAGAGGGATATTGAGTTCTTTAGATAACTTCTCGGATATTTCGCTGAAGTGCTTGTGTAGTGCGTGATCCTTATCCGTAACTAAAACCAATTTCTTAACCTTAGCCAGCTTTACTCACCAATAGATACTACGTGACAACAAATAAATAGTTGGTGAGGGCTACCGCCATCTAGGTCCTGGGCGGGTTATCGAGTAAGCTGATTAGCTTTGTGATTCGCTGAGTCACTGTCACGGCGTTCAATACCACGCCTGCAGCAATCAATAACTCCGCGTATTGTCTCGCGTTGAACATTAGCAGGGTTGTTGAGAGCACTAATAGTAACCCTCTCTCACCTCTCTCCATTAAACCAACCCCCTCCAAGTTTATCCCGTGTTGTGATGCTATGGACCTTAAGTAGCTTATGAGGAAGGACGTTCCGAGGAACAAGATTAGTATCACCCACTCAACCCTCATTAAGCCTAGACTCAAGACAAACATTAGTTCCTCAACCCTGTCACTGAAGGAATCTAGGAGCGCTCCCCTAGGGGTTGTTGAGCCGGATGCTTTAGCCACGGCCCCGTCGAGAGCGTCGCAAACGAGACTTAAGATCATTAATATCAAGACAGCTAGAACAACCTTGAAAAACGCGAAGGCAGGCGCTACGAAACTCAGTGTTAGCCCGCTTAACGTGAGCATATCAGGGGATATCCCGCGTCTCCAGAGGAAGACCCCTAAGCGCTTCAGGAACGGCGTTACAGCACCCCTAATCCTACTGAGCATCACGCATCACTAGGAATACTCACTCTAAAATATTTTTAATGTTTGGGTAGAACTTTAAACGTCGCTATATGCTCGCTTTATAGCTAGCTATCAGCAAGTTCGTGTACTCGTGTTTCGGTCTCGTGATTATGTCGTCTATGTAGCCCTCCTCAATCACTCCCCCCTTATACAGTATTACGGCTCGGTCGCTTAGGTATTGTGCTACGCCTAAATCGTGCGTCACCGTTAGAATAGCTAGTTCTAGTTTCTTGTGTATGTTGTTAATTAGTTCTATTATCTGCGCCTGGATAGAGACGTCGAGTGCTGACGTAGGCTCGTCAAGTATTAAGATCTCGGGATCGTGTATTATGGAGCGAGCTATCAGCACCCTCTGCATCATCCCGCCGCTGAGCTCGCCAGGATACTTATCCAGGATCTTATCACTTAATTGAACCATCTTCGCGACCTCCCTAACCCTCCCCTCAACCTCCTCCGGCTTAGCTTTAGCGGACTCCAGAGGCTCGCTCAGTATGGTCCTAACACGTAGTTTAGGGTTCAACGCTTTGTACGGGTCTTGAGGCACGTAACCTACTTGCTTAAGCACGTTCACCCGTTCTCTCCACGGGAGCTTATAGATATCCTTACCTAAAACCTCGACACTGCCTTTCACAGGTTTAAGCAGTCCTAGGACCACCTTAAGTAAGGTGGTTTTCCCAGAACCGCTCTCACCTATTATAGCTACCCTCTCACCATCATATACTCTTAAATTCACGCCCCTTAACACGACGTTAACGTGCTTGAATAAGGATCTCCAGCCCCTGCCGGTAGTCTGGTAACCGGCTACGACGTCCTTAAGTAAAACTATCACGTTACCGTCCGGCAATGTTGGCGTACCTCCAGCAAGCTACCTCCCCGTTATATACGTTGAAGGAGGGCGGGGGCTCAACGCATTTCTCGAATGCTAGGGGGCATCTGGGCGCGAATACGCAGCCCGCGATTTCCTCGCCTGGTTTCGGGGGCTCGCCAGGTATTGATTTGAGGGGTCTTTTAATCCCTAGGAGCGGTACGGCGTCAGCTAGCATTTGCGTGTATGGGTGTAGCGGCTCGATTATCACGTTACTTCCTGAACACTTCTCAACGATCTTACCGGAGTAAACAACTGCTACGGTATCGCATATCTTGCCTGTCGATACGAGGTCGTGCGTTATCAGTATGAGGGTTAGTGACTCGGTTTCCCTAAGCTTCATCAAGAGCTTGATTAGTTGTAGTCTTAGGTGCGCGTCTAGAGCTGAGGTAGGTTCGTCGGCTACTAGGATTTTAGCGCCTGTTGAGAGAGCTATGGCTATAGCCGCTCTCTGCTGCATCCCCCCGCTAAGCTCGTGCGGGTAGTAATCAATCACGCTTTCCGGGTCTAACTCAACGAGAGATAAGTACTTCTTAGCTACTTCGAGAGACTTCTTTTTGTCCCATCCGTACACGCTGTTTAACACGTAGTAGAGCTGCGTCCCTATCGTCTGGTAAGGATTTAAGCTAGTGCCGGGGTTTTGGGGAACGTAAGAAACAACCCTCCCCCTGATACCCGTGTAATCTCTTAGGTTGCCCACGACTACAGGCTTGTTGAAGACGTATAGCTCCCCCTCAGTAACCGCGTATGGGGGTAGTATACCGATTATAGTGTTCCCTATGGTTGACTTACCGCAACCAGACTCACCGACTAAGCAAAACACCTCCCCTTGCCTGACCTCGAAGGAAACCCCTTTAACAGCCCATAATATATTCTCTTCCTCATCCATGTAACCTACTCTGAGGTCCTTAGCTTTAACAGCTAAAACCACAGCCTCCACCTCCTCCTCAGCCTCGGATCCATTTCCTCACGTAGTGTGTCACCAACTAAGCTGAAGCCTAACGCGGTCATGAGGAGGAAGAGACCTGGGTAAGCACTTATCCAAGGCGCGATTTCGAGAACGCCTAACCCCTCAAACATTATCACCCCCCACTCAGGAGAGTTTAACGGCAAGCCTAGACCGAGGAAGTTTATGGTGCTCGCTTCTAGGAGTACGCTACCCATATCAGTCACTGCCTGGACTAGGACCGGCGTTAAGACATTCCTCATGACGTGTCTAGTCATTATCTTCACAGGGCTTAAACCGCTGAGCCTAGCTAACGTCACGTAATCCATCTCCATAACGCTTCTAGCGTAGACGTAGGTAACCCGCGCGTACCAAGACCACCAAGTAATCACTAAGCTGGTTATTATGGTGGGTAGTCCGGGACCTAACGCTAGCCTCAAGACCAGCGCTACTATGACTGCGGGGATGCTGATGAATAGCTCAACCAAGTAATTGAGAACGGTCTCCACAACCCCTCTGAAGTAAGCGGCTAGAATGCCCACAACCAGACCTATCACCAAGCTCAGCGAAATAACCGTAGTTATTTGTAGGACAGCTGACCTAGCGCCTAGGATGACTCTCGAGAATAGGTCCCGGCCCCTCGTGTCGGTACCGAATAAGAATTTAAGGCTAGGGGGTTGCTTCTCCCTCTGCGACGCTTCAGGCGGTACGTACCCCTCACCCTCATCAGGGTAGGGAACTATCCAAGGACCTACTAGCGCTAGAAGGAGTATAACCACCGTTATCGCGAGACCTACCTTAAACCTAGTTCTCTTAAGGTACCTCTTGAAACTCTTAGATAGATCGCCGTAGAGTCTCTTACCGGAAGACTCAAGCGGCTTCATGAACTCTTTGATCGAGGTGCTCAACCTACAACCTCACCTTAGGATCTATCAGAGCTTGTATGATGTCCGTCAACGTGTTGACCAGTAAGTAAAAAACCGCGACAACTATGACTAGACCTACCGCTAACCTGAAATCACTGTAGTTTAGTGAGTCCACCAGTAAGCTGCCAAGACCCTCCCTCCCGAATACTACGTACTCGACGGCCATGGCGTCAACCAAGCTGTACGCGAAAGCTAAGCCGATAACCTGCACTAAGCCGGGCGTTATAGCTTTCAGAGCATACCTCCATATTATTACAGACCTGCTAACACCCCACGCTACGGAAGCTCTTATGTAGTCCTCTAACAAAGCGTCAGAAGCTAAAGCTCTCGTAAGCCTAATCAATACTCCTAGCGGGTAGATAGATATAGCTATCGCTGGGGGGATGATCTTACTTAAGACGTTCGTGAAGACTAGTAGGTTACCCTCGATCAAGCTATCGATTAAGTAAAAACCTGTTATAGGGTGGAAGCCTGTTGACGTAGCTATCTTGGGATCCACCCTGCCGTACGGGTACGCGCCCAGGAGTACTAGAGTGAGGAATAGCCACGCACCAAGCCAGAACGTCGGCGTGTTAGCTAGCACCGTGCCTAAGGACTGTAAAACCGTGTCCAGTCTCCCGTTCCTGTGGATCGCTGATCTAATCCCTAGGAAGACTCCTAGGGGTATAGCTATCAAGTAAGTTACGAAGAGGAGCTCCAGCGTTGCTACCAAACGCCTCATTATGACGTCGAAAACAGGGATTTTATAAGCTATGCTTAACCCTATGTTGCCCGTGAAAACGTCTGCAACGAATTTAATCACCTGAATAAACAGGGGCTTATCCAACCCTAGCTCTCTACGAGCTAACTCTATAGCTAGTGAGGCGTTAGGTCCTCTCGGGTTACCAGCCCACTTAACTGCCGGGTCCCCGGGAGATAGGATTATAGCCATGTAGGAGAAAATCACTACACCCACTACTACCAGGAAGATCCAGGCGGTCCTCTTCAATAGGTAGTTTAAGCTGATGGGCAATCTATGTTCCCACTCTCACGTACTGGAAGTATATTACGTACATATATAACGGATTCATACACTCGTCGGGTAGCTCTACCCTAGCGTTATGAATGAAGGGCCTTACCTCATCCCATAAGTTAATCCCTACCGCCTCGTTGAAGAGCTTTACTTGAGCTTCCTTGTAGAGATTTAGGGCTTCAGAGTAATTGGTTCCCTCTAACTCCCAAGCCCGATCTATTAATTCCTCGAATTCCTCGTCCTCATAGCCCGCAAAATTCCATTCTTTTGAATCGCTGTGGAACATCGTGTAGAGGTAGTCGTACGGCGACGGTATCGTGGGCCACCAATCAGCTATCACTAGGTGTGGAGATTCATCCGGGTTCTCCCAAACACCCTTAGCTATCTCCTTAAGCTGTGACCAGGGTTGCGGGTTAAGAACTAAGTCTATGTTAAGGTCTTTCAGCCTTGACTGCAGCATCTCCGCGAATATCCTTGTTTCCTCATAGTCTACCTGATACAGCAGCTCTATCCTGACCGGTAATTGAACGCCTGACTCGTTAAGATATTGCATAGCTTCACTCAACCCGCACTCGTAGTATAGCCCCTCAGTGAATCCCGGGAACCCGTGCGGTACTATGCCACTCCCTCTCAGGCCAAACCCCTTCATAGCTAGCTTCACGGCCTCCTCTAGATTGAGTGAGCACGCGATCGCTTTCCTGAACTCAGTTATGTTCGTTGGGTATCTTCTGACGTTGAAGAAGAGTAGGTAGTTATGGTATGATGTTAGATTATGGACTTTAAAGCCCTTACTCAACAACAAGCTCACGTAGTCTCTAGGCACGCTAGAAGCTATGTCTATCTCGCCGGAGATTAAGCCGTTGTATTGTGATTGAGGGTCTGGCAGTATCTTCACGATCACGTAGTCAGGAGCTCGAGTATTGTTTACTAAGGACCACCCCCACCACTTATCAAATTTCTTAAGCCTCACCTCCGAGTCCGGCCTGTAGTACTCTATCGTGTAAGGTCCTGAACCAGCCTCATTCCCACTGTTAAACCAGCTCTCAAGCTTCTTGTCTAGGTATGACGAAGCCCCGCTAGATGAGAGAGCTTTGGGGGAGAAGATGTAGGCAGCGTAGGTAGCTGCTACCAGGAGATCTAGCCTTTGCGGGTACTCGAGTTTTATCTTGATAGTATACTCGTCAACCACCTCTACGTCTGTCACGGCTTCCCAGATGTAGCCAGCACCCCTACCCGTCTCTCTATACACGTCCCTAGCTCTCTCAATACTCAGCTTAACCGCGGTAGCGTTGAGCGGGGTGCCGTCATGGAATACCACCCCCTCCCTAAGGCGGAAGACCCACTCGGTGCCGTCCTCACTACTGTTCCACGCTACAGCGAGCACGGGCTCTAACTTATTCGTGAGGGGGTTGTAACGGAGTAATTGCTCGTAAACCAAGCCTATGATGACGAGACCTGTATCATCTTCTATGCTCGGATCTATGCCGGTAATCCTGTCATTATACGCGTAAACAACTACCCTCTGCCTAGTCGTTGGGGGTGTGGAGACATAGTAGTATGTGATGGAGCCTACCACGATAATGAAGAGGATGAGCACACCTACGAAAACATATCTCCGCACTCTCCACGTCACCGCATGAAGTTATCCCTGAAAGCTTAAAAACTTTTCACGCAAGCTTTTGAAGAACGAACGCGTTCATACACCATAGAAATAATAAAGCAAGCCTATCAAGTACTGTAAAAAATTAATTAAAAATGAAAACTCATTAAAAGACTTATAACTGAAAGCTCTATCTTCCAGAGTGGGAGAGGTTTATCCAGGCTTTGTTTTCTTGATTATTTGGTGATGCGTCCTAGGGTCTTGTGTTCGGGGACTCTCTGAACATTATAGCGTCCCCGAAAGCTTAGGAATCGGATAGAGCAACATCCGCAAAAGAAGGCGTAACCCTCAAGACCTCGGGAATTCTCGCTTTTAAGGACAGGGAAGACATCAACTCTCTTAGTCTCAGCACCACTCATATTTAATAGGTTTTGTACATAGAGTTTTTGGGTCTGGGGGACGTGAGCTATTTGGGAGGATGAGGAATCCGGGATCTGAACGCGTGATGAAAGCGTACTTCACTGAAATTCTCTTGAATTCTACGTGGTTCGCGGCTCAGTGTTTTAATCTTTATGTCACTTAATTATTAAGGTATTTAACGTATTGACTTAGAATTCTTCGCTTTCTCACATAGTGGTTGACTAAATAACTATTTTTCTGAATTAATGTTTTTATAGGCATCTAACCATATATTATCTTTTGTTGAGGTAACGCTTAATGGGTAATGATGCTGAGATTAAAGACTTGAGATGGGCTAGCTTGCAGTTCACGGACTTAGCCGGTTTCTTCAGGCAGGTCATCGTGCGGGTTAGACCCGGTAGTAGGTCTCTTGAGGAACTTGTTAGTAAGCTTGATGGGAGTAGTGTTAAGGGATTTACCGGTATAGAGGAAAGTGATTTACTCCTCAAGCCCGACGTTAAGACGTTCGCGAAACTCCCTTGGAGTAATAGTACCGGCAGACTCATTTGCCGCGTTTACCTCGGTGGTGAGAGGTTTGTTAGAGACCCGAGATACGTAGCTGAGAAACTCGATGACTTACTCACGTCTACCAACATAAGACCTTTCGTATCCGCTGAATTAGAGTTCTTCGTATTCGATAAGGTGAGTGTTGAGGTAAGTCCTCAAAAACAATTTTTCGAGATTAGCAGTGCTGAAGCGTCGTGGGAGGACCTCCCCTTCGTTAACAGGGTTAAGGAAGGGTATTACGTGACGTACCCTAGAGATAAGTTCGTTGATTTTAAGACGGAGCTTGCTGAGACTCTAATTAATTACTTTAGCTTAGGTGTGGAAGCACTACATCACGAGGTTGCCGCGGCATCACAACATGAAATATCTTTCGTGGGCGGTTCCCTCACGTACGTCTCCGACTCTATTCAGACCGTTAAATACGTTGCCAGAACTCTTGCTTTCCTGAAAGGGTATGTAGCCACCTTCATGCCCAAACCCATCTACGGTGATAACGGTAACGGCATGCACGTGCACGTAAGTTTATGGAGGGGGGACGAGAACATGTTTTACGATCCTAACGACGAGTACGCGTGCTTAAGTCAGGAAGCGAGGTATTTCATAGGTGGGTTAATAGAGCACGGTAGGGCGCTCTCGGCTATAGTCAGTCCCACGACTAACAGCTACAAAAGACTTATTCCGGGTTATGAAGCCCCGACGTATCTAGCTTGGGGGGCTGGTAATAGGAGTGTGGCTATAAGGATACCGGCATATGAGAAGTGTAGTAGGTTCGTGAGGGTGGAGTACAGGCCTCCGGACCCAAGCGCTAACCCCTACTTAGCGACGACAGCTATAATCCTAGCAGGTCTTGACGGCGTTAAGAAAAAACTAGATCCCGGAGACCCGGTTAAAGAAAACATGTACGAAGATTTAGTAGCGAAGCGTGGTAGTATTAAGAGCTTGCCTAAGAGTCTTGACGAAGCGTTAGACGAGCTTGAATCAGATAATGATTGGCTTAGCCCGGTGTTTCCCAAAGAACTTTTAGAAACCTATGTTGAAATGAAGAGAAAAGAATCAAGGGTGCTGCAGTCTTACCCAACACCCGCGGAACTCTATCATTACCTAGATCTCTAGACGTCGTTATCTACCAGCTACGCTTTACGTCATTCCCCAGTAAGTGGTGAGGAACGAGGAGACGACGAGCTCTTAGGTTTATTTTTATATAAGTTATTCAACATATTATTATGAGGTGGTCTGTTGAGTAGGGATCAGGCGATAGGGTACCTACTTCTCGCGGTTTCCGCGGTCGTGATAGTGGTTTACGGGTGGTTAGTCTTCTTGAGTGAGTATTCCCTACTGATTCTACAGATTACGGGTTTCGTGGCGGTGGCCGGGGTCTTCGGTATCCTTGCTTGGATTGGGTATACGCTGGCCACGACGCCTCCGCCGAAGCCTATAGAAGAGATAGAGAAAGAGATAGAAGCGGAGTTAAAGAAGCTTGAGAGTGAGGTTGCTGAGAAGGGGGTATCCAGCACGGAGGGTTCTGAAG
>JAJHQR010000016.1 GCA_020833255.1 Desulfurococcaceae archaeon | reverse complement strand
CCAACAGGGCTCACGCCGTGCTTCTCAAGATCCTTAAGAAATTCCTCGACGTTACCCTCGTTAATTACTGTCCCTAACCACCTCATGCTAATCCCGTATGCCTGGATGGCGGTGATCATGAAGCTCAAGTATCTGGCCTCTTCCAATAAGAGGGCTCTCTGATCACGACCCCATAAAGGTGTCACGTGCTCCAGCCCGAGCTCCCTAGCTATTAAATCAACTCTCTCTTTCTGATACTTAGACGCTACAGCCCCCGAGACCAAGTACCTGTATTTTAATCGTAGATCTAGCTTCTTGAGTCGGGAAAGCACTTCCGAGACCTCAAGTTCCTTAATACCGCTTGAGGGTATGACCACCTTATCAACCCCGATTAAGTCAGCGTGAAGTTTAGCGAACTCTACGTTAATCGCGTGAAACATCCAGGAATCACTGCTCGCAGGAATAACGATGATCAACAACTCTACTGAGAAACCCTTCCTTAACGCTTCCGCGATAGCGTAGTGCGAGTCCTTACCCCCAGTATATAATGCCGCCGCCCTCATTACTCGCCGCCTTCAGAGCTTAAGACCTTAATGATCGCGTTGACTGTCGCGGCAAGACATCTCTCGCCGTTGCTTGAGTAACACATACCTAAAACTATCAAGTCGTTATCACGTACTTGAAAACCTCTTAATTGATGAGAGAGCTCCTCGTTTCTCAACTCCTCCAAGCCCCCCATGACGGGGAGGTAGAAAACCCCTCCAGAGTACGTTAGTATTAAGGCACCGTCAGCACCCTCCTTAACTATCAGGTCCCTAAGAATTATCACGCCACCAACCCTATCCATGATGAAGCGGCCGTTTCTTAAGATAAGCCCTGAGATAGAGCAATTCAAGCACACGCCCTCAACCCTTAAGGACGGGATTATCTTCATGATTTCTCTAAGACTACTGATTAACCCCCTCCCAGCATCCGTTAATTTAGTGCCGTGAGGTCTTGAGATACTGACCAAGCCTGCCTCCCTCAACCTATTAAGTAAGGTCTTGACGCTGGCCTCGCCCAAGCCAAGCAACCTCATCAACTCGTGCCTGCTACCAGCACCCTGCGCGTGCAGAGAATCAAGTGCTTTAAAGACGTGGTAGGGTGAGAAGCCTGGCTTAACACCGCCTCTCTCCTCAGCAACCTTAAGGAGTATTCTCACGTCCTTCATGATCTTCAAAAACTACCTAAATTCTGAAATTATAAATTAAAACTTATTTTGCTTTCCTTGAATACTACACTGGGTGCGAACCCCGTGAGGTCTTTAAAAGGTAGGGATTTCCTCTCAGTCAATGACTTAACGTCGGAAGAACTCATGTTCTTGATAGACACTGCATACAACTTAAAGCAGAGGTTTTACGGCGGGGAGAGAATAATACCGGTACTTAAAGGGAAGACCGTCATGATGATCTTCCAAAAACCAAGTACTAGGACTAGAATCAGTTTTGAGCAAGCCATAGTTCAGTTAGGCGGTCACTCAATAAGCGTTAATTGGCAGGAACTCCAGTTGGGTAGGGGCGAGACCATAGCTGACACAGCGAGGGTCTTAGACAGATACGTTGACGGCATCGTCGCAAGAGTCTACAAACACAGCGATCTAGAGGAGCTAGCTAGGTACGCTAGCATACCTGTCATAAACGCTTTAAGTGATAGAGAACACCCGTGTCAAGCAGTGGGCGACATTCTAACGATATACGAGAAGAAGGGGAGGCTGAAGGGGGTTACCGTAGCTTACGTAGGTGACGGAGGCAATAACGTAGCGCACTCACTACTGCTAGCGGCGAGTAAGTTAGGGGTTAACGTGAGGATAGGCACTGCTGAAGGCTATGACCCACACCACGACATACTCAGAGCTGCTGAGGAAGAAGCTTCGAGGAGCGGCTCAGTAATAGAGATAGTTAGAACACCTGAAGAAGCTGTCAGAGCGGCGGACGTGGTCTACACCGACGTGTGGGTCAGCATGGGTCAGGAAGCGGAAAGAGAGAAGAGAATTAAGGACCTGAGCAAGTTCAGGGTAACGCCGGAACTCATGAAACTAGCTAAGAAAGACGCTATATTCATGCACTGCCTACCGGCTATGAGGGGTATGGAGGTAGTGGACGAGGTCATAGACGGTGTCTGGTCGGTGGTGTGGGATCAAGCAGAGAATAGACTCCACGCTCAGAAAGCCCTGCTAGCTTTACTCATATGAGATAAAAACAACCCAACCTAACGTTTTTTAGTTCGTGATTTCCTAGATGCTTTCTTACGCGTTTTCCTGCGCTGCTTCCTCCTCTTCCTCCTAGTCTTCCTCCTCCCCCTCTTTTTCTTCGAGGTCTTCTTAGGAGGTGTCTTAAGCCTGCCCTGATCACTCAAGCACTTAATTATCTCATCCCTGGTTATGACGGAATCCAGCTTATCACCCACCACTTTCAACGCGTATATGCCGTCATCTAAGCCGCCATTAAACACGGAGTCAAAAGCTACGAACCCCTCACCAAGCTCTATCTTCTCCGCCCTCAATCTAAGACCTGAGAACACAGACCCTGATTCCTCGCCGGCAACACCGTTACCCGCTGCTTCCCTAACAACCAGGATCTCCCTAACAAACGCCGGTATCTTCAGTAGCTGAATGCTGGGGAACTCCTTATTTAAGATAATGAATAAGGACATGCCGTCCCCGCTAATCAACGCCGCGTCAGAGCCCCTACACACTTTCTTAAGATCCCTATACCTGACTAAACTGCTAGGCCTTGAAGCGAGGACCTCCTCAAGGCTAGTCTCAGGCAGCCCTATCTCCCCTTCCTTAGCGATCCTATACAGGGTTATCGCTAACTTATCGCTTACACGTATTTCCTGCCTCGATAAACACTTAAGAGAAGCGTTAGGGGTCATGCTCAATCAACCGAGCTCTCGAAACACTCTGTACCACTACCTCTTATAACCTATCTTCCTGAGGAATTCGTGGCGGTGTTTCTTGTTATCAGCGTTCTCAACCCCGACCACGGTGAAGCCGTCGACAACCCCTATAACCCCCTTACCCTGATTCGTCTCAGCAACCAATACCTGAACGGGATTCGCCGTGGCGGTGTATATCCTGCACACCTCCTGAACGTTCTTCAACGCGTTTAAGACGTTTATAGGCCACGCGTTCCTTAAGTAAACCACGAAGGTATGCCCAGCCCCTATCTTGAGGGCGGCCTCCTCAGCTAACTTAATCAACTCCTCGTCATTCCCGTCACTCCTAACCAGCCTCTCACCACTAGCTTCGTTGAAGGCTATGCCAAACCTTATCACCGTTGATGACGTTATTAGAGCCTCGTAAATGTCCTCAACAGACTTAATGAAGTGCGTGTGACCTATGATGACGTTAGTTCCTTGAGGTACTGGAACATCAACTACCTCTATCTTCCTTAACTCACCCATACTCTCACCGAAATAAGATTCAAGATATGTTTTTAAAAGTTAGGAGCTGTTTAGTGAAGCAAACGACGTTCCCTAAGGGCTCCACACTCAGGATATAACCCCCTACCGGACTCGGCCCACACCCAGCAGAGTTAAGTAGCTCCGCAACACGCCCGTAGCTCACGCCAGACCTCTCACTAACACGCATATAACTAAAACCGGATAAGAGCTTGGCGTTCCTCCTCAAACACTCAAGCAACTCAGTAAACTCACAACAAAAAAGAACTTTCATGAATCTACGGAGGGTGGATGGAGGGGCAGCTAGGAGTGTTTTAACCGCGGTCTCCTCAGTCACGAAAGTCTTCAGTAGTAGGAGACCCCCGTACGTGGTCCTGCAGACCTTGATCTCAGGATCTAGCGGGTAGAGAGCGTCGCCGATCTCGAGCTCGGCGAATTCTTCCTTACCGTAAGCTACGGTAGCAACGTAGGTGGGTGGCCAGCAAGGGTTTTCCAAGCGTTTCCCCGCTAAAGAAATCCCCGAACACCGTGAGCGAGTACTTACCTAGAGTTGTTGAGGTGCGGTCTACCTAAACGAGGTGTTTGAGACTTACTCACCACTCTTCTTCTCAACACATAGTTTCTCCTTAATGTACTTAAAGAATGAGGGAGGTGTCCACGCTACCCAAGCTGGGAATCTCTTAACGAAATCGTAAGCTTCCTCCCAGCTCTCAAGACCTAACTCACGCGCGAGTTCCTCGAGAGTCAGTGAGAATCTCATGTACTTGTATACAGTGCCTAAGACGTCCTCAGTAACCAGTACTTCCTTCCCGTTACTCAGCTTCACGGTCAGCTCACACATCTCCTGAACCCACAACAACTTTAACATGAAGCTTATAAATATATGGTTCCCGCGACCACGTGACGCTCAAGGAATCAGTAACACGAGCCCTCATCACGACCTCAGGCGGTGACCACTCCTCATCTCCAAGCTTCACGTTAGTGAGTTTTGTGGCGGGCCCGCCGGGATTTGAACCCGGGACCTACGGGTTAAGAGCCTCGGCCTGCTTGCTGGGGTCCGCCGCTCTACCTGGCTGAGCTACGGGCCCTTCCTTTACAATGATTCACGAGAGTTTTTAAGTATTTACGCGTGTTCCTTGATTAAGAAATGAGTTTAAATATTATGTAACGACTAGATAGTGTTTGGAGAGCAATGATAAAGTCTTTGATGGACCTAGCTGCGTACTACCACGAGCTGAGCCCTGTTAAGGTAGCTGTTTTTAGGGATTTAGGTAAGCTGTCCGTTGGGGAATCTACGGAGCTCTTAAGTAAAGGTGTTGAAGCCACGATTCCTTTCTGGTTAGCGGAGCTCTTGAGTAGGGACGGCTCCGTGGAGATTAAGGAGAACACTCTGGAGACTCGCGACGTCGCCATGGCTTTAATAAGTGAGAAGGGGGTTGGCGAGAGGGATTTCACGAAGTTAAAACCTAGGTTCTACCCTGAAGCACGCAGGCTCTTAAGTAAGGTGAGGGAAGCTTCCCTGAAAGAACCTGAAGCCGCCGTCAGCTTAATCAAGCTTGAAAGCAATCTCGACGACCTGATCCAGTACAGGTTGAGGAAGTTAACCAAGATAGCGGTTTTGTCTAGGGAGGAGGAAGCCGACGAGTACATAGATAAGATACTAGTTGAGGAAGCCGTTTTCTTAAAGACCCTCAAAACACTAATTAGCGAGTGGAGGTGGGCTGTTAGTGGCAGAAAATAACGAAGTCGGGAGTCTTGAGGCTCGTGAGGAAATCATAGAGCATAAGGTAGACGTAGAACTCATCAAGTCTTTCTTAAGCAACTTCAAGAGCGGTGACGGCTCCTTCAAGTATAAGGAAAGGATAAGGAGGATGATAAGAGAGGGTGGTAAGTCCCTGCTGATAGATTACGAAGATCTAGCTACATACGACGTTAACCTCATAGAATTCATAGAGAGAAACCCTGACGAAGCTTTCGACGCGTTCAACAAGGCTTTAAGAGACTTAATAAGGGGTGAGTACCCCGAATACGCTGAAAAACATGAGAAGTTTTACGTTAGGCTTAACGGATGGGTGAGGACCACAACCATAAGAGGGGTTACCAGCGACTACCTAGGGAAGTTAATAGCTGTTGAAGGCGTTATCGTTAAGGCAACACCGCGTAAGAGCAAGCTCTACAAAGCTCTGTACGTGCACGTATTACTGAACGGCGAGAAACACGAGTTTTGGTGGCCTCCTGAGGAGAGGGAGGAGCTGAGAGATGAGTTGGAGAGACCCCCGTACTGCCCTGTCTGCGTCAGCGAGGTGTCCGAGGAAGAACGCTTCAGGAGAGGAACTATCAAGTTAGAGCATGAACGCTCCAAGTATAAGGACTGGCAACTAGTAGTCGTTCAGGAAAGGCCTGAGGAAGTCCCTGCAGGCCAGATACCTAGGTCTATAGAAGTAATCTTAACAGATGACTTAGTGGATGCCGCCAGACCCGGCGACAGAGTCACTGTGATAGGCGTGGTTAGACTGGGTAGGCCGGGCACCAGATCAAGCAAGTTTGAGAGAATCACCTACACACCATACATAGAAGCCAACAACGTCGTCGTCGCTCAGAGACTACTCGAAGAACTAAAACTCAGTGCCGAGGATGAAGCTAAGATAATTGAGCTTTCTCGAGACCCCTTAATAAGGCGTAGGATAATAGCTAGCATAGCCCCGACGATTTACGGGATGTGGGACGAGAAGGAAGCCATAGCGTTAGCGTTATTCGGCGGTAACTCCAAGATCACGCGTGACGGGACCAGGCTGAGGGGCGACGTACACGTCCTCATGGTGGGGGACCCGGGAACAGCTAAATCACAACTACTCCAATACGCCGCCAGGATAGCCCCCAGAGGGATATACACCACTGGTAAAGGCTCTAGCGCCGCAGGTCTTACGGCCGCGGTAGTTAAGGATAAGCAGACCGGCGAGTACTTCCTGGAGGCCGGGGCGATGGTCTTAGCTGACGGGGGGATAGTGAGTATAGACGAGATCGATAAGATGCGTGACGAGGATAGGGTAGCTATCCACGAAGCTATGGAGCAAGGCACCGTAAGCATAGCTAAGGCAGGGATAGTTGCTAGGCTAAACGCTAGGACGACGGTGATAGCCGCCGGGAACCCTAAGAGAGGTAGGTACGTAAGCAGCGAGAGCATAGCTGATAACATCGACTTACCGGTAACGATACTCTCAAGATTTGACCTGATATTCGTGGTGAGAGACCTACCTAACTTGATGAAGGACACGTCGTTATCGAGCTACGTCCTGAAGACCCACGAGAAAGCCGGCTACGTTGAGTCAGAGATCCCGCCTGACCTCCTACGTAAGTACATAGCTTACGCGAGAAAATACGTGAAGCCAGAACTAACCGAGGAAGCTGAGAGAATAATTAAGGAGTACTACATAGAGTTAAGGAAGAAGAGTGCTGAGAGGGAGGATGTCCCACTAGCTATAACGACCAGGCAGTTAGAAGCGCTCATCAGGCTCGCGGAAGCACACGCTAAGATGAAGTTGAAGAGTAAGGTAGAGGCTGAGGACGCTGTGGAAGCTGTGAGGTTAATGAACTCTGTCTTAGAGCAGGTTGGGATGGACGTGGAGACCGGAACGATAGACGTGGACTTAATAATGACCGGTAAGACTAAGAGCATGCGTGATAAGGAAGTCACGGTCATCAAATTAATAAGGGAGATCATAGAGTCCGGCGAGGAATGCGTTAAGTATAGAGAATTACGTAAGAAGGCCTCAGAGTACGGGATAGACGAGGAGGTTCTTGAGAAAATAATCAGGAATCTGAGGCGTAACGGCGAGATTTACGAGCCTAAAGCATCGTGTTATGCGATAACAGATTAAGGACAAGCTCCCTTAAGTAGTTACGGGGAACCCAGAAGGATTAAGTCACGCGTGTTAGGTTGATGAAAAACACTTAAGCTTCAACAGGCCCTATGACTTCCTTCCCGGCCAGCTTATTTATGTAAGCTACCTGCTCATCAACGAACTTCTGGATGGTGTTGATTTCCTCATCCGTGAGATGCCTGAACCTCCCCTGAAGCTTCAGGTACTCCCTCACTGGTTTCCTCTTAGGTACTGGGGTAGTCACGTTTAAGACGCCGTTCTCTATCTCGTAGTTAATCCACATACCTGTCTGTACAGCCATCTTAGCTATCGTTATAGTCAGCGCCGGCTCATACCTCCAACCAGGTACGCAGGGGGAGAACGCGTGTATTAGCTTAGGTCCTTTAATACTCATAGCCTTACTTACCTTAGCGTAGAGGTCGGGTAGGTAGGCTGGGTTTACCGTGGCTACGTACGGAACCCTATGAGCTAGGGCTATCCCTATGATATCCTTCTTACGTCTCCACTCACCGTGCCATACCTTCCCTACCGGCGTTGTAGTGGTCCAAGCACCGAAGGGTGTGGCCCCGCTCCTCTGAATACCCGTGTTCATGTAAGCCTCATTATCGTAAACTATGTAGAGGATATCATGACCTCTCTCAAGCATTCCCGAAAGCGCTTGAATACCTATGTCGAAAGTGCCGCCGTCACCTCCTATAGCCACAACCCTCACCTCCTTCCCGGGAGGTAACTGCCCTTTCTTCTTAAGCACCTTAATAGCTGCCTCAACCCCTGAAGCACCGGCCGCGGCGTTCTCGAACGCTATGTGTAGCCACGGATTCATCCATGAAGTCTCAGGATATAGTGTTGTGGTGACCTCAACACATCCAGTCGCTTGAACTATTATCGTGTCCTTAGGTAACGCCTTAGTTATGTGACGCATCAGTATGGCCGCGCCGCAACCCTGACACATCCTGTGACCGGGCGCGAACCTCTCCTCACGAGGTAGATCCCTAATAGTTAACGCCCTACTCATTCTCTCACCCCAATAAACAGAGGTTCTTTAGGTAGTTCGGAGGCGGGCTTGTCCTTGAGCTCGGAGAGCTTGCTGAACATCACGCCTATGTGCTCGTGCGTCACAGGCCTCCCACCAAGACCGGAAACGAAACTCAAAGTCTTGGCGTCGACACCGTGCTTACGTAGCGTCGCAACAATCTCTGAGTGCAGAGGTCCTGGGGACGCAGAACCAGGTACTAGAGCTCTATCAACAACGCCGACGATCTTAACACCCTCAAGATACTTAACTATCAAGTCTTCCGGGAACGGTCTGTATAGCTTTATTTTGAGTACCCCTGCTCTAGAATCCTTACCCCTAACCCTGCTCAAGTAAGCTTTGATGTTGCCTACCACGTGACCCATAGCCACCAACACTACTTCAGGATTCTCGTCACCGAAGTACTCAACCGCGCCATACCTCCTACCAAACACTTTAGCGAACTCGTCAACGCTCTTCTCGAAGACCTCCCTAGACTTCTTCATAGCTTCGTATTGCTGCCTCTTAAACTCGAAATACCATTGCGGGTCCCCTAAAGCACCGATAGTTACGGGCTTGTCGGGATCTAAGGTGAACCAAGTCTTTCTCTTCGGCGCGAAACTCAACGCATCCTCCCTCTCAATCAAGTCAATAGGCTCGATTGTGTGTGTCATGAAGTACCCGTCGAGAGCGGTGGCCACGGGCAGGAGCACTTCCGGATCCTCCGCAATCCTGTAAGCGAGTATGACGTCGTCGTGTGCTTCCTGATTATTCTCCGCCATCATCATGACCCAGCCAGTGTCCGAGACTGCCATGAAATCACTGTGGTCGTTCCATATGTTTATAGGCGCTGAGAGAGCTCTCGCCGCTATCGTCATGACGATAGGTAATCTCAGCGAGGAAGCTATGAACATTATCTCATACATTAAGACTATCCCCTGCGAGGACGACGCTGTATAAACTCTGGCACCGGCGGCCGACGCCCCGACAGCCGCTGAAAGCGCTGAGTGCTCGGACTCTACGTGAATCATTTCAGCGTCTAACTCACCGTTAGCTATGAACTCCGCTAACTTCTCAACTATCGTGGTCTGAGGCGTTATGGGGTACGCAGAGATCACGTCCACGTCCGCTGACTTAACAGCGTATGCTACGGCTGAATTACCTGAGAGAGGAACTATCTTACCCACTTACCTCACCTCAGGAACCATCTCTATAGCTTTAACAGGGCATTCCTGCGCGCATATACCGCAACCCTTACAGTAATCGTAGTCTACCATGTAGGTGATCTCGTACCTCCTGTTGGTTGAGGTAACGTAGGGTTTGTCAACCTCCAGTATCGCTGGTTCCGGGCAGTAAGACCAGCATATACGGCACCTAATGCACTTGTCTTGGTTTATGACAGGTCTTAAAGTCCTCCACTCATGAGTTTTGTAACGTCTTGAAGACCCCGGCTCTAATATTACCGCACCAATCGGTAATTCCTTCCATGAAGGTAGCCTACTACTCACGGTCTCATCACCTTAAGTAACTTATACGACTCATTAATTAAGTGTATGTTGGCTTCAGCCAACCTCTCAGGGAACCTCTCCCTAACTACCTCCACCACGTTACTCAACGGTATTATGTTCGTGGCAGCCACCAAAGCCCCTATCATAGCCGTGTTAACGATGGGCAACTTAAACACGCTCATCGCTATGCTCGTCGCGTCAACCGTCGCCACAGTAATTCTTAAGCGCCTTAAATCCGCTATCTGATCCAGTATCTCCGAAGGCTCCTTAGTAGTGTTAGCTATTAGGTAACCGCCTTCCTTCAACCCGGCGAGAACTCTGGGCGATGACACCATGAAAGGATCTAAAACCACCACGACATCCGGGTTGGTTATGGGGGTTCTGTCATAGATGATTTCCTTATCAATCCTGGTATACGCGGTGACCGGAGCACCCCTCCTCTCCGCACCGAATTCAGGGAACGCCAGAGCGTAGAACCCCGCCTTAATAGCTGCTGAGGCCGTTATGTCAGCGGCCGTGACAGCACCCATACCGCCACGCCCATGCCACCTAATCTCGAACATCTTACGTAAACCCCAAATATACTTCACAATCTTTAATAAATAGATGCGCTTTAATCGGGAGAAGCCAGGGTTTTACGGCAGGTCCCTATAAGAGGGATGAGTCCTCATTTCCCTAATGAGTTTTAAGTATTTCCGTACTAGGTCCAACCTCACCGAGCGATCCAGTCTCTCTATCTCGACCTCGAAGACCGCCGGCTCGTAGTCATTATAGAAATCTACTACCTCACCAGAACTATTGACTAGGAAGGTCGGTTGCTGAACCCTCTTACCAGCTAGATAACCCCCTAACCCGACGAGGGGTATGTTATTCTCCACCGCTCTCACAACACCTAACTTAAGAGTTAGCTCCGGGTCACGCTCCGTTAGTAGCGGCGGGTTAACGGCAACTATAGCGTCACTCCCCAAAAACTTACATATTCTCGCCGCCTCAGGAACCTCAAGCTCTTTCAAGTAAATGAAACATAGCTTAACGTTGCTAACCTCGAATACCTCCGGAGTCTTATTCGAGGATATCTTGTCGTTAATAGGCAGTATATTACCTGCTTTAAAGACTGGCTGCCCTAGAGGGGGTATTATAGCTGTAGTGAAATGTGCTTTAGCACCCCCCTTCCTAACCAGGGGAGTTATTATGATGGAGACATTCCTTCTCCTAACCACGTTAAGCAACTTCTTAGTAATGCTTCTCACGTAATTCCTGTAGTTACTATACCTCTTACGCCCGTTAATGAAGTCGTAGAGAGAGGTTACTGAAGAGAGGCATAAGAGTAAGGATACGTTACTCGATATCTGCTCTAAGACATCGCTTATAGATTCTGCGTACATCCTGGAACTAGCGCTTAAGTCCAGCCTCACTACGGCGACGGCTCTCCTATAGCTCATACCCAGTCACTCCAAGTAATTCGTTAGCCCTCAACTCCTCGTATAATTCCCTGAGCAACTCGTTATAAAGAGTGTCATCACTTTCCACACTACTCACCTTATTCTCTAGAACCCTAGTCCTCTCCTCACTAACTAAGCGAGCATACCTCTCTGTAAGATAATTATACACCTCCCTACCCAGCAACGACGGTATTAGCTCCCCCCTCCTCTTAGAGAACGCGTACCTACGCTTAAGTATGGTCTCGATTATTTTAGCGTAGGTGGAAGGTCTCCCAATACCTCTCTCCTTCATAGTCCTCACGACAGACGCTTCAGTGTGTAAGGGTACCTCATACACCGACTCAACGCGGTACTCGAAGTCAGAACCCTCAGAACTGTAAATACCGTCGCCAGGAACTTGATAGGTCTTCAAGACCTTAAGGACTTTATTAAACCCCTCGAAAACAACCTCGGAGACCACCTCCTTACTAATAGGCGGTAACTCAAGACGTCTCGAGTCCCTGGTAATCACCTCCACACGGAACTCCATATCCCTCTTCCTAACTAAAGCCTTAGACATCTGAGACGCGATAAACCTCCTGAATATCATGTCGTAAACCCTGAAATGCGTGTTATGAAGCCTTCTAGGAATCTCTATAACACCCTCACTAATCAACTCCCTAAGCGTCTCGGCGTCGATAGGCCTCGTAGGCCTTATACACTCGTGAGCCCCGCCAACCCCCCAAGCCCTCCCCTCAAAAAACTTATCCCATGACTCGCCGAGCTTCTCACTCAAATACTCTCGCGCAACCTTAATCCCGGCGTCAGAAACCCTCACGCTATCAGTCCTGTGGTAAGTTATCAACCCAAACTCGAAGAGCTCTTGTAAAACCTTCATTACCTGGGAGGCTGAAATACCTAAAACACTCGAGATTTCTGAGAGAGCGGTGTCCGTTGTGTAGGGTGGCGGCGGACTCACCGATTCTTCAGACACCCCGCGACACCTGACGTTAACCCGAACCTCGCTAACGTCACCTTGAGTAATCAAGTCTTTCAAGCTTTCAGGGACTTTAGTCATTATCTTCAAGTCTTTAAAGCGTAAAACCAGGTACTTAGATAAGGATTTACGGTGCTCTTCGTAACTTTCTATGATCCACCCTAGAACAGGGCTCTGAACCCTCCCAGCACTTAATCTCTTATAAGACTCCCTATACTTACTGCAGAGAACTAAATACTTGCTAACCTTCCTAGGCCTGGAACTACCGGGTTCTTGGTAAGCTGACGTGAGTCTGGAGCAGAAGTAGTTCTTCCAGAAATCGTTTTGCAGCTTGCCGGAGAGCGAGAAACCTACCCACCTATCCTCGATCCTCCTGAGGAGTTGCGCCTTAACGAGCCTGAAGTTGAGGTCGCGGGGACTGCTCAAAGCTTGAGTCACCGCCTTACGAGTTACTTCATGAAACTCTACCCTCTTTATGTTCCTATTGTAAGGAGTTAAGACCTGGTAGAGGTCGTACGCTATCTTCTCGCCCTCAGTATCTGGGTCAGTAGCTATTAACACCTCGTCAACTTCGTAAGCTACCTCCCTCAACGACTGAATGATGTCTGAGGAACTCAAGACTTCTTCCGAGCCGCAGAGGGGGCACGCGGCGCGGTTCTCTAGCGTCGCGAACTGGTGGCCGCACCTCACACACCTCCTTATCGGGGCGAAGACAGGGATAAATGAAGGCTTGTTAGTTCCTCCGCGATATAGAACGCCGTACACGTAATTAGCTGGATCCACACCCTCAATACCTTGATCCGTTATTAACTCGTAGACGTGGCCGCCGCTAGCCGTTATCAACAACGTGTAATTACCTAAGTTTACCTCGTAAACCCTGAGCCTCCCATACTCCTTGACGCTAGGCTTCCCGAACATGCGGGCTATCGTCCTAGCCTTATTAGGCGACTCAACAACCATGAGAGCTGTCTTAAGCTCTACCCTCCTCCCAAGATCGTAGATTAGCTCGCCCCTACCGATAGCTAAGATCTCCTCACGCGTGCGGTTTATCTCGTTAATCACCTGATTTAAGTCAATCTCCAGCAGATTCCTAAACTCGAATTCCCCGGTAAGTAACTTAAGCCTCCTCTCAAGAGCTTTCAAGAGTTTCTCGTTCCAGGTCACCACGACTGAGAGGCCCTTACTAACCCCGCCTAAGTAGAGCCTGGAAGTCCTCCCGCTAGCTTGGATGTAGGTCGGGGCGTCAGGTATTAAAACGTAGAGCGCCTCCCCCTCCCTAACAACGACGACCTCAGGGTGCTTAACCAATCCCTCCACAACAGCCTCATCCTTCAATAACTCGTGAACCCTGGCGTAAACCTCCATAAAGAGCTTCTCACTCGCTGTCTGAGGACCCCTAACCCCCTCCAACACCTCACCAACTACTTTAAGAAAGTAACCCCCAGACCTCCTCAAAACCCTCCTCAACTTCACGAAAGCGTTCTCCAGGAAACTCTTGTCGTCCGGATCCACGACCACGTCCCTCAACAAAGGCATGAGCCTCAGCACGTCAGTAGCGCTCAACCTCTCAAGCCTCAGATTAATTTTATGCCTAGGTACGTCAACGAATACAGCGTACCTTATCCTAGCAGGTAAGTCGATACCCCTGACCAACACGCCGTAATATGTAGCTACCCCGACTAAGACGTCCACGGATCCTGAGTTAAAGTCTTCTAAAGTCTTTATTTTCCTGCTGTGCATAGCCTCAGCTACCACGCCCCGCGACCTAAGCCTAGAAGCTAACTCCTCAGCAAACCCTATACCTAAGTCGACGGGAACGTAGATTAAGCCCCCGCCACCCAGGCACTCCCTCACCAACCTCGTAACTTCCTCGACAGCCTCCTCTAAGTCCCTGACCTTAAGATACGTATCCTCAATATTCCTTATCAGCTCCGGCCTAGCACCTATCTCAAACCCTATCAACTCCCTAAACAGCCTTACCTTAAGCCCTCTAGGATTCCCGGTAGCCGAAGCTATTATCAAGACTTTATCCGTGTTCTTACGTTTCTCCAGCCTAGACCTCAGCTTCCTGAGTTCCTCGACTAACTCGCTAGACTCACTCCTCACCCCCAGCTCTCTCTTAAGCTTAATTATCTTCAGCGCGTCCTCTATGTCCTCATCCGTAAAACCCATTAGCTTAAGCAGGTAGTTTATCGCTTTCGAACCCCTCAAAACAGCGTCCACGTCGTCCACGAAGATGAAGGTGAAGTCATGCTTACTTATCTTATCGTAATTCTTCACGAAATACCTAGACGTAGTTATTAGTATGTCGAATCCTCTAGGGTCTTCCAGCCTCCTCTCCCTCTCCTCCCTCTCCTTCCTCCTCAGCTTAGAGTGTATGGCTAAAACACTCGCCGCACCACCCATCCTGTTAAGGAATTCTATCAACTTCCTCTCCGCTTGAATGACTAACGTGGTCGTAGGGACTATGAAGTAAGACTTCCTACCCTTAAAAGAGTAGTAGAGCGCGGCAACCAACCCTAAGGTAGTCTTCCCAATCCCCGTAGGAGCGATCATAGCGAAAGAACTTCTCTTACTAATCCTCCTTATCCACAACCTCTGAATACTCCAAGGCTCGCTACCGACACATCTCTTGAAAAACGCGCGTAGCTCTTCCTCCTCCCTCAAAGCATTACTAAACCCCCTAAGATTCTTTAAGTTACGCAACCTACGCAACTCCTCAACAACTTGACTCAAGCTGTGAAAACCGCCCTCAACTAAAGGAAGACAATCACTGCAGGGGGCCCCTTTACTCAACCTCTCATCACTTATCACGCCCCCGCAGTTAGGGCACGTACCGCCATACAAGACTAAATTCGCTTCAGCTAACTCCTTATCGATAGCCATCTTAAACCCAAGAATATAATTCGCCGGAAGCACTATTTATACCTAAAAACACTGAAGCGTGAGAACCATACACCCACAGACCTCAACAAGAAAACAACTATTCAGTGAAGAGAAGAGTCATCACACCTCAGGAGAGCGTCGTGACATCATCTACTTAAAACCTTATTAGCTAGCTATTAAATCTTTACGTAGTGATGAGAGAAACGATATGAGAGATGATTACAGCTGTCTCAGCTGACCACAACTCAAACCACGTAGAGTTTCGCGTTATTCACGTACCTCATAAACTTGGTTAGAAGTCCTTAAGACGAAGTATGCAACTACTCAAGTAGGTTTAAGGAGTCTCGTAATGTTTTCCTCGTATGGCTGCGTTATCAAGCCTTTCTCAGTTACTATACCGCTCACGAGGTGTGGCGGTGTTATGTCGAAAGCAGGGTTAATCACGTCTACGTCAGGGATCGTTATAAGGAGTTTTCCGAGAATCTTACGTACCTCGTCAGGGTTGCGTTCCTCGATCACCACGTCCTCCAACCTGCTCACGGGGTCTATGGTTGAAGTCGGTGCTACCGCGTAGAAAGGTATTTTGTGGTAATGGGCTAGCACGGCTAACGTGTAAGTACCTATCTTATTTATTACGTGCCCGGTCCTGAGTATTCTGTCAGCACCTACGAAAACCTTGCTCACCAACCCCTTACTCATCACGTAACCGACCATGTTATCGCTAATCAGCGTTACCGGAATCCCCTCTTTCTTAAGCTCCCATACCGTGAGGCGCGCTCCTTGAAGCATGGGTCTGGTCTCCGTAGCTATCACCTTGATTTTCTTACCGGAATACCACGCGTGTCTTATGACCCCTAACGCCGTCCCGTAACCCGCTGTGGCGAGAGCCCCGGCGTTACAGTGAGTCAGCACGGTGTCCCCGTCATTAATTAACTCACTACCTACCTCGCCCAAAGCCTTATTAGTTCTCACGTCCTCGTCGTATATCCTCAGAGCTTCCCTAACCACGCTCTCCCTCAACTCATCAACGCTGGCGTAATCCCCTCGGACAACCCTCTCCATCCTATTCAGAGCCCAGAACAGGTTTACGGCGGTAGGCCTAGTCCTAGAGAATCTGTTAATGACCTTCAGCAAAACAGACTTAAACTCAAGCACGTCAACCCCCTCATACTTAGTCGCCGCGAGAGCGATCCCGAAAGCCGCCGCCACACCTATGGCTGGAGCCCCCCTAATCTCCATGGTCTCTATCGCCTTAGCCAACCTCTCGTAATCCTCAGTCTCAACGTATTCTTCATCCCAAGGCAACTTCAGAGTGTTTAACCACCTGACCCTGCCCCCCAACCACTCAATAGGTTTGATGTTAAACATCTGTTAAGCACCTAATACTAGAGTTTAGGCGAGCTTTATAAAAAGCGGGGAGCGAGACATCGCTTCTTTAAGTTACTACAGGAAATTATAGTGGTGTTAGGTGTTGGGGGAGACCCTACGCATAGTGGGCGTTAAGGACGGCAAACTCTTAGTGAGGGGGCCTCCGGAAATCTTCGCGGAAGCTAGGGTCGGGGTTAAGACGACCGAGCCCTCCACTTACTTGCTAGACTTGGTAGAGTTAGCTTACCTCACGTACTTTAAGGAGTGTGAGGTCGTCGACGTGGACGGCCAAAACCTTAAGTTAGGTGATCTATTCTCCAAGTATTCTAGGAGTAGGTATGACTGGATCAAGTTCACGACCTTCCTCGACTTAAGGAATAGGGGTAGGGTCGCGCAGCCCGGCTACGGCGAGAACGTGTTGGTTTTCGAGATGAAGGGTCAGAGATACGCTGTCTACGTGGTAGAGGAGAACTCCCCGCTCAACACGAAGGAGCTACTCAGCTGGGTTGATAGCGCGTTACTTAAGAATCTTGAGCCTGTTCTAGCTCTCGTGGACGCTAACGGCGACGTAACTTATTACACTGTGAGGAAGTACAGGTTGGAAGACTTGGTGTGAGTCATGAAGATCCGGCTAGACCCTCTGAGAGGTATGAGGGATTTAATACCTCCAGACTCTGAAGAACTATACTACCTCAAGAAAACGTTTAGCGAGGTAGCTACTAGGTACGGCTACGAGCTAATAATACTCCCGACACTAGAACTCTTCGACTTATTCGCCGTTAAGTCCGGGCCCGAAATAAAGAGGAGCATGTACGTCTTCAACGACAAGGGAGGGCGTCAAGTATGCTTAAGACCTGAATTCACCGCAGGAGTCGCTAGAGCTTACTTAAGATTAATGCGTAATAGGTCTAAACCCATAAAGCTATACTATATCGGGCAAGCCTTCAGGTACGAAGAACCTCAAGCAGGTAGGTATAGGGAGTTCTTTCAAGCAGGCGTCGAGTATTTAGGTGACCCAACCATAAACGCCGACGTAGAGCTCCTACTACTCATAAGAGACTACTACAGGCTGGTAGGGTTAAGTAACTACAGGATTAAGATAGGTAATATAGGGCTTTACAGACACTTATTCAATTCCTGGAAAATACCTGAGGAAACCCAGGACTTAATAATACACTACCTCGACAAGAAAGAGGTTGAGAAAGCCCTGAGCATAGTGAGGGAGTACGAGCCTTCAGGACAGGCAATTATCGAGGAATTAATGAGCGTATCCTCCTCGGAACCCGAGGAAATCAGGAGTCAGGTAGGTAGGTTGAGGCTAGACAGCGAGTCGTTAGAGGAACTTGAGAAAACAATGAAGATTCTCGAGCTTTCCAGGAAGCTAGGTATTAACGAGTCTTACGTAGATCTAGGCTTCGCTAGAGGGTTAGCATACTACACGGGCTTCATATTCGAGGTGATAGTCCCCGACGCCTCCTTCAGCATAGGGGGTGGGGGGCGTTACGACAAGCTAATCTCCTTATACGGTGGTGAGGACCTCCCGGCAACAGGCTTCGCTCTAGGGCTTGACAGGATGCACTTAGTACTCAAGAATAGGGGTTGGGGACTCCCTGAAAGAAGTGTTAAGATCGCGTTGATCGCGTTAAGCGATTATGTCGTTGAGATAGATCGGGTCGCCACGAGCTTCAGGAACGCTGGTTGCGTAGTAGACGTTAGGGTAGTCACTAAGAAGAAGGTTGGTGAGGTATTGAGCGACGTGGTTGAGAGAGGCTACGACTACGCGGTATTCCTGGGGGAGAAGGAAGTTAAGGAGGGCACGCTAACGATTAAAAACTTGAGGGAGAAGACTCAGAGGACTATCAAGATGAGTGAGTTGGAGGGGGTAGTGCATGAGTTCCTACGAGAGAGTAGGTGACGTAAGGTTATGGAAGGGTATGAGGGTAAGCGACTTAATCAACGTATACAAGGAGATACACGGATTCACTGCTTCAAGCCTTTATGAAGCCACGGAGATACTTAAGGAAGGCGTTAAGGAAGCTGACTTAAGATTCCTCTCTTTCACGGGCAACTTAGTCGCTACGGGGCTTAGGGGATTGCTAGCTCAGTTGATAGATGAGGGTTTCTTCAACGTCGTCGTAACAACGTGCGGGACTTTAGACCACGACATAGCTAAGGCTTTAGGCGGTAATTACCTGAAAGGATATTTTGAGGCTGACGACCTAGAGTTGGAGAGGGTAGGTATTCACAGGCTGGGGAACGTGTTCATACCTAAGGACTCTTACGGACCCCTCATAGAGTCCTTCGTTCGGGAGCTAGTGTATAGAGCTTCCTCCATTAAGGTTGAGTGGGGGGTTAGAGAACTCCTCGCGCTTGCTGGGGAGGCTTTATCTAAAGACCCTAACTCAATCATAGGGGTGGCTAAGAAGCGCGGGGTACCTATCTACGTCCCGGGAGTTGTTGACGGAGCGTTCGGAACACAGCTATTCATCTACTCCCAATTCACGGGTTTCAAGCTGAACCCGCTGAAAGACATGAAGGAGTTATCGGACCTAGTCTTTCAATCTAAGAAAAGCCTAGCTCTAATACTCGGTGGGGGGATAAGCAAGCACCACACGATATGGTGGAATCAATTCAAGAACGGCCTGGATTACGCGGTTTACGTGACTACCGCGGTGGAGTGGGACGGCAGCCTCAGCGGGGCTAGGAGTAGGGAAGCAATAAGTTGGGGGAAGATAAAGCCGAGCGCTAAGCACGTAACGGTTTACGGGGAGGTATCAATACTGTTGCCGATACTGGCCGTCAGCCTCCTGGAGACAACTCAGTAAAAACCTGGTGGTGGGCTCCAATATAATACGGTTTTAGACATATTCCTTTTAAGTTATTCTTATTATGAGTTTTTAGGTGGGAAGATGAGCGAAGTAGAGAGTGTAGAGAAGTTTAGAGCGTTATCACCGTCTGAATTCTTTTACAGGAATAGGGAGATAGCCGGTTTTAGCAACCCTGCCAGAGCTCTCTACCAAACCGTTAGGGAGTTGGTTGAGAACGCGTTGGACGCCACGGACACACACCACATACTACCCGACGTTAAGGTAGTGATTAAGTCTGAAGGCGGTGACGGCTCGAGAACCCTTGTTAATAGTGAGGGGAGCGCTGAGGAGTATGAGGGTGTTCTCTACAGTGTTCAGGTAGAGGACAACGGTATCGGGTTACCTCCCCAGCACGTCCCTAGAGCTTTCGGTCAGTTACTTTATAGCTCCAAGTACGTTCTCAGGCAATCCCGCGGGATGTTCGGTTTAGGAGCTAAGATGGCGATACTTTACGGGCAGATAACCACGGGGAGGCCTGCGGAGGTGATTACGTCGCAGATACTGTCGAAGAAGATCCACTACTTCAAGGTCAGCATAGACATAGCGAATAACACGCCGGTGATACACGAGTTCTCGATAATGGATAAAAACAATGAATGGCACGGGACAGTGGTGAAGATCCACTTAATAGGTGATTGGCAGAGGTCTAAGCAGAAGATATATGATTACCTTAAGAGAACAGCCATAATCGCTCCCTACGCGAACATATACTTCGAAGACCCTGAAGGGAATATCGTGATGTTCAGGAGATCCACTGAGGAGATGCCCGTACCTCCGCGCGAGGTTAAGCCGCACCCGTACGGAGTAGATATCGAGTTGCTTAAGAGAATGCTCGCTGACACGAGCGCTAAGACCCTCACCGAGTTCCTCGTAAAGGAGTTTCAGAACGTGGGTGAGTTAACAGCTCTGAAAATATTGGAGGGTGCCGGACTTAAGCCCGACCTCAAGCCCTCTGAACTAACGTTGAACGACATAACGGAGTTGATGAGGAGTATTAAAGCGTCTAAGATCAGAGCTCCCTCAGGTAGGCACCTCTCTTTCCTGGGGGAAAAGCTCATCGTTCTTGGATTGAGGGAGACCTTAAAGCCCGAGTTCGCGGCCGCAGTAACGAGGAAAGCTAGCGTTTACGAGGGTCACGCGTTCATCGTTGAGGCCGGGATAGCTTACGGCGATAAAGTACCTCCATCCGATAAGCCCCTACTGCTCAGGTATGCTAATAAGATACCGCTCCTCTACGATGAGTCAGCTGACGTTATGCGTAAGGTCGTGGACAGTATTGAGTGGAATAGGTATGGGGTCACGTTACCGGCCCCGCTAGCGGTATTAATCCACATATGCAGTACTAAAGTCCCTTACAAAGGCGTCGGCAAGGAAGCCGTGGCTGACGTGCCTGAAGTAGAGAAGGAGATAGAGCTAGCCGTGAGGGAAGTGGCTAGGAAGCTGAAGTCTTACCTATCTCGGAAAGCTAAGGAGTACGAGGAAGCTGAGAAAGCAGTAACCATAGCTAAGTATATACCTGACATAGCTCGCTCACTACACACGCTCACGGACGGCAAGTTCAAGCGCGAGGAGTTAGAGAAGGAACTACTGCAGTTACTGAATAAGAAGCTGACGATGCTTAAGATCAAGTCGCTTAAGGAGGTAGTGATTGAGGTGAGTTAGTCGTGGGTCACGGCACCTACCTCACATCTAAGGACTTAAGCGCTAGGAACAAAGCCATCGAAGTCATCAAGAGTAAATTTAGCGAGATTATTGAGGACTTGATGAACGGCAGGAACCCTACCCTAGTCATAAGGAAGAGGACCTTAACCAACACAATATACGACGAAGCCAACGGACTCCTGAAGTTGGGTGAGGGAGTTCTTAAGAGGAGTTTTCTCAACGTCAACGAATCGAAGAAGTTCATGCAGACACTGCTGATCGCTAGCATAATCTACGAGTCTTTAAAGAATAACGAATACCCCACTATAAGAGACCTATACTACAGAGGCAAACACACGATCAAGTACCGTGACTTAGTTACGCGGAAGGTGAAGGAGGAAAACACGTGGGACGAGCAGAAGGAGTCAGACTCGGTTATACGAGACCTGGAAGTATTTATTGATATGCTCAGGGAGGACATGCTCATACTGAGTAAGGAGAAAGGCAAGGTAGTAGGTAATATGAGGATCCGCTCAGGAGATGACGTGATAGACTTAAGTAAGATGGGTCACGGCGCGTACTCAATAGAACCCACTCCTGACTTAATAGAATTCCTCGATTACGACGTCGAGTACGTGCTGGTTATCGAGAAAGACGCTGTCTTCCAGCAACTACATAGGATAGGGTATTGGAGAACTAATAAAGCTCTCTTAGTCACTAGCGCCGGACAGCCTGACAGAGCGACCAGAAGGTTCGTGAGGAGATTGAACGAGGAATTAAACCTCCCGGTATACATACTGACTGACAGCGACCCGTACGGGTTCTACATATACAGCGTCTTCAGGGTTGGGTCGATAACCTTATCGTACGAGAGCGAGCGCTTAGCCACGCCTAAAGCTAGATTCTTAGGAGTGATGATGTCCGATGTTTACGGATCACCCAAGCTAGGTAAGAAGCCGTATCTCTCAGAGAGTGAGAGGAAGAACTACATAATAAAAGCTAAGGAAATGGATATTAAGAGAGCTAAGGAACTCATGAATTACAAGTGGTTCCAGACCCCGCGCTGGAAGGTGGAGATAGACATATTCTTAGAGAAGCTCTCGAAGCTTGAGATTGAGGCGCTGACTAGCAAAGGACTGAAGTTCCTGGCCGACACCTACATACCGCACAAAATCGAGGTCGGTGACTGGCTTGCATAGTCTACCGAAAGAGAAAATCCTGGAAATCCTCAAAACGCTGAATACCAGGATAGACCAGACAATGCTTAAATACGATAAGGGAGTTAAAGACTACATAGAATTCGCTGAGAGATCGGATAAGTATTCTTTCAGATCGATAGTAGTTCCTTCAGTCTTAGTTAAGGAAATAGCGCCTATAGTGAAAACCCCTGTAGCCGGCGTCGTGGGCTTCCCACACGGCTATCACCCAGTAAACGCGAAGATTAAGGAGATGGATTACGTGGCTAGTAACGGCGGGAGAGAGGTAGACGTGGTGATCGACCTAACCCAGATCAAGTCAGGCAACTACGCAGGGGTTAGCGAGGAGGTAGGGGAGTTAGTCAAGAATGCTAGGGATGTTGGGTTAGGCATCAAGATAATAGTGGAAACAAGCATTCTATCTGATGACGAGTTAGTTAGGGTATGCGAGATACTCCTACATCATAAACCGGATTTCATAAAAACTAACACGGGGTTCGGCTCTAGAGGGGTGAGCGTGAGGGACGTCTTCCTAATAAAGAAGATCGTCGGCGATAAACTCAAGATCAAGGCTTCCGGAGGGGTGAGAAACGCTGTCGAAGCACTCAACCTAGTGGTTTTCGGCGCTGACGTGATAGGGACTAGCTCGGGGATAGAGATAATTAAGGATAGAGACGAAATCCTAGCTTTCTTATAGTGTGTTCGCGTCAAGACCTTAACTAGACGTATGTGCTAGCAACATAACGCGTTAAATCAGTTAAGGTGGTTATTCCCCGCAATGTCTTATTAGGGCCTACGAGCAGGACCGCCCTCACCCTCTTCTCAAGCATTAAAGCCACCGCAGTCCCGAGAGCGTCTTCCGGGGAAAGCGCTGGCACGACAGGCCTCATACAATCCCTCACAGTTATGTTTTTCAGAGAGCTTTTAGAGCCTGAGTCACTCACGAACTCCATTAAGTCTACCAATGTATCAAGTATTTCATCTAACGTCACAATACCTACCAACAATCCCTCACTATTCAAGACAGGTAGTGACGAGAACCCTTCCTCAATCATCAACTTCCTGGCAGTGAGTATTGAGTCCGTATCGTTTATGGTTACCACATCACGCGTCATGATTTGAGAAAGCGGTGTCGGAGACTTGATTAAGGCTTTAGCTATGTCCCACTTAGTCAGCAACGCCACGATCCTTTCCTCGTCCTTCACCGGCAGACTACTCACGTTCTTATCGATCATCATCCTAGCCGCTTTAGAGAGAGGCATATCCCTCTTCACAGTTATTAGGGGGTAACTCATTACTGAGGATGCGTGAAGTACTGATACAGGATATCTTCTAGTCCGGCTCACAGCAACTTTAGTCACTATGTCCTTCTTAGTGACGATACCTTCAGGGACGTCATCACGATATACGAGGGCTCTGTCAGTGTTTTTCTTACGCATCTCTTTAACTAAGTTCACCAGGGATTCGTTCTTACTTACTCTAAGGAAATCCTTAGAAGCAACCTCACCAGCCAGGATTAGGGAGTCCACACTCACACCTGCCTCAAAGCGTTTAGTATGTCCTGCTTACTCAGCAAACCTACTAGGTTACCCTCATCATCAACTACTGGCAGAGTGCCTATCCTGTTCTTGGTCATCACGTCAGCGGCTACCGCGAGGTCTTCAGAAGGTTTGACCGTTATCGGGTCGGGGGTCATCACGTCGCTAGCTATGGGGAGTGAGTACACGCGCACCACGCTCTCGAACCCTCGCCCACTAATGCCGCGCTTCTTAACGAACTTAACCCTACTAACGTTTAGTAATCCCTCAATATTCAGGAACATAATATCGGATTTAGTTATCACGCCGACGGGTTTTCCCTTCTCTACAACAACCACCTTACCCACGCCGCTCGTACTCATTAAGTCGATGACGTAAAATACGGAGTGGGATAACGAGACCGTGGGCGGGTTTCTATTCATGAAGTCCTCCACCTTATATATGCCGTGATACTTCTCAGCATAAGCTCTCACGAGATCCGCCTTAGTCACGATACCTATCAACTTCTGGTCTTTGTCGAGGACTAGGAGAGAGCCTATGTTCCTCTTCACCATGATCTGCGCTACCGCCTTAATAGTCCTGTTATCGCTGACCGCTAATACGGGAGTCGTAGCGATCTCGTAAGCGAATAGCATTTCAAGAGGTTTTATGTATTTCTTGCGATTATAGAGGATCCGGACGAAGTCGCTCTTACTTATTATCCCGTATATGGTCTCCCCATCTTCCTCCGTTATGACTACCTTCCCTATCTTATGCCTAATCATTAAGTTCCTAATATGGGCTAAGTTATCGTTTTTCTTAGCTGTTATGACTGGAGAGCTCATATATGATGTAACTCTAGGAGGCATTTTAACTCACCACCAACCCATAAATAACGTCTCTCTCAGTTATTATACCTACAACAACCCCATCCTCAACTACCAGGAGTGAGGAGGTGGCCGTCCTCAATATCATGGAGGCAACCTCACCTAAATCCGCGTGCGGGCTCACCACATCGACGTTCGTGCTCATGACGTCGGAAACTCTTAAAGACTTGAACTCCCTTAATAAGCCGTATTTAAGCATTTCGTAAATCTTGTGGGTACCTATTAGGTCCACGACGTCTTTCCAGGTCAGCATACCCTTAATCTGGTTTTCATCTATTACAGGCAACCTCCTAACACCCAACGATACCATCATCCACATAGCTTCCTCTAAAGACGTGGTGGAGTTGACGGAGAGAATCTCCCTCGTCATGACCTTATGAACAGGCACCCCCACATACTTAACGGAGAGGTACTTCATTATCTCAAGCTCTGTTAAAACCCCCGCGTAGGAACCGTCTTCCTTAGTCACGGGTACGGCGCCCAGCCCGTAATTAATCATTAACTCAAGCACCTTATAGAGTGGTGTGTCAATACTGACGTAAATCGGGTTTTCGTTCATTATTTTACCGATACTTAAGTTAAGGACTTCATGTATCGTCTCAAAACCTGAAGCACCTACTAAGCCGTGCTTAGACCCCCCACCAAGATAATCCACTATGTCCATGGCGGTGACAACACCGATTATACTCCCCTTCCCGGAAGTCACCGCCGTTAAGCGCGTGTTATAAGAACTCATGATTTCACACGTTCTGAGGACTGTGGTTAAGGTGTTGATCGGTGGTACGTCCTTCCTCACTAAAGGACTTAACTCGGGTTCTTTAGAGTATAGCCTGTCTTTGAAGTTCGGCTTGCCGTCACTCCTCAACCACCTGTTTTTCTCACGTAATCTACGAGGAGTATATACCTTAACCAGGCTTACCACCCCCTAAATAAGACTTACATAAATCACTCCTATCCACTATCCCTACGAGGACGTTGGAATCATCGACTATGGGTATCCTGCCGAAGTCGTTCTTGACCATCAAGTTAAGAGCGTCGAAGACTTTGTTGTAAGGTTTCAAGGTTATTGCAGGGGTTGTCATCGCTTCCTTTACCCGAGGACCTAACCTAGGTCCTGACTCAGACTCTAGCTCTATCCTAGTATACCCCTTCTTAAGTAGGTCGTGCTGGGTTATTATACCAACGACTACTAAGTCCCTCTCCCTAACCACCGGGAAGCCAGCATACCTGAAAGTTATCATCTTCCTCCACACCCTGCTAACGAAGTCTTCGGGAACGACGTACTCCACCTTAGTAGTCATTATCTCGGAGAGGCGTTTCTCATGAGCCTCAACGTTTTTCTGAAGCATTGCGCGCAGGAATGAATCAAGCGATAACACCCCTAAATACCTCCCGGTAACCTCATTGACTACGGGCACGTACCACTCATCAAACTCTAGCATGATCTTGAAAGCCCTGCGCGCGTCCTCCTCAGCCCTGAAAACTACGGGCGGGTTCTCCATGACTTGCGAGACCGTTATATCGGACTTGGTGGAGGAGACGCTCAAGACGTGCTCCCTGCGTAGGATGCCTTCCAGGAAATCACCTTCTTTAACTACCGGGAGTAGCCTAAGGCTTAAGTCACGCATGACCGCTCTAGCTCGCGTAAGCGGGGTTTCAGAAGATATTTTAGGGTAATTAGTTTGAGCGAACAACTTAACCTTCAAACTCACACCAAGTAAATATACGTGTAGTAGGATAATATATTTTTCAGCGTTCGCGTACGGTCAGGAAGTGCTTGCTCAGACTCTACCCAACCACCATCTTCTCAGTTATGTTGGAAGGACCTGGCACGTACCTAATCACGTCATCTAATTTGAGATCCTTCACCAAATACTTGGTTTTCCGGAGTAGTTCCATGAATTCCTTCGCCACGATCTCGGGCTTGGCATCACCCGGCTCTAAAGTGATTAAAGCGCAACACCTGCTCTTCAAGAGTTCCGGGGGCCCTGCAACCAACTCGTAATATTTGTCGTCACGGACTTGAATACCTATTGAGACCCTTAATTCGACGTCCCTGATATAGTTTTTCTTACCGTATACCATGAAGGAACCCTTAGGCAGGTATTGGCCAGCCGGCGCGGCAGTACCCACCTGAGACCCGCTAACCCAGAAAACATCTAAGGCCCGCAACTTCTCTTTCCAGGCCTTGCTGTAAGAAGCTGCTAAGACAGCCACCTCATATAAATCCTCCTCCGGCACTTCACGACCCTCAGTAAACACCAAGAATACCGGGGCTCCCTGTATGTCCGCATGCATGAATATGTCCCTGTCTTTCATGAGCTTCCTAACTATCTTCTCGTTCTGCGCCGCGTCCCTACCCCCCACGGCTAGAAAACCATTCCTCGTAATCACCCAGTGATACACGTGATACCACTGGAAAGACCTCACCACCGGGATCTTCCGTGTTTTCTCCTCAATCACGGAATCTAGGACACGCAACCTCTCCTCAAGATTCTTAAGAACCTCCTCAGTCTTCTTAATCTTCTCTTCCAGATTCTTCAATCTCCTCAGCAAATCAAAATACTGCGTCTTAAAATCCTTAAGTATGCTGAAATTAAGCGTCCTCCCCTCGAGGACCACCTCGTAAGAACCAGTATCTTTATCGTAGCTCGAGACATTGCATGAGGTGACCGACTCCCAGCCGGAACTCCTGACCTTAACGGAGACACACTCCCATATACTCTCAAGTAAATCATAGTGTTCCTGAACCAACTTAACGAGCCCGACCAACTCTTCCCGAGTCTTAATCATCTCCTCGTAATTCTCCCTAGCCTTACTTAGCGTGAGGCTAACCCTATCCCTCTCCTCAACCTCCTCAACAACCTCGGCGGACCTACCCTCGAAGAATTGGAAGTACTCGTCTACGGCCTCGTTAAAAGACTTGAAAGAAATCACCCTGCAACCACCCTCAAGCCTCCTGGGCTGGAACGGGTGGAAAGAAACGTAGCTATCGTTACACGCGATGATCACGGGCTCCGGCTTCCTCACCACACCCTCGATGAAGGACTTGATAATGTCGTGAACCCTCACCAAGTCTTCATCACTCAGCGTAGACGGGGAGGCCTTCCTCAACGACTCCTCAAGCACTTCGTTAACGACTTCAGGGGGCACCCCGAATACCTTAACCAGCGCCCTACCTACCTCCCTCTCCCTACGCAGCAAATCAACGAACTCCCTGCTACTAACCCCCCTAATGTCGGGGAGGACTGGAGGGAAAACGTACGGCAACCCAGGCCTTACCGCCCTATCTCTAGCGCTAAGATCCTTAGTGCTCACCAAGACCTTCCCGCTCGAGTCAACAACAGCTACTATGCCGCGCGGCAGCAACTCAGCCACAAGCCTCAAATCCTCACGCCCCCTAATCTCGAAGACCACGATCCTCTCAAACATGTGTTGAGTAATTCTGGAAATAACCCCTTCTCTTAAGTAACGCCTAAAGAGCGGGACCCTCCCGCCAGACCCCCCTGTTCCGGGATGGGTTGTTAGGGAAACCCTGACACCCCCCTCAACAACTAAATATGCGTGCTTACCCTCCTTAAGAATTAGCTTAAGGAGGAGGGAGTCCTCGTTTAGCCTGAAGACATTATCTATTCTTGAATCAACGATTAACTCACTCAACTCGTTAATTATTACAGCCACGTCAAGAGAGCTCAAAGACTTCTTAACCTTCCCGTAACTCAAGGCCATCAAAAGACACCTTACTTGCCGGTGTAGGAAGAGGTTTAACGACGCATAACACTTCCCTCTCACTCAAGTAAGCGATAGCATCACATACCCTAAGACCGCTTTCCGGGATCTTAGACAAATCAGAGCATAGGATCGTGTAGATAAGCAAGCCACCCTCCCTAACCAAGTTCTCGAGAGCTTGAACCACCCCCTCAACGAAGTTCCCGCAGGTTAACGCGGTAATAGAGAAGACAGCGTTCGCTACCCTCCCCCTAAAAGGAGGTCTGAAAATATCTCCTGCCACGACATCCCCCAGCAACCCCGCGTTACCTACCCGCTCCCTACTCAGGAAACACATCGACGGGCTCAAGTCTAGACCCACGTAGTAGAGGGGACCCATCCCTGAGAACTCGTCGAGCAAGAGACCTGCTAAGCCCCCCGTACCACAACCTAAGTCTAGAATCACCGGATTCCCTCCCCCCACGTGGTTTATCGAGGAAACCTCCTTGACTACCTGGAGGAACTTACGTCTCTGTTCCTCACCGTAAAGCTCGTCATACCCGCTGCTAAGTTCGTCGTACCAGCTCAGCACGTCGAAGTCTTCAGAGCTGGTTTCTAAGCGCTCACCACACACTAGCTTCCCCTGCCGGAGCTAGGGGCGGTGACTACTCCCCGTTAATACGTAATAGCAGTGCTCACGTAGTCTTCAGGTAGTACCTCCATAAGTCTCTGTACTTAGATATCTTTAAGTCGTTTCTTAACAGACTAAGTTGCTGGCTACTCAACTTGAGCGAGATTAGGTAGGTTTTCTCCCCTTCCTGAGACATAGTGGCTCTTATCCCCTCCCTAACACTAACTAAACCCATCTCGCTAAGCCTGTCGATAGCTTTCCTCACGTCGTCTTCCGAGGCGGGCGTGCCCCCCAACGCCTCAACGAATACCCTATACTCACTCATCAACTCACTCAACCACAGCGACCCCATACACACGTAGAGAACCCTGAGAACGTCCGCCATCACGCTCTCAAGGCCTTCCGTACTCTTAAGTAGGTCTTCCACCAACCAT
>JAJHQR010000015.1 GCA_020833255.1 Desulfurococcaceae archaeon | reverse complement strand
CGTCACCGCAGAGCGGATCATCCAAGAAACTATAACGAGCATAGAGGTATTTAAACATTACTCTAAGAGCCAAATATTTACAGATATTCACAGATATCTAAACTTACCATCAGTTCTGTAACAGCCTAAAATGAGACGTTTCCTCCCGAGTCACCTGTTATGCTTGCTGAGGGGACGGTAGCTTATAAGCGTATAAATTATATTTCTAAGGAATATAGCGGTGCTATGAGAGTGGGTGTCTTCAGTGGCTCGATCTGCGGCGGCTACGATAGACAAATACAGGAGTGAGATAGTTAACGGTCCTATAGTTAAGACTCTGCTATGGTTAGGGTTTCCGTTGATGTTGGTTCAGCTTATTAACGTGTCCTACAACGTCGCTGACGCTTTCTGGTTAAGTAAGTATAGTGATGTCGCTATGGCGGTGCCTAGGCAGGCGTGGCCCCCCTTCATGTTCTTCAACGCTTTCAACATGGCTATCTCTACAGCCAACATGGCTCTCCTCTCTCAATACATAGGTGCTAGGAGGTATGATGAAGCCAGTGATATCGCTTCCAAATTTTTCACAGTATCTCTGATAACTAGCTTTGTTTTCGGTCTCACGTACTTCTCGCTGAGGTATCATCTATTCCATTACGTGATCATGACGCCGCCGGAGATATTTGATGACGTAATGAGTTACTCAGGTATCATATCAATTGATTTAATGCTTTCAGGGCTCTCAGCAACTTACTCCACGATACTTCAGTCAGTAGGTGATACTAGGACCCCGGCCGTAGTAGGAGGTTTTTCAGCTCTCCTAAATATTATCTGGGATCCCTTCCTAATACTCGGTATACCACCGTTCCCTAGGATGGGGGCTGCAGGCGCTGCATTAGCTACCGTCTTGTCAAGACTTGGCGGCGTGGCCACACTAATCTACTTAACTAAACGTAGGTTTCCTGACTTGAGGATATTCCCCACGAAGAATATTGATAAGTTGTGGGTGTTGAGGAATATCCGTATAGGGGGTCCGGTGTTCGTGTTCCACGCCTCTAATAGTTTTGCTTTCATGCTTCAAAACGCGTTGGTGAACTCGTTTGGTGTGGTGGTGGCGGCGGCTTTCGCTATAGGATTCATAGTGATGGATATAGCTGACGCGGTCATGTGGGGTCTGACTATGCCGGTAGCTATAATGATCGGGCAGAATTTAGGCGCCGGCAACACTAGCAGGTCTCGCGAGATAGCCTATAAAGCGTCACTAACGATAAGCACGCTCACAGCTCTGGGCGCTTTAATAGTTTTCTCTGTGAGGAGTCAGCTAATCTCGGTATTCACTTCCGACGCGGAGATTTTTAGCGAGGCTTTAAGATTTCTTGAGATTTTCGTGTTCAGCCTACCCTTCTTCACCCTATTCTTCGTCGGGATGTCCGTAGGTAGGGGGTCAGGCCACACAACGGTGCCCACGATACTAGGTATGATCAGGTTGTGGGGGTTCAGGATAGGTTTAGGATACCTACTAGCTTACGTGGTCGGCCTACAATCTTACGGTGTGTGGGTCGCCATGGCGTTAAGTAACTTCGTAGGGGGTTTAGGAAGCATAGCTTGGGTAAAGTTCGGGAATTGGGCGAGGCCCGTGATAAAGTGACTGAAGCCGTCGTGAAACTGCTTTGGTTTTCATGAAGGTTTATTATGGAAGTCCATAGTCTTTTCTTCGGTGTCTCACGTGTGGGAATGGGTTTTCACGACGCTCGTGATGTATGTCAAGATTTTAGCTATTCTCGACCCATTCGCTGCCGTACCTGTATTCATTACGTTAACTGAGGGGTTTGATCCTAGGAGGAAGGATGAGATTGTCAGGAAGGCTTTCATAGCTATGTGCGTCATGGTCGCTGTATTCACTTTGTTCGGTATATGGATCCTCAACTTCTTCGGTATCTCACTAGCCTCACTCAGGGTTGGTGGCGGCGCGATACTCTTAGTATTGGCGTTCGACGTGCTTGGGGAGGCCCCCAGGTCTAAGAAGCTAGATCCTGAAGAAATAGCTGTAATGCCTGTTGCAACGCCTCTGCTCGTAGGTCCTGGGACTATGACGACTATAATCCTCTTAGTGACAGAGAATAACACTCTGGAGGGTTACGTAGCAGTACTCACCGCGTCCCTACTAGCTGTAACGACAGCCGCATTAATGCTTAAGTACTCATCACATATGGTGAGCAAGTTGAGCAAGTCTTTCGTGAGAGGGCTCGGCAGGTTCATGTCAATAATAATAGCTGCCATGGCTTTCGAGATGATTAAGAACGGCATAATGGAGTGGATGTCCGCGCTAGGCTGACGGGCCCCGCCCCCGGGGGAGATCCTCGGATAATGCGGGATGCTTAGGGAGTTGGTCAGCTCCTCATATCTTCAGCGTTTTCGGGTTATGATTGCTTTAAATAGCTAACCTTAAGATCACCATGCTGACTACGAACATCAAGACCCACTCTACAGGGGATCTCCTAAGTATTCTGAAGCCGTCTAGGGGTGGTAGGGGCAGGAGGTTGAAGAAAGCTATCCATGAATTAATCCTCATGACGTAGTATAGCACGTCGGTGAGTATGGGTGTTGGCTGGGTAGCTAGGAGTATTACCCACGTAGCGATCCCCACAGCTATGTTGGTTAGAGGGCCTGACTCAGCCACCCTCAACTCAGCGACCGGGTTTACGTGACCCCAGTAACCGTAGATCACTACAGCTCCTGGAGCGGCGAACAGGATAGGTAGCTTAACGACAGCGTTGATTAAGGCTATAGCTAGAGTTACGAGTAAACCCAGGTACCAAGCCCTATACCTAGCCCCGAGGTCGTAAGCCTTAGCTACCTGCCTATGAGCTAATTCGTGAAGTATGAACGCCGACCCAACACCTACTGAAGAGTACGCGATGCTTAGGGGGAGTCTCTCAAGACTTGAACTCATGAATATAGCGAAAGAAAAGCTTAAGACAACCCATGAAATAAGTAAGTCTAGAACCTCGCTCCTCACCCTCAGATACAGCCACCTACTACGGTATGTCATCACGTAATCACTACAAGAGATAGAGTAATTCTAGTTATAAGCGTTAATGAAGTAACGTAATGTGGGGATTGATTAAGGGGATGGGTAGGGGGAGGAGGTACGGGTTACTGACGGAGAAGCAGTACGAGGTACTTAAGCTGAGGGTAGAGGGAAGAACGCAG
This sequence comes from Desulfurococcaceae archaeon, assembly GCA_020833255.1. GTDB lineage: Archaea > Thermoproteota > Thermoprotei_A > Sulfolobales > NBVN01 > Zestomicrobium. The sequence goes on along the minus strand of JAJHQR010000015.1, from coordinate 26,883 downwards.
AGGGAGATAGCGGAGATCATGAAGACTTCTAGAGAGAACGTCTCGGTGATAGAGAGGAGTGCTCTAAGGAAGATAAGGCTTGCTGAAGAGACCCTGAGGGTATATAAAGACTTAATGAAGGTGGGTGAGGTGGTGATAGAGCCGGGAACGCACCTAGTTACGATACCTCAGAAACTAGTTCAGTTAGCTGACGAGAAAGGCGTTAAGCTGAGAGGGAACTTCACCACGATATACGACCACATAAGAATAAACGCTTCAGAAAGTATCGAAGGAACTAGAGTAACCAAACCAATAAAAATAGCTATCTTCAAAGACGGTACGTACGAGGTAGCGAAGACTTAGCATAGAATCGATCCCTCAACTTTAGATGTAATTCTCTTAAGCGAGTTCTCTAGGTATTATGTCCACGTAACCATCCTTGAAAACAACCTCAAACTTAACCCCGTAAATCCTCTCAGGCGTGCTAGATCTTAGGAAGCTCGCTACATCGCCTGTGAAGACCACCTCCCCCTTCTTTAGAGCTACTACTCTGTCTACGTAGCTTAAGAGAGGGTTTAGCTGGTTAGATGCTACTAGGATTAACTTCCCTCCCTTACTTAAAACCCTTAAGTGTTTTAGTAGTATTAGCTGGAATCTCAGATCTATGTGTGAGAGAGGCTCGTCAAGAGCTACGATCTTCGAGTTTTTCGAGAGCCCCTTAGCTAGTAGAGCCCTGCTTAACTCACCGCTACTCACCTTACTCAACCTCCTCTTGAGTAAGGAGCTTAACTCAAACAACTCGATGTACTCCTCAAGCAATTCCTTACTGACTAGAGGATCGCTGAGTATTAAGTCCCCCACACTCATGTCAGGCATTACGTCAACCAGAGGCGGCACGTAAGTGATTAGCCTAGCTCTCTCCTCAGCGCTGAAGTCCCTTAAGTCTTTGTTCATTATCTTCAGAGAGCCCGCGTAACTAACTAAGCCTGAGATAGCTTTAAGTAATGTCGTCTTGCCAGCACCGTTAGGTCCTACCACAGCCACAACACCCTCGGCGAGTGTGAAACTAACTTCCTTAATGACTTGAGTGTTATCGTAGGAAACACTCAGCTTGACTGCCTCAATAACCATACCTCCTCAACTCCACTATGGCTAGAGCTAACACAGGCGCGCCGATCATTGACGCGATGACGTTAACAGGTATCTCAACACCGGCCACCAACACCTTGCTAAGGAGGTCTGATGCCGTGAGTAGGGCTGAGCCTAAGATGATGGACGTAGGCAGGACGAAAACGAGTTCGCTAGACTTGAGAACCCTCCTAGATATGTGCGGCGCGGCTAAGCCGACGAAGCCTATCACACCGAACCAAGCGACCGTGAACGAGGTTATTAAGGAAGCTAGTAATGTAGAGTATCTCCTCAACCTAGCCGGGTCCCACCCCAGCTGCTTAACGAAGTCATCACTTACTTGAAGGTTGTTGAGCGGGTGTCTCACGTAAAACGCGTAGGACATCGTTAAGAGTAACGCGGAGATCATCAAGATTAAGGCGTCGGCGGAGGGGCTTACGAACGACCCCATACTCCAGGCAATTAACTTGTGTATGTCGCGTGAGATAAAGTATTGCGGTAGGAGTGAGGCGGAGTAGAAGAAGGTGCCGACAGCGACCCCCGCTAACACCAAGGACGTGGGGCTCATGCCAGCCTTAGAAGCTATGAATAGCGTCGCTAAGTAAGCGATCAACCCGCCTAAGAAAGCGGTGATGGTTCTAACCCCGATCATGAGGGGGTGTAGTACGTAGCCTGAGATAGACAGTGTTAGGGAGACAGCGAATAAAGCTCCCGACGAGACCCCGAGTATGTAGGGGTCGGCGAGAGGGTTCTTAGTACTTAACTGCATTAAGTATCCTGAGAGAGCTAGGGTAGCTCCGACAACGACCGCCGTCAACGCTCTCAAAACTCTGTAGCCTTCAATACCTAAACTACCTGTGATTAACTGCGTGATACCAGAGAGTAAGACGTTTAAGGGGTTCATCACGCTGTAGCCTAAGCTTAAGTGGGTGAAGAACAGGATCGCTAGGATGAGAGCAGATAACGTCAGTGTTGTGAGGAATCTTCTTTTCCTCCATAAAACAAATATTTCTAGGCTACTCATGAGCGGACACAACGCTGACTACCCTAGCGGTACCCCCCACCCACTAACCACGTTTTCGTCGATAAAGCTCGGGACCTGAGTTATGTTGTAAGCTCCGGGATAGAGTATTCTAGCCAAGACCTCGACAGCTACCCCTAGTCTAGGACCGGGACGCGAAACTATGTCCTCAATCACGCCGCCCAACACGTACACCCTCCCCTCCCTGACGGCCGTAATATTGCTCCAGCCAGGTCTTGAAGCAATCATTCCTATCAAGTCTTGGGGGGTGCCGAACATCCCGTAATTATAGCTTAAGAGGATGACTGAGGGGTTTAAGTCGATGATTGATTCCGGGCTGGCTACGAACCAGGAGAGGCTAGTGTTCCCGAAGATATTCTCCCCTCCAGCATACACTATCATGCTGTTCTGGAAGGTGTTCCCTCCTAGAGTCCAGTAATCGGGGAATATCTCCCAATACACGCTAACTCTAGGAGTTCCGGTAGTGTTGAGGTAGTTGATTACTCTCGTGTACGTATTCATGACCCTGCCAGTGATATTACTCAGCAACTCTAGCGCTGAGTCAGCCTTATTCATGATGATCCCTAAAGACATCACGGCGTTATACACATCCCCGAAATCCTCGACCTTAACAACGTAGACACAGATCCCCAGATCGGTTAGGGTCTTAACGTACTTCTCTATCTGAGCCGAGTAAGTTAGGAAGACTACGTCAGGCCTGAGGCTAGCTATTAACTCCACATTCAACGTGAAGGCATCGCCCACGACCTTAACAACCCCTCTCTCAATCAACTCGTTAATAACGGGTGGGTAGTTAGAAAACTTATCAACCCCCACAATCTTGTCACCGGAACCTAAAGAAAACAAGATTTCAGTTAGTGAAGGACCTACCGAGACCACCCTAGAAGGCTCATACTTAACGTAAACAGTTCTTCCAATACTGTCAGTAATTACTAGCGGGTACTTAACACCCCTCAATTTACTGCTGAGTTCTTCGTAGCTGGCTTGCAAGCTCTTAACGAGATTACTTAACTCGTTGGTTTTCCCGGAAAGCGAGTTTATCGATCCCTGAAGCTCGGAGACATTAGCTTGAACCTTGCTCAAAACTAGTTCTTGTTTTAGGAGGATGTTCCTGACTTCATTAATCATTAAGTAATTGATTGTGAAAGAAACGACGCTGAATACTAGAACTATCAGGAGCAACGCGACGTAGATTTTCTGGCTTACCATATTGGATACCCTATCCAATAAATAAACAGAGAAGATAATAAGCTTTTCGGTTCACGCACAGGGGGACTCAACCCCTCACACAGTTTTTACGTTATACCGTAGTGCGGAGTAAGTCGCGTAAAGCCCGGAACGAGATGAACCAAGCTACGGGACCTAAGAAGAATATGAACGCGGAAACCAGGACTAGAACACCGACAGTTACGAATCTCTTATCACCTAACAAGCGACTTAATCTCTCGAAGATTAGGAAGAACCCTATGTAAGCCAGTAGGTAAGCGACTAGGATACCGATACCTAGTAGGTAGGTGATTAGGTATGTGGTGAGGTCAGCTATTATTAAGTATATGATGGATAACACGCTCATTTGAATAGCTGTCAGCGTTAATGCTACCGTGAAGCCTACGGTAACCATCGTTAGCGGGGTGCTTAAACCCGCCTCCCGAGTCTCGAGCTCCCTTAAAGCGGGAATCATCTCACCGAATACGGCGTACAACCATAGCAGAAGACTCGCAGCGAGGCACAGCATGATTAACTGCATTTGAGGGCTTAACACAAGGAGTGGGAGCCCCCTACTCCAATCTATTAAGTTATGCTCACCCATCAAAAAACGTAGGTAGGTACTTATCAGCCACCATAAGAGTGAGAAAAACGATACGTTCTCAAGCACCGTAGCCGTGACTAAGTACTCGGAAGCTCTGTAGAGACCGAGTAGTGACTCTCGTTGCGTCACCTGCGCGGGCTCGCTCACAACACCCATGACAGCTACCACAAAACTTACTTGTTAAGAGTAATTATATTTGCTATACTACTCGATAATCCTCCTCAAGCTCTTGATAGCCACTCCTAGAGAGAGTGCTGTAAAGCATGTCAGTATTAGCGTTTCCTGGAGTACGTCATACGAGCTACTCACGAGCAACTTCCTCAGCGCTGACACCGTGTAGGTGAGTGGGTTAGCTAAGGAGATGTACTTAATCACGTCAGGCATTACCTCAATCGGGTATAGCGCGTTGCTAGCGAAGAAGAGAGGCATGGTTATCGCCCCTATTATCCCCATAAACCTCTCGCGTGTTCTGAGTAGGGAGGCTATGAGTATGGAGAGTCCTGTGAAACCCATACACGCTAGAACGAGTATTAAGTAACCTGTAATCAGGTTCAGCGGATTACCGCTTATTCTGACACCTACGGCTACAGCCGATACTAAAACTATGACGTACTGGGTTGACGCTCTAATACCCCCTGCCAGAGCCCTCCCCACGACTATGTAGCTCCTAGGGATGGGTGAGGTCAGGAGCTTCTTCAGTATCCCTGACTCTCTCTCAAATATTAACGCTATCCCGTAAGCTAGCGATATGAACGTGGAGGACTGGAGTATCACGCCAGGGGTTATGAAGGTCACGTAATCCCCTACGTTCTGGAATGCCCTTATCCTAGCCATGACGGAGCCGAAGACCGCGATCCAGAGTATTGGCTGGACAGCACGTGTAAGTATCTCGAACGGGTCGTGTCTCAGCCTCCTCAACTCCATCTCAGCCATTGAAGCAAGTGAAGCTAATTTCATGGAACGCATTACCCACCCCTCCTAATCATCTTCCTCATACTCACTACCTCCTTTATCCTGCCAGACTCCTCGGTGATCCTCCTGCCAGTGAGCTTTATGAAGACCTCGTCTAACGACGCTTCCCTAACCTCCACCTCAGAGACTGAGTAGCCTTTAACGAAGACTTCCTCAAGTATTTTAGGGAGCTTAGTAGGTATGTCGTCAACAACTAACTCCACGTGGTCGTTGCCGAGGTTGGAGATACTTACCCCAGGAATTCCTGAGACGATCTCACTCAGTCTCGAGTTATCTACGGATTCCTTGAAAAACACGAGAACCTTATTACCCTTGACGTGCTTCTTCAGGTCGTTGGGAGTTCCGTGAGCCACCACCCTCCCCTGGTTAAGGAGGGTTACGTAATCAGCGTACTTGTCTGCCTCGTCCATGTAATGGGTTGCGAAGAAGACCGTCACGCCATTCTCTCTCCTGAACTCACTTATTTTATCCCATACTAAGCTACGCGCTCCCGGGTCAAGACCTATCGTCGGCTCGTCAAGAATTAAGAGCTTAGGACTACGCATTAAGGCGATAGCGATCTCAAGCCTCCTTATCATCCCCCCGGAATAAGTTCTTACGAGTCTTCTGGAGGCCTCACTCAACTCCATGAAATCAAGCAATTCCTCGATTTTCCTACTTCTTAACTCTCTAGGAATACCGTATATCTTTGAGTAGATGAGTATGTTCTCGTAACCGCTCAAATCGCTCCAAAGCGATACTTCCTGAGGTACGTAACCGATCAATTCCCTAACCTTAGAGGAGTTCTTGACAACGTCGTAACCGAAAACCCTTGCGGAACCCTCGTTAGGTCTTAGCTGGGTGGTTATGACCCTTATTAAGGTGGTCTTGCCGGCGCCGTTAGGACCTAGTAAAGCGTGGACCGTCCCCTCCTCCACATCTAGGCTCACACCATCTAAAGCTCTAACCTTGTGATCGTAGACCTTGACCAACCCCCTGACCTCGATCGCGCTCAACCCCGCCCCCACCCACTATATTCTTGAAAAATGTATTTAAGCAACTGCTCACTGCTTGACCACACGGAACCTAGCAAAGTTATTACTTTAGCTAACGCTAGATATCTTGGGTGGAATCTTGAGTAAGGAAGAGAGGGATGTGGAGGAATTACGTGAGGTCTTGAAAGCCGTCTCGGAATTCCTTAAAGAACTTAGAGAGCCTTTAGGAGACTTAGTCAAGATGCTGACCGAGAGCGTGAGCGGTGAGAAGTTAGGTAAGGAAGTAAGCATGTTCTATAAGTCTTTGATAGAGAGCGGGGTTGACCAGCAAACAGCTAAGGAATGGACTGAGAAATTCCTTAGTGAGAAACTGAAGTCATTGCCTAGCATGAGTTTCCTGAAGGACTTACTGAGTGAGAGACCTAAGATAAGGCATCGGGAGGAAGAGGAGGAAGAAGAGGAAGAGTAACTAGTAAGCTCTTCAGCGCTCAACTAACTCTCCCAGGGACTTGAATGTCCTCCGACGACACGTTGAAGAGAGTTGAGGAACTGCTTGAGTATATAGTTAGGAAGCTGGAGAGGCTTGAGGAATTGCTTACCACGCTAAGTAATGACCCAACCTACGCGATGGCTGTGGAACTAACGCTCTATTTTTCCATCCCTGTTCAGAGAGCGGTTAAGTTAGCTCGGGAACTAGTTATCTTACTGAAGGGAGTTCCGGAATCAGACCCGATAACTAAGGCAATACTAGAGGTTCTCGCTTCTTCAGAGAGCGGTGTAAGCATCTCGGAACTGACTAGGAGGGTCAGGAGGGTTAGGGGTACCGCTTCCAGGAGGATAATATCGGAGAGGATTAAATTGCTGGAGAGTAGGGGTATAGTGGAGGTTGTGAGGTCCGGTAACGTCGCTAAGGTTTATTTGAGGAGGGGGCTTACCCACGGGAGCCTCGATAGTGGTTAAGCTATTTAATTACGTTTCGATAGCTCACCAAATACTCTTAATCTTACTCGCTTTAGCAGATTTAGGGGCCTACCTCTTCCTTTACCTGACGTTGATTAAGTATGTGTCGCTACTTAAGTTTCGTTTAAGGCTATTCCTCAGCGGTTTGCCGGGTGATTTAAGAAGATCTGCTTACGGACTCTACAAGTCTTATATGGAGACTAGCTTAAGCTTGGTCGGCTTCCGCAACCTACTATCCTTGATTCAGCGAGGTTAGTTGGTACGGTCTTGAACAGGGTTCCCCGACTCACCAACCACGTACCCTGGCTAGCACGTCGTCACCTACCCTGCCCTCCTCAACGTCCTTAATAGACTTCTCTAGAATGTTAAGTCCTTCCTCGAGAACGTCCTCCTCTATGGTTAGAGGCGGCTGTATCCTGAGCACGTTACCAGACAAGAACATGATGAATAACCCTAACTCGTAAGCTCTCCAAACAACCTTCTTAGCTTCCTCAAACCCCCTCACCTTACTTTCCTTATCCTTCACTAGCTCCAGACCTATCATGAGTCCCTTACCCCTCACGTCACCCACTATAGAGCACTCATCACGTAACCTCCTCAACCTACTTAAAACGACCTCGCCGAGTCTCTCAGCTCTCCTCACCAAGTCTCTCTCCTTAATTATTTGAATGGTTCTTAGAGCCACCCTCGCTATGAGTGGGTTGCCGGCTAACGTGAACGAGTATGCGAAGTCAGGTAGGGAATTCATTATGTCCTCCCTGCCGAGTATAGCCGAGATCGGTAGGCCGGAACCGAGGGGTTTCCCTAGAGTTATCACGTCAGGCCTGAAACTGAAGTGTTGGTACCCGAACCACCTGCCTGTCCTGCCCAGACCTGTCTGAACCTCATCCACTATCACGGGTATTCCGTGCTTTCTCAGAATCTTCTCGAGTTGCGTGAAGTAGTTTTCGGGAGGGACTATTATGCCTCCGTCACCCTGGATAGGCTCGGTAATCAGAGCTACCACGTTTTCAGGACCTACGTCGTCTATTAAGGTCTTCACGCTCTCAACACACGACATCCTGCAAGACCCGGGGCTCAGGCCCAGCGGGCACCTATAGCAGTAGGGGTAAGGAACCTTAACGCTCTTCAGCCAAGGACCCACCGCCTCCGCGACCTTAACGGAGAGATCCACTCCTGAGACCGTGGTGGTCCCCACGCAGCAGCCGTGGAAACTGCCTAAATGACTTACTAACACGTTCGAGTTCCTCCTAAAACCCTTAGCGAGCATTAAAGCACCTTCGTTAGCGTCACTACCGCTCAACCCTAAAACAACCCTCCAGTTCTTAAAGCCAGTCAGAGACAGCAATTCCTCGGCTAGGTGGAGGGCAGGTATGTTGTAGCCGTATATGAAGGTAAAATGAATTAATTCCTCGGCTTGCTCCTTAATCACCTTAACGATCTCGGGATCGCAGTAACCGAGGTTCGTGACGGCAGCGCTTGACGTGAAGTCTATGTAGGGCTTGCCGCTAACGTCGAATACCCTGGAATTTCTCCCCCTAACAGCGATGACGGGCGCGTAAGAAGTTCTCTGAACTCTTGAAAAGACTTTCTCGTACCTAGCTATGATTTCGTTAGGTGTGCTCCGGTCGAGACTCAAACGATTACACCCTTTAAAGACTTGAAGAAGTAATTAAAGAGTCGTTGTAGGGGTTGGCCTGCTCAACAAACGAGGGGGTGACTCACTCGGCTTGCTCGCTACCGGCAAGCTTCCTCAGGATCAGGAAGTTGGTGAGTATGAGCGCTAGTGTTAGGATTAGGGATAAGCTTATTATGATCGGCAAGAACCCGGTATCTCCTAAACCGAAGCATATCGGGATGAAGAGCAGTATCACGCAGCCGGCAACCCCTGACGAGACCCCTCCTTGATTGGCCGAGGTCACGGTCTGTAGTAGCGCGGAGAGGAGGATTAGTGCGAGGCCAGCGAACAGGATTATGATACCGAGTCTTAACAGGGGGTTCGCCACAGTTAATCACCTAATATTCGCTAAGATAAAGGTTGCGAGGACTATCAACGTTAAGGTTATGGCGAGTATCAAGAGGATCGTCGACGCTTTCTGGCTGGTGCCGAAGACTATGGGTATGGGGCCTATTATCAGGACGCCGCCGCCCTCCAACCCACGGTCCTTGCCCCGACTTAATAAGGCTGCTAGGAGTAGTGAAACGCCGCCAACGACTAGCGCGAGTCCTGAGAGAAGCAGGATTTCAGGGAGTTCCACCGCCAGCCCCCGCTTAACAAGATTACTAAGTGAAATATAAAGGCTTGGTTTAAGTCCTGCCGGAGAGTATGAGGTTCTTCAGCTTCTCAGCCTCCCCAGCCTCGATGATCTCGCCGTACTTAGTGCTTGGCTTAATACTCAATACGGTGTCCGGCTTGAAGAGCATGACTAGGAAGGAGGTTTCTGATCTAAGGCGGTTTAGCGCGTTCAGGTAGGTGGTCACCTTCCCGGGACCGTAAGCCAGTGCTTTAGACGGGGTTACCACTATGAAGTGCTTTGCTAAGGTTCTTAAGCCTAGGGCCGGGAGTAACGCGTTACTGAAAGACTCGCAGAGGGTTACGTCATGTCTTGACATCACTGAACTCACTGATTCCACTATTAAGGAATCGATTTCCTTACTCACTAACTTGTTGTAGAGCCATGAACGATCTACCTCGTCAACCCTGCCTAAACCGCTGGCGAACCCTCTTATCTCGTTAGCTAGGTGATCACCCACCCTCTCAAGGTTTTCTCTAACCAGGTAGTAGTTTCTCTGCTTGAGCGAGGAAACCCTAACCAACACCGCTTGATCGATTAAAGAGGTTAGTGACGTGAGGTAAGAATCTAGTGACGGGTGCTTCATCAAATCGTGAGGCGCTGTCATAACGTCGACAGGGTTCTGTAAGTCGATGTCTTGAATGAGCCCGGCCCTAACATACTTAACCACATCCTCACCAACCAAAACACCTAAACCGCGGGACTCTACGAAATACTCGTACTGCTCCCAGAAAGAATGAGCCGCAACAGGCTTCACAACACCTACGGAATAACCTGACTTCCTCAAATACTCGGCGAGAGCTAGGGTAAAGAAAGTCTTCCCGGAATTGAATGGGAGCAAACCAGAAATAACTACTAAGACCACTTCAAAGCCCCAATAATGAATCTCTGAGGGGAATAAATTTATTTAGTTAGAAACGGAAAAACCTACGTGGTTAAGAAGTATAGAACAGCTAGGGAAACCCCTATCAACACTTTATGAGCTATGAACACGTACTCAACCAACTTCCTCTGTTTTTCTTCAGGCTTGCCCTCCACTATTTTCAAGATCTTGCTGTTCACGACGGTTTCTAGTAGGTTTATGGATGTCAGGATTTTACGCGCTAGATTACTTAATGTGTTAGAAACTTCCTTAATCAAGTTGAGGAGCGTGTTTGCTTCCCAAAATTTAAACGGGCTTAATCTTTCCAGGTAATACTTATACATTCTCACCACCAAATAATATTATATCTAACAGGTATATAAGCATTATAACTGAGCGTTTTGAGTATAAGTAAGTTTAGATATGTTTATACTTGAAGCCACCTATTAAAGTAGTTGAGTGGGTGTAGGATTAGAGAGTCCTAGAATACTCAGCTATTAGAGGGTCTGATATCGCGTAGTAGCCGTTCCTCTTCTCCACAATGCTAAGCTCCACGAGAGTCTCGATGAGTCTCGTGATCTGCGCGTTTTGTAGTGGTCTGCCAAGCCATGCCTCGACAGCTCTCTTTATACCTGACCAGGTGCTTATGTCTAGAGATATTGCTTTCAGTATGTACGCGTAGTATCTAGACCTCCTGAAGACCTTATCCAACTCCTCCTTAACTAGCTTCAAAGCTTTCTCAGCAACCTCGTTCACCGCCTCCACGGTAGGGTTGCGTGATTCAATCATTGAGAAACCGAAGTAAGCGAGCCAACCCACTACCCCGTCAACCTTCTCGTAAATCTTCTGGAGGATGTCGTCACCAACCCGCATACCAGCCTCCTCAAAACCTCTCACGAGGAACTCGATAGATTTCTCCTTACTGAATCTCTCAAGCTTAACTATCTTAACGTACCTGCCGTATAAAGGGCTTGAAGCATCATCTAACCTGAGAGTGTTTAGCAGGAGACCTACCTCAGACCCGGTCAACACGAACCTCAAATTAGGTAGGTTGTCGTAAGCGTACGCCAGGATATTCCCGAAATCCACCCTACCCTTACCGCCGCTAAGATACCTGAGAATCTGCGCTTCATCGAAAGCTACCACAACGAAGCCTCCCTCAGCCTCCTCACCGAATCGGTTAAGATTGTTAAGCATTCTGGTGAGAGTTAAGGATTCCTCACGCCAGTCAAGCTCCACCCTAAAACCATGCACCTCAACACCCCTAACACCCCTCAAGTAATTGATTAACCTACCCCACCTAGATACTGTGCTGGAGAAAGCTTCGGATAAGAGTCTGTAGAAAGCTACCTTACTATAGCCCTCCCCCTCCAAAACCCTGAGATCTAGGTAGAGGTACGGTGTCTTAAGCTCGTTTAAAGCAACTCTTAAAACGGAGGTCTTGCCAACCCTCCTAATACCTAGTAGGAGGGTTATTGGTACCTTAAGAATAGATTCTTTAAGTTCCTTAATCTCCTCCTCACGATCGAATAGATCGCTTCTCTGATTCTTCGGTTTAGGATCAAACAACATTAAGTAACGCCCCCGATACTTAGTAACACCACCGATACTTAAATACTTAACCACTCGTGATTCAGTTGGTTGGGTAGTCAGCACTCAATAATCACGGGTAGGTCGGTGTCGTCTAGGACGACCCACCCCTCATCATCCATGTACGAGTTAATCGCCTTAAACACAACCCCTTTCTCGGACGCGTACCTCATCACGTGAAGTATGTCTGGGTCGCCTAGGCAATAAGGCTTAAAACCCTTCACGTTAGGTAGGGAAGCCATGAAGACAACGTACGGCTTAAAAACACTTGAGTATTCTGCTAAGGTCTTGATCTGCCTCCTCCCCCTAATAGTCGGGCAGTCGGGGTAGGAAGCGTAATCACCGCCAACCCTCAACACAGCGCTCTTCAACTCAACGAGCCTCACACCATCCACGCAATCAAGAAGGTAATCTATGACCTCATTAACTAACCTGAAGTTCCTCTTACGCAGAGAACACTCACTCAACCAAGGAATCAAGCCCTGACTAAGCAAGTACTCGAAAACCCTTCCCTGAGTCAAGGTATCTACTAAGGCATAACCCCCAACATCCCTGACCGCCACCAACCTGTAATTAAGTCTCGACCCACTTATAACGCTACAGAAACCCTCCCTACCACCGACCAAGTACTCACCCAACCTCCCAGTATTCGTTAAATGAGCCAAGCTAACCACGCCACCAACCACAACCCGAACAGTAAAACGATTCAACCTATCAACCAACGAGCACTTAACAAGGTTATCAAGCTTGAAGAGCCTCAACCACCCCCACCTCACTCACGAGACGTATGGAGGAGGTATCTATTAAATCTAGGTAAGTGGAGGGAAGTAACCCAAGACGTTATGAGATCCACGCCTCCGCGTCGAGGGCTTAACTCCTGCCACGAGAATAGGGTTTCTAGCTAAAAACGATTAACGTCTTAAACGCGTTAACGCCTCAATCATTAACACTATGACGTTAACGATTATTAATGCTGCAGCGAGAGAGGTTAGCAACCCTATGCTGCCAGATGTCCTCACATCTAACTCGTTCACACGGTTCATGACATCTTCTCTCAACTTAGCCATGCTTTGATTCACGCTCAGGAATATCTCAGCCGACCCTTCTCTCAACCCCTGCAACTCCTGTAGTGTTTGCTTAAGGTATAGATCGAGGCTTTGGATTAAGCCGCTCGTTAAGTTGCTTAAGACGCTCACGCTCTCATTAACTCCTCTTAAGCCTGAGGACGTGTAGTTGCTGAGGGTATTCATCATCACGAGCAACTGGCTCAAGACGTACGTCATGTTATTATAGTAGGATAACACCTCACTCCTAAACGCTGACTCCCTTATGAAGACTTTGCTGGAAGCGATTACTTCACCGTCCTCCGTTCTCAAGTTTAACACGTGCATCCCCTCAAAGTACTCAGGTATAGCTATAGCGAGTCTCAACGGGTTAGCGTCCCTCGCTCTGACGTTAGATATTATGTTGTCGTCAATACACACGAATAAGGTGGTGTTCACCGGATGCCCGGTAACGCTTAACTCAAGTGTTTCACCAGCTCTCGGGTCTTTAGTCAGGATATCTAGCTTCGTGTTCACGTAGAACACCGCCTCACCGTAATACATGCCCTCACTAACTACCACAACCCTGTGAACCCCTCTCTCAAGATTCGGTACCTTCAACTTAATGACGGCTGTCTCGTTCTTCCCTAAGATGTCTCTTAAGACTATGGTGTCATCGATCATCACGGAGTATATCGTGCCGGGCAGTGGCGGTATCTCCACAGTTATTAAATCACCGACGTATACGTTGATCGGGGTAACTGAGACCCCTATCGCTTTAACGGCAGCCCATGAGATAGCTCTGTAGAGTATTTCTTTAGCGTCATCACTCCAGTGATCCATGTTAGTCCATAACTCAGGAGCTAAGCCAGCTAGCAAAACCCACCTAGTCCCGTATTGAGTCACCTTAACCCCGATGCCTAACCCCCTCACCCCGGCAATCTCCGCACCAATATACGCGACCACGTCACCGTCCCACTTACTAAACCACGCGTAGTCGTAATCCCCGCCGTAAACTAGGTACACCCTCTCACCCACCTCATACCCTGCGACTATCGGGTGTTTCTGGTTTATGACGTAGTACACAGGCCCCTCATCATAGCTAGCGCCAACACTACCGGGGTTCCTGTAGTAGTAATAGAGTATGTTGATCCCGTATGGGTAGTTCTTAATGTACCTGTGCTCAAAGTAGTTATTCAGGAATACCACGCCTATCCCGAGCTGGTAGGTTAGGTTAAGTAGTTTCTCGAAGGTCGTTTTATCAGGCCATAAATCGGAATAGCCTATGTACTCACCAGCCAATACTAGGACGTCGTAGAAGCTGAGCTCCTTATACAGGGAGTTCCAGTCTCTGAAGGATTGAGCATACCAGCCTCTTGACTGCAGTAATAGCGTGATCTGCCCTGCGAAATCTATCATGACAGCTGCTCTAGGCCTTCTATAAAGAGTCTCCGCGACGTAGCTAGTCTCGCCGACCTCGACCGCGACAGACTCCTTAACCTCATAATATCCTTTAGCGCATATGCGTAGCTCGTAAGACCCTTCAGGAAGCCAGATAGTGAACGACCCGCTCTCATTCGTGTAGGTTCTCACAGGCGTGTTCACCACGAGGATCTCAGCACCCTTGATTGGGAGGCCTGTGTCGGCAGCGACCACCCTACCAACCACCCACCCGTGAGGCTTCCTCGTTAAGACCACGTTAACCTCCGTGAAAGCGGATATAGTGATTAGTCCTGGTTGTTTGAGGCTGTCGGCAGACCCGCTCAAGGAGTTAGCTTCGTTAGACACGGTTATCCCTAAAACCCATACCACGGCGTTGAAGAGTAGCCTCCTCATGTTTAGGGAGTACTGAAGGTCTTGCCCGCTCTCCATGTACTTAGCCCAATGATAGCTGCCTCCCACGCTGAGGAAGATCCACTGACTCGCTCCGGGAGCTCTACTCCAGGTGACTAAGCTATAGCCGTAGAGCGTGCCTCCCTGAATCAGCTCGCCAAGGTAGGTTAGCTCCCCACTACTTGGCTGTAGGAATCCCTGATACGCTGAGAAATCAACTCGACTAGAAGGCGATACCCCTATATAAAACTTAGTACCCTCATCAAAACCTATCCCGGCAAAGATGCTGTTGTTGGGTTCCAGCGCGTTCATCATCATACCAACGCTATAGCCTTCAGTCCTGTAGAGCGGTGCTGGGTAACCGTATGAGTTGACGACGTCCCTATACTTATAGAGCAGGTAACCACCGAAATTATAGTATGCACCCCAAGAATCGAGGAATATCAGTGACGTGTTTTTGCTGGACATCTTGTTCAAGAAGTCGACTAACCCGCTCGAGCCCGGGTCACTCCCTAAGTAATTGATTATCAAGGCCTTATAGGATTTCCCGACTTGAAGAGGATCAAGCAACTCTATAGCGTAGCCCGGATATCCCTGAGACACTAGAGCTTGTTTGATGTCATTACCGAACACGTCCTTATCTCTCGACATCACGCCAATCAAGAACGCTGTATCTATCGAAATGAGTTGCTCGCCCGGACCTAAGTAGACGCTGTAGGTTCTGGTCGCGTAATACTCTTTAGAAACTACCAGGGTGTATACGCCTGGGGGTATTCCCTCAAGCCTCGCTATACCTGTGGAGTTCGTGGTCTCGCCTACCCCGAGCTCCAGTATGCTCACAGTAGCTCCTTGCAGGGGGCTACCGCTGAGAAGCTCATATACCTGCACGTAAGCGATAGCTTGGGAACTCAGGGGGTAGAGCTGGAAGTCAGCCAGCACTAACTCGCCCTCCCCAACAACCACATGCTTAGTCTCGTTGAAGTACCCTCCAACGAGGGTTCTCAGGGTGTACCTACCTGGCTGGACAGATACTTGGTAACGCCCTTCAGCGTCCGTGCGAGCCATCACGTTAGCTTCCGCAACGTATATCGTCGCGTTAATTAATGGTTCCCCAGTAACCCTATCCGTGACCGACCCGACTATAGTCCCGTTATGTAGAACTACCTCAACATCTATTCGGGCCTCATCATAACCGAATCTCCTAAACACTACTGTGTAGTATCCTGGGTCCAGCGGGAGTATGTAGTAGCCTGAAGCGTTAGTTTGCGTGTACGCTACTAAATTCCCTCTGTAGTCATACGCGTACACATCAACGTAAGGTATTGGAGCCACATCATAGCTGTCGTGAACGAAGCCCTTAACACCGCTGATCTTCGCTACCTCAATAGCTTTCTTAACGGCTTGGTACGCGTCAACCAACCCCCAACCATACCTAGTGTCTTGACCGGGCGTCCCCAGATCGAGGGAGGTACGCATGAGGATCTCGTAAATTCTTAGAGGGATTTCAGGTACCTGATACTTATCCCACTTAGTAGCTTGATATATGAGCGCAACCAACCCGGCCACGTGCGGTGTAGCCATGGAAGTCCCGCTCCACGCGGCGTAACCCCCTCCAGGAATACTCGACACTATCCTCACCCCGGGCGCCGCGAAATCAGGCTTTAAGTAAACTGAGGGGTAGGTGCTGTTGAAGGGCCAGTCCGGGGGTACGTAGGGCCAGTAAATCCTAGCACCTCCGGAGAATGAAGCCACGTTATCGTTCTCGTCAGTCGCTCCTATGCCGAAAACCCCCCATATGTTTCCTGGGTTGTCATGCGTGCCGGGCCCTCCATTACCTATGGCCGCCACAGGGATTATGTTCAACAACAGCAAATGCTTGATAGGGGTTAGGAACTCGGCACCGTAATAGTTCCTAGCCCCCCAACTCATGGAGACTACGTGTGGTGTAATGCCTGTGTAGACCCGCTCACCGGTACTCACGTCAATATAGTAGGGGTCTGCAGCCCACTCTATGCCTGCGAGTGTTTGAGCGAAGGTCCCGCTCCCGTAGGGTAGCGCTAGTACGTGCATGAGCGTAGCACCCGGAGCCACGCCTATCAGAACGTTACTCGTGTCACCACCTAAAGCGGTGCCGCTCGTGTGCGTTCCGTGGCCGTGTGTGTCCTGAGGAGTCGTAAGATAGGGTCTCCCAGCACTATCGAAAGCCATCCAACCGCCCGGATAGTAAGGATTGTTGGGATCTAGGGTGAACAGCTTCCCGCTAAGAGCTGGGTGACTCACGTCCACGCCAGTATCTATAACGCAGATCCTGGTACCGGACCCGTTGTAGCCCATCTCCCAAACTTCAGGCGCTCTAATCCTCTCAACACCCCACGAGACTACCTCGCTGGACGCCGTGATGTTCCTCTCGACCGTGAACATATCCACGTGGACCTCGAAATTAGGGATTATCTTCTCAACCAAGGAGTTTCTAGCAATAACCGGTAGCGTGCTAGTCTTTACTTTAGCTAGGATCGCGTTAATAATCCAGAAATTATTGAGTACCTCACCGCCTAAACTCTGCACCAACTGCTTAACATCACCTTGAGTAACGTATGAGTATGACTTAAGAGTTTTCTTAACTTCCTCAACCCCCTTAAGATACTTAATCATCTGGAGATCGCCGTAGTCAGGGTTCTTCAACATGATGACGACCTCCCTAACCTCATCACTCTGAATTAAGTTAAGTAGTTCGGGATCTATCTTATGTAGTGAGAGGTCTCCTGAGATGTCGGCGAAGACGTAGTTAACCACGGGTAAGGAAGCGAGGATTAACACGAGTAGCAAGCAAGAAATAAAAAACGATCTTAACCTCATTTTACAACAACCCCCTTCCTTACTTCCTAAAAACCGCCCTAGCTAACACCATGCCCAAAACCGCGCCGACCACTAGGAGAGCCACACCAACACCTAACGTGGTCATGACGTCTACCACAGGAACTGAGGTAGTCACGGTCTCCGTTCTCGTCGCGGTCACCTCGCTTGTTTGGGTCTTGGTCTCGGTATGCGTGGTTGTAGCCGTGGTCGTCTTCTCAACAGTCTCAGTAAATGTTTCCTGGGTTGTGTAGGTTGTTGTCTCCGTAACTAAGTTGGTCGTGGTGTAAGTCTCGGTCGTGGTTAAGGTCTCTGTTATGATATCCACGACAGTTCTCGTCGCGGTAGTTGTTGCTGTAGTGGTGACCGTACTCACCTCAGTAGTGGTTGTTATCTCTGCAGGCGGGTTACCGCTAGTCGTAGCTATGTGTGTGTTGACGTCCACCAAGCTCCCGAGCAACCGGTAACTGTAGGTGGTGGGTGGCAGGTAATTCAGCGTGAGGTACACGCTTGAGGTGTTTACGGGGAAGCTAGCCGGCTCAACCAAGACTCTGGACACGTTAACGTCTTCGGGGAAGTCACCGTAAACCCATTTAAGACTCTCCGGTTTTTCCTCAAGTAAGTATTGCTTATTCATCTTCGCTACGAAGAAGTCTCTACCCCCCTCCGTGAACGAGGCGGTGTACCCGGAAACATAAACGTAGTTAACGTCTGACTTGACCGCGTAAGCTATGTCCGTGTCCACCCCTCCGAAGTTCACGAAAGATACTAAAGCACCGGAAGACTTATCGATTATCGATACGAACGCGTCATAGTTTGACTGGGTCCCGGTAAAGTAGCTCGTAGTAGCTCCCACCACGTAGACGTAGTCTTTATCTACGTAGGTAGCGTAGGGCACGTCAGACCCGTCACCGCCGAACCTAGTAATCCAGGAAACCTCGCCTCCCAAGCTAATCTTAGCTACTAAGACGTCGGGATTCCCTGTCGTTGTGTTATATGTTGCGCCCTCAACGTATATGTACCCGTCATCCCCTACGACCACGCTATCTAGTCTGTCGAGAGCGGGGGTCCCGAACACTAGCGACCACTCCACCATGCCATCCTCCGTAAGCTTGATTAGCAAGCAGTCATACCCTCCGGCACCAAAACTATTCGTCTGCCCGACAGCTATGACGTACTCTCGATCTGTTGTTGAGTCATACCACGTGGCCACCCCCCACACGTACTCATACTGCGGCCCACCAGCGACCAAAGACCAGAGAATACTACCACTCAAGTCTACCTTAGTTATGAGGGCATCGCTCTTAACGGCTCCTAGACCCATAGTATACCCGGCGAGGTAGAGCGTGTTATTCCTGCCTACCGCTAGACGCCAGAAGACGTCGAGTTGTGGGGAACCGTAAGTAGTGAACGAGGCTACCGTGCCGTTCTCGTAGAAAGCAAGTAAGTATGCGTCAGTCCCTCCAGCCCCATACCCCGTTACTTGGCCTACAGCATAGATAACCCCGTTAATAATTTTGAAGTCCCTGCCCATCAACGTGCCGTTACCGTATATTATCACGTTCTTAACGTTCTCGCCGTATCTGCTAATCTTAGACATTACTAGTGAGCTGTAACCAAGCGGTTTCCAATAATCGCTCTGGCCGAAAACGTATACGTAACCCCTGTCACCTAACTCTAAACCCCACCACGGGTAATCATCTTTAAGCGTTCCAAAAGTCACTAACCACGTGCTCGGGTAAGTGCTCGCGAGACCTAAAGACGATGAAGTTAACGCACCACCTAAGTTAACGGACGTGACTAAAGCCACTAACAACAGACACACTAACGGGAAGACTAAGACCCTACCACGTCTTAAGCCGTGCATCACATCTCACCCGTAATTCAAGACAATAATAATAAAACTAAAAACAGTATATAAATCTATCTCCGGAAACCTGTTAAGGGTTATCCAAGAAAATATTTAACCAGCCTTGGCACAACCTGAAAAATATTTATGACTTACCCGAGCTTCAAGCAATTTTATTCTTTAAATTCGAAAACCTATTGTTTAATAATTAAAATCCGTATACGTTAAATCGTTTAAGTATATGTTTTCGGAGGATCTCCGGCGCTGGCCTCCCCATATTCGTGGATGCAAGACATTAAAACCCGGCTTAACTCATTCTTTAGGTGAGTTAATTGAGGTGTGATTGCTTCCTCGAGACCGTGTTAAGTAGGTCTAGCGTGAGGTGGTTTAGGAATGACCCGATACCGGACGACGTCTTACTTAAGATTATTGAGGCTGGTGTGAGAGCTCCTAACGCTGGTAATAACGAGCAGTGGTTTTTCGTGGTCGTTAGGGATTCCGGGTTGAGGGGTAGGATACATGAGTTACTCTTAGAAGCTCACGAGTTTTACGCTACGCGCGCTCTCAAGAACCCGTTACCGCCCGATAAGGTGGGTAAGTGGGTTCAGAGGATTCGTGATGGCATGTATCTAGCGCCGGCTTACATAGCTGGCTACGTCGACTTAAGGAAAACAACTCATGTTGAGGGATTTTTTGAGAAGGAGAGGGTGTTCGCTATACAATCCGTTGCCGCAGCGCTGGAGAACATGATCTTAGTCGCTCACTCCCTCGGGCTCGGGGCTGTCTGGCTGGGCGTCCCCCTACTACTCAAGAGTAAATTCGATGAAGTCCTTAAACCGCCGGAGGGGTGTGAACTGCAGGGAATCATAGCGCTCGGCTACCCGGCGGAAACCCCTAAGGCCAGGCCTAGAAAACCCTTAAGCGAGGTAGTTAAGCTTATTTAATGACGCCCTCGCCGCGACGAGGAGACCGGGTTAAGCTGTTGAGGAGCTGGAATCAAGGTATTATCTTGCCGTCCACCCTTACCTCCCCCAGCCCATGTTTCTTGAGGATCTTGCCCGCTTCACTTATTAAGGTACTCACCTTGCTCTTCAAGTCGTCGTAAGTTAGTGACTCGCCGTAAATCCTGATCTTAGGTTCCGTCCCCGACTTCCTTACGAGGAGCCACGACCTATCCACGTAATTAACTCTTAAGCCATCCACCGTCAGTATTTCGGAGTCAGGCGTTCTCCACTCCAGTAACTTGGTTGTCAGGCACTCATACACCTCCTCCTTAAGTTCCTTAGGAACCTCCACGGAGACTCTTGCTTGAGGGTAGTCCGGGATTTCCTTCAGTAACTCGTCGATGCTTGATTTCCTCTCAATCATTAACTTAGTTAGCAAAGCTGCTTGGTAAACGCCGTCTACCCAAGGACCCCACCCAGGGTCTATGAATTTCCAAGGCTCCGCAGTCATCACGACGTCCGGGTACTTGAGGACGCCTGTATGCGTAGCTCCTAACTTAGTTATGGCTAGCTTGCCGCCAGCCCCCTCCACCACGTCCCTCACCGCGTTACCGACGTCTATAGAGACTACTACCGTCCCCCTCCTCACACTCAGCATTTCCTTAGCTAGTAACGCGATGATCCTGTCTTGCTTTATGAATCCCTTAACAGGGCTTAAGACAGCTAGCCTGTCCCCGTCCCCGTCGTGAGCTAAGAACGCGTCAACCCTTAACTCCCTAGCTATCGGGAGAAGAGGCTCTAAGATATCCGGCCTCGGCTCAGGATGCCTTCCGGGGAACCTCCCGTCAACGTTGGAGTTGAGGGTGATGACCTGAGCACCTAACTCCGTGAGGACTCTAGGGGTTACTAGAGACGCGGCGCCGTTAGCTGTGTCGATGAGGATACGCATCCCGCCGCCCTTACCTGCCGGACCCAACCTACCCAGCAACTCAGCCACGTACTCGCTCACCACGTGTGTGGCGCTAGCGTAAGACCCTGTAGCATCCCAGTCAGCGAACACCCACCCCCTACCGGCATAGAGTTCCTCGATTCTGAGCTCGTCTTCCTCCAAGATCTCCATCCCGTTACCGTAGAAAGCTTTGAGTCCGTTGTCTTGTGGGGGGTTGTGTGAGGCGGTTACGTAAATCCCTAGATCCCCCTTCAAGAACCTCGTACTCCACGCTAAGACAGGTAAGGGAACTAAGCCCACGTCAACCACTTCAGAACCTGAAGCTAGGAGCCCTGTTATAACCGAGCTTTTTAAGACTGGGGTTGTTAGACGGCCGTCACCCCCTACAACACTCCTGCGTGCTCTGAAGTAGGTCGCTATGGTAGCGCTAAGGTATAGGAAGACTTCAGGACTCACCTCCTTTAAGTACCTGCCCCTAACCCCGGCAGTCCCGAAGAGTTTCTTACTACCCACTAACCTCCTCACCCGACCCCTCCGCTTGCGTGAGGTCCCTCAAGTTAATTAACTCGGTTGGTTTGAGTAGTGATACGGCGGCGACCCTCCTACCCCTCAAGACCTTGACTACCTTAACGTAAACGACCCAGTCAGGGTTCTCTAGGTTGACCGGTCTATCAACGTACTTAGCTATCTCCCTAATAGAGTCTATGGAATGCATTACCTTCCTCCTCCCCTCAGGATCAATAACCATTAAATGTCCTTGAAGCGTTATCCTGAAGCTCTCGTTCTGCGGGATTCTCACGACCATACTCTTAACAACCTCGACGACCTCGTCTAGGTAGGGGTTTACTACGTGGTCCACGGGGATAACCCGGATTATGGGGGTCCCGCCACCCCTCAAGCTCTCCCTCAACTTATCGGCTACTTGGTGCGGGTCCCCCTCAACGAGATACAGCATCACCGACTGGTAAGAAGCCACGATCTTCCCCTCAGCACCTAGCAACTGCCTTAACTGATTCCTAGCCCACCTCCAGTTATCAGGCCCTGGCTCGTGAATAACTATCAAGTTAAACATTCAAACACCTCTCCACCCCACCTAACATACTATTGCGAACCAAGATTAATAAGAAGTGCCTCAACGTTTTAAACTCTTGATTTAGAGAGGTTTAAGTATTTTGTCGATAGAAAGAGTTATATATTCTTTAATCACTTGTTTAAGTGGGCTTAAAATACATGTATGTAGCGACTTTCAACATAGTACAGTATGATTGTCCCGTCGTCTGGTTAGTCGAGCACTTGAAGGACGCGAGGATAATAGTTACTGGAGCTAACGTAGCCGAGATCTCCAGAGGTTATGAGAAGATATACGTTGTTTTACTGGGGGACGAGGAAGTAACTAGCAATGCTTTAGAGAAGATAGAGAGTTACAAGCTCGTGCGGAGTTATGAGGTAATACAGAAGAAGAGGGATTTCGTTAAAGTGAAGATGCACATAACCAGGACCAAGACTATGGAAGCCAGTGTTTTCCTTGACGCGACGCCCCTAGCACCCTGGATAGCTAAGGAAGGTTACGAGAGATGGACTCTAGGATTCCACAGCAAGAAACAACTTAACGAGTTCGTGAGTAGGGTTAGCGAGTTCGACTATATCGAGAAGTCTAGGGTTGAGGAAATACCTGACGAGCTGGTCGCGGAGTTCTCGATGAATTTCCTGGCGGCTCTAAACCTATTAACTATAGAGTTAAGTAAGCTGACTAACAAACAGTTAAGTTTGTTGAGGCTAGCTCTTGAGTCAGGGTATTATGAGTGGCCTAGGAAAACAAACGTCGTCAAGTTATCGGAGGAGTTGGGTATATCACGCGCTGCAGTAACTAAGTTGTTGAGGCGTGCTGAGAAGAGGATAGTGGCCTCAACCCTTAAGTACTTGAGTAAGACATCTGTTTAAGCTTGGGTTAACCTAGCCACACGTCCCGCACCCAGAACACTTAATAAACATTGTTTACCCGCGCCTAGATTACTTAAGTTAACGTATTTTAGGAGGGGCGTGTGTTGGAGGTAGGTGTTGTAGGAGCGTATAGTCTGAAGTACGAGTTGAGGTCGTCTAAGGAAGTTTGGGACATGATTAAAGAGGTTGTGGAGGGGGTTTTAGGGAAGGTCGATAAAGGTATTGGTAAGGACGAGATAGACTTAGTCATAGTATCTAACTTTTCCGACAGGTTCGGGGGGCTGACGCACACAGCACCCCTCGTCGTCTCGTACCTAGGCTTAAATAGCACGAAGGGTTTCAGGGTGGAGAACGCGTGCGTATCGGGCGGTACGGCGCTCTACATCGCGTGGAACTTCCTCAGGAGCGGCCTAGCTAAGAACGCCTTAATAGTTGGTTTCGAGAAGATGAGTTACCTACCCTCAAGCATGGAGGTAAACGAGGTCTTGATGCAGGCCGGGCACCCGGAGGAAGTCTTGGTTGGGTCGCCCTTCGTCTCGCTCTACGCTCTAATAGCTACTGCATACATGAGTAGGTACGGGGCTAGGGAAGAAGACCTTGCTTTAGTTGCTGTGAAAAACCATGAGAACGGGTTGAGGAACCCTCTAGCAGCTATGCAGAAGAAAATCAGTGTTGAGGACGTCATGAAGTCCCCGTACGTCTCGTGGCCTTTAAAACTCTACGACTCCTCGCTAATAACTGACGGCGCCGCCGCACTGATAGTGAGTAGTGAGCCGAGGAGATATACCGACACCCCCGTGATGCTGAGGTCGATAGCCATGTACCACGACCACCCAGGGGTTTCACAGCGTGAGGACTTAACAGCGTTGAGAGCTGTTAGGAAGGCCGGTGAGGAAGCTTACAGGAGTGCCGGCATAACCCCTAAGGACGTGGACGTGATGGAGGTTCACGACGCGTTCACCATAGCTGAGATAATAATTTACGAGATGTTAGGTCTTGCTGAGAGGGGTAGGGGTGTTGAGCTGGTTAGGGAGGGCGTCACAGCTTTTCACGGAGAGATCCCGGTCAACCCTAGCGGGGGTCTTAAGTCTAAGGGGCACCCGATAGGGGCTACGGGCGTCGGCATGGTTGCTGAGATCTACTGGCAGCTGAGGGGTGAGGCTGGTGAGAGGCAGGTTCCGGGTGCTGAGGTAGGGTTGGTGGAGAATCACGGAGGTACTGGAGCGACTTCCGTAGTAGCTGTTTTCAGTAGGTGATCGCGGTGGTCTGGAAGTTAATTACTTACACGGAGTTGTACACGCCGGTGCTACCGTACAAGTCTACCTACGCCATAGGCGTGGTGGAGAATGAGGAGGGTGTTAGGAGGATTGTCCGAGTGGATAGGAAGTTCTTCGGGAAGCTTAAGATAGGCATGGTCGGGGACGTGGTCGAGTCTTGGAGTGTCTTCGGCACCATACCTGTCTTCATGCCCGCGGGTGTTGAGGTTAGTGAGAGGAGGGTTGCTTTAGTGACCGGGGGTGCTAGAGGGATAGGAGCGGCTATATCCCTGGAGCTAGCTAGGTTAGGCTACTTAATAGCAGTGGCCGACATCTCGCGTGATGCGGAAGCCGAGAAAACTATTAAGGCCATATCTGACGCAGGGTCTAAGGCCTTGTTCGTCGAGATGGACGTCTCTAAGTATGAGTCTGTTGAGGAAGGGGTTAAGAAAGTGGTGGGTGAGTTCGGGAGGGTGGACGTCTTAGTCAATAATGCCGGGATAACGAAGGACGCGTACTTACAGAGGATAAGCCCGGATATGTGGGACGCGGTGATAAGGGTGAACCTGACCGGCGCGTATAACTGCTCGAGGGTCGTGACACCCTACATGATTAGGGGTGGGGGCGGCGTCATAGTTAACGTCTCATCCATTGTTGGGTTGCTAGGTAATTTAGGGCAAGCGAATTACGCGGCATCTAAGTCAGGCTTGATAGGGCTTACCTACACGTTAGCTAAGGAGCTAGCCCCGTACGGGATAAGGGTTGTCGCGGTAGCTCCCGGGTTCGTTAAGACGCGGATGGCTTTAGCCGTGCCCACACCGATATTGAGGGACTACCTGAGGAGGATACCTATCCCGAGACTCGTCGAGCCTGAGGAGGTAGCTAGGTTGGTGAGGCATATAGTAGAGAATGAAGCCCTGAACGGGGTCGTGATACCGATAGACCTGGGCACCACGATCTCAAGTCCTAAAGCTTGATGTTGGGTCAATTAATTAACTGAATTAACCTGAAGATTTTTAATTTTAACCCTTAATTAAGGTTTGGTGTTTCCCACGCAACTCCCGGAAACACGTAGGGTTGAGATTAGCGAGGGTTTTGAGATTAGCTTCAGACTCCTTAAGAAGGGGGCGAGGAAAGCGGTAGTCTTGATTCACGGAAACCTCTCCTCATCACTGGTTTGGGAAGACTTCATGAGTAAGGTGCCCGAGGATTTCGACGTGGTAGCCCCGGACCTGAGGGGTTTCGGAGATAGTGGGAGGAAGCCTGTGGACGCTACTAGAGGGTTGAGGGATTTCTCGGATGACGTGCTTGGGTTGCTGGCAGCGCTCAAGTACGATTCTTACGTGTTGGTAGGGCATAGTATGGGAGGGGGTGTCGCACTACAAGCACTCTTAGACGCTCCGAGCGATATAAGGGTGAAGGAGGTTGTATTGATTGATCCCTTACCACCCTACGGCTTCGG
This sequence comes from Desulfurococcaceae archaeon, assembly GCA_020833255.1. Lineage (GTDB taxonomy): Archaea > Thermoproteota > Thermoprotei_A > Sulfolobales > NBVN01 > Zestomicrobium. Next base: position 1,142 of record JAJHQR010000015.1, on the reverse strand, counting down.
AGGGACTAAGGACGTGTACGGGACGCCGTGCTACGAAGACTACTCAGGATCTGGCGCAGGCCTCGTAGCTAAGTACAACCCTGAATTCATTAGGTTGCTTAAGGCTAGGTACACGGGGACCGACCACCCGTCAGCACCTGCCAACGCTGTTAAGGCGTACTTCGCCGAAGACTACGTGATCAGCGAGGACTTGATGAGCAAGCTCTTAAAGATGTTGTTCAGTACTGAGGTCAGCGAGGATAACTATCCTGGGGACTATGTTGAGAGCCCTAACTGGCCGTACGTAGCGCCGGGGAGTAGGGGAGTTCTCAACGCGATGAGTCCTAAATACCTCAACTTAAGAGAGGTCTTGAACGTCGTGAGGAAACCCCCGATACTCTGGGTTCACGGGAGCAAGGACATAATAGTGTCCGACATGTCGTTACTCGACGTAGCTGTTCTAGGGCTTGCAGGATACATACCGGGGTATCCGGGACCGGATAAATTCCCGCCGCAACCCATGGTGAGCCAAATAAAGACCTTCCTAGACGAGTACGTCATGAGGGGAGGAACATACGAGAAATTAGTTATTGAGGGTGCCGGGCACACACCGTTCATAGAGAAACCGGAGGAATTCACGAGGAGATTCACGGACTTCATTTATTGAGCGGCCCTAAAACACGTGAATTTTCGCTGGGCGTGTTAGAGTCGAGGGCGCGACGAAACTTATATGTGTGGAGCACGAGATATTATTCGGTGGTAATAATGTCTTACGTGTCAACCCCGCCGACCACTCCGAGCACTGACGTCGTTAGAGCTTTCCGGAAGATGAGGAGAGGTGTGTTGTACGTGCTAATCGCGTGGGTATTCCTTGGTGCGGGGCTCACGATAATGGTGGGTGGTTTATTCGTGACCGTGATGAGGGCTGCGGTAGGGGGTGGCGCGTTAATCGCTGCTTTATCCGGGCTTATCCTCGGGCTAGCTTTAGTAGTTGTTGGCGCTATAATAGCGCTCGTCGGCTTCTACGCGGACTTCATTCCCGGAGCGGGTGATTTAGCTCGGGTCAACCCAGACTTCTCAACCGCTTCATCGCTTATTAGGATAGGGTATATATGGGGCTTGATCCTGTGCTTGGTTGGCGCTATACTCACCATAGTCATCAT
>JAJHQR010000069.1 GCA_020833255.1 Desulfurococcaceae archaeon | reverse complement strand
GTCGAGAGTGTTAGAGAGGCTGAGTATCAGAAGCCTGGATTAGCGAGACTAGCTGATAGGGTAGTTGGGTACTTCACGTGGGTGGTTCTGTTCATCGCGTTAGCTACTCTCACGTATTGGTGGGTTGCGGGGGGTAGTGTCCAGCTCGCCGTAATGTTCATGGCTGCGGTATTAACTGTTGCATGCCCTTGCGCGCTAGGCATAGCGACACCACTAGTTGTCTCAATCGCTGTTCTAAGGTCTTCTAGAACGGGCTTGTTGGTTAGGGCCGGGGAGGTCTTCGAGAAAGCACTGAACTCGAATATGGTGGTTTTCGATAAGACAGGCACTCTAACAGTCGGCAAGCCGAGAGTTCTGGCACTGCATTTCGTTAACGGTCTCGACTCCCGGAAGACTCTTGAGTTACTGTGTGCCGTTGAGTCACGTAGTGAACACCCCCTCTCCCAAGCCATCATTAAGAAGTGTGAGGAGGAGGGCGTGGCGCGCTCCGATCCTGACGAGTACGTGCACGTGCCTGGGGAGGGGGTGTTCGGGTTGGTTAACGGGGTGAGGGTTGCTGCCGGAAACCTTGAGTTAGCGTCTAGACTCGACGTCTCAGTGGGTGAGGAGGTCTTGAGGCAAGTTAATGAGATAGGGTTGAGGGGGAACACCCCCATACTAGTGATGGTGGACTCGAGAGTTGCGGCTGTTTTAGAGATCGGTGATGAGCTGAAGGAAGGGGTCCCGCAAGTAATTGAGGAGTTAAGGAGTAGGGGTTACCGCGTCGGACTCGCTAGCGGGGACGTGGAGCCAAGCGTCAAGTACTATAAGGATTTGCTTAAGCTAGACTTCGCTTACTGGGGGTTAAGACCGAGCGATAAAGCGGAATTGATCAGGGACCTGCAGTCAAGGGGTCATAGGGTAGTCTTCGTGGGTGACGGAATCAATGACGCGCCAGCACTTAGCACAGCATATCTCGGGGTAGCGATGGGGGGTGGTGCTGAGATATCGAAGGAAGCGGGTGACGCCGTGATATTGAGCAACGACTTAAGAACCCTCCTATTCCTACTCAACTTCAGTAGGGTCGTTAAAAAGAAGATGATACAGAATATTGCCTGGGCCTTCATATACAACACCGCGCTCATACCACTAGCTACCGGAGCATTCTACACATCGCTAAACCTATTCATCACCCCCGAGCTAGCCGCTATCGCGATGATCTTAAGCGATATCAGCGTCATAACTAACGCGCTCTCAATACTCAAAACCTAGGCAGTGTCTGCGGTCTAGGGAAGCTCCGGCCATATATTTACTGATTCAGTATATTGTGTGGGGTGGTGGTTGGGCGGGGGCGTGGTTTTAAAGATACTAACTTTCGTTGTTTTGTCTTACGTGATCGCTCTAGTGATGGATATAGCTGTTTTGTTGTTCGGTTTACCCGGATTTTTATGGGGTTTTGCTAGGATGTGGGGCGTTACTTTATCAGTCTTCATATGCTTAGTGCTTTATGAGGAGAGTATCCCGGCTAGTTTCAGGAAGTTCCTCGGGTTCTCTAAGAGGTCTATTATACTGTATTTCCTGGCGCCGCTGGTGGTTTACGCTGTTTTAGGGCTTTACTTGATTATCGCGTTACCTATGAGGTTATTTGATTTCAGCGCGTACATTGAGTTCATAGCTGACTCACTGCGAAAGATCTTCACGTCGATGAGTGAGGAGCAGGTGATCAGCATCGCCACCACGTCAGCATACGCTCAGGTAGTGCTCGCGTACTTAACTGCGGTGTCCGTAAACGCGTTCTTCGCTCTCGGGGAGGAGATTGGGTGGAGGGGCTACCTCTACGACCTCCTAGGCCGTAGCCCTAGCTTAAGAAACACTGTGGTCGTGGGTGTTTTATGGGGTTTGTGGCACGCTCCCGCAACGATCCTCCTAGGATTCAACTACCAAATCAGCAGGTATTTCGGTATAGTCCTGTTCACGTTGCTAACTATCGCGTTAACCTACCCACACCTACTGCTGACGACTTCCTCGAACAGCGTTTTGCCCGCCGCATCCCTACACGGCGCGGTAAACGCTCTATGGGGCTTGACGGTGCTGGCATCCAACCTACCTACGGAACAGAAAGAGATTTTCTTAGGTTTAGGGGTGCTCGGCATAATCGCGTGGACTGTAGCGTGCTTAATCTCCTACTCCTTAACACTCCTAACGCGTAGGGGTTTCCGCAAGCTGGTTTAGGGTTTTAGGAATGATCAGCCCTCACTAGATCACAATTTGTGAGTTAACGTTATTTGTTCCGAGACGTTTATTGAGGTGGTGTTACGTTATGGCTGTGGAGGAGCTACGTGTGAGCGGTAGCGTTAAGTTGAGGGGACCTTTAAAGCTCGGTAGTGCAGACGTGTCCGGCTCACTAAGTATTGAAGGCGATGTTGAGGTAGGGGTTCTTGAGGTAAGCGGTTCTGCGAGGATTTCGGGAAACCTTATAGGTAGGGAGATCCGCGCTTCAGGCTCCTTCAACGTTAAAGGCACTCTAGAAGCAGCAGAACTGAGGGTCTCTGGTTCTGTTGAGGTATCTGAGCGTGTTAAGGTCGGGGTTCTCGACGTCTCAGGCTCTATGAGAGCGCGCGACGTGGTGGTTTCTGAAGCCAGGGTTGACGGGGGTGTGAGGGTAGGGAGGCTTACAGGGAAGAAGATAGTCTTCGGGAAAGACTCGGAGGTTTCGGGATTGGTTGTTGGTTGCGAGGTAGAGATTGGGAGGAATGCTGAGGTAGAGCGCGTAATCGGTGATAGGGTGATTATCAGGAGGGGGGCTGAGGTAGGTTACGTTGAGGCAAACTCGGTGCTCGTTGAGCGTGGAGCTGAGGTCGAGGAACTACGGTATGTTAAAGATGCTGAGGTTTATGAGGGCGCGCAAATACATTCGAAGACGAGGATAAGCGAGCTCTCAGAAAAGATAGTCTGCGGGGAGTAATCCGTTAATTCCGGAGATGAGGGATGGGGTCAGCTAGGAGGTATAGGTGCTCACATCAAATAATCTACGAGATGTTGGTAGCTCTAACTAAGAAACCTTTAGGGAAAACCAAGCTCTGCTCACGCTCTAACATGCCGCTGGATAGATGCTCAGAACTCTTGATAGAGCTGGAGAACTGCGGATTAATCTATAAGGTTAGAGAAGGCAACAGAGATTTCTACAGGATCGCTGAGACAGGATACGTCTACGTCAGTCTCTACGAGAAACTCCTTGAGTTAGTACCTTTCTCAGGGCATGGGAAGAGGTGATTACGTTTAGCCGGAAATTGGTGTTTGCGTGAGACCCTGTTAAGACTTCTTAACTATCTTCACGAGCTCCTTAACTAGCTCGTCCAGGAATTTTATGAAGTCTTCCTCACTATGCATTAGTAGGTGTTTTCCTTCCTC
>JAJHQR010000070.1 GCA_020833255.1 Desulfurococcaceae archaeon | reverse complement strand
CCCACAACCCCGCCTCAAGAATTAGCTTCAGGTGTTCTTCAGGGATCGGGTCTGGTTTAAAACTCCTCACACTCCTCCTACCCTTAATCACTTCCAGCACCAACGTAGACACCCAGCAACTCCTCAACTAGATACTTATTTGGAGGACCCCGTCCTTCATCAGTAAGGACCCGTCAACATATACGGTAGGCTTCGTCACCACGCCGTCTAGATGTACGGGTGCTTTAACCCTCCCCCCGAAGTCGAAGTTGCTTCCGAGCGCTATGTGGATCGTTCCCAAAACCTTCTCATCCTCTAACACGACACCACTTATCCTAGCACCAGGGTTCGTCCCAACACCGAATTCCCCTAAGTTACGTGCCTCAACACCGTACTTTGAGAGCAGTTCGTTGAGCTTCGCCGCCTCCAGCCCTCCCTCGATCTGAGTAGCTATGCCGTCCTTAAACAATATTTTTATAGGCTGCGTTAATACTCCGACACCGGCCATCGACCCGTCCACGACCACCACCCCGTTCGCAGTACCCTCTACGGGAGCTATGTACGCCTCACCGCTAGGTAAGTTTCCCCAATCACCCGGGTTGACCAACACCCCGGTACTTCTCCTAGCTTTCCTACCCTCTATAGAGAAGGTCAGGTCCGTCCCAAGACTCGTCACAACCCTGACCTCACGACCCTCGTCCAGAACCTTAGCCACCGCCTCCGTCAGCCTTTGAACTAGCTCGTAGTCCACGCTCATGGTCCTCACGAATATATCCTCGGTTACGCCCGGCATCGTAGCCACTCTAGCACCCCTCTCAGCAGCTTCCTTCCTAGCCACGGTGTGCGTCAGCGATTTCGACGTAGGCGCTATAACTACGTCAGCAGCTTTCATAGCCTCTGCGACAGGCTTAGGCGGCTCCTCACCGTGGACCTTCCTCGCGATCATCTCAACGTAAATAGCTTCAGCACCTAACTCTCTCGCCTTAACCCATAAATGAACGCCTATCCTCCTGAGGGGTTCGTCAGTGATTATCAGTACTGACTCACCTGGCTTAACGCGTAGACACCGCGTCAACGCTACTTCAGCAGCTCTCAGCAACTCATCCTTGACCTCAACACCTAAGACGGGTTGCTGAGTCAATTCCTAGACCCCCAGGAGCTCCCTGAGCACGCGAGCCATAAGCGTTCTAGGTATTAGAACGGGCTTGCCTGACGCTGCGGCCACCACCCTCTTAGCTTCCTTGCCGAACCCTATGCAGTCTAACACTACGAGGTCTCGATCACTTAATTCTTCCGAGGCTTTCCTCAAATCTTCCAGGGTTCCCGTGTAGGGTGACACGCTAATAATCTTTAAATCCGGCGCCACCCCACCCCACTTCCTCCTAGTCAGGTCTACTTGCTTAGGATCAGGTACCACGACACCCAACCTACTCACCCTGAGTGACTCAACCACCTTAAGCAGCAGATCCGACGGCTCCAGCAATAACTTCCTCGACTTAAGCTCCGGGAACTCGCCCGTGCAGAGCAACCCCACCACATCAACCGACGGCTCGAGAGAGTCTATGCATCCCTGCATCAACGGCAGTATCTTCTCACGCGCAACCCTGACCTCAGTACCGTCCCTCAGCCTAGTGACCAACACGTACTCGCCCTCCCCAGGAGCGAGAGCTTTGATTTCGTCCTTACTCAGCTTATCTAGAGCGCCGCACTCAACTACCTCTACCTCAACATCCCTCAACACTTCCTTAATCTCGGGCACTACGTCAACCCTGGGTGACTGACCTATAGTAACTAAACCTACCCTCCTCACACCACATCACCCTATCCTCTTACCGATTACGTTCTCGACCTGCCTTAATATCTCCGGGTCTTTCACTCCAGCACCGAGCGGGACGAGCTCTTTAGGTATCACCGTGATGAGGACTTCATCACCTGTCTTGACCTCGGCTGAGGGGAGCGGCAGCGAAGTCTTTAAATCTAGGGTGACTATGAGATCCGGGAACGTGGCTAGCCTCACGTTGCCTGAGCTCTCTAAGGTCATATACTCATTCCAGAAAGTTATCTCGTAGGTTTCGGACCTGCCTCTAACCAGTACCCTCCCTACATCATACCCGCCGCGTGTCTCTATCAAGACGTTGTCGACAACCCCCCTATCAACGACTTCCCCGCCACCTAGATACTTAATCACCTCATAAGCTATCCTCTCCGCGTCACCATAGTGTCTCTGCATTATCTTACCTACCTCGATAGCTTTACTAAGCGCTCCGACAGCCGCGTTATCCTTTAAGTAATCTGGGCTGACCGGATTACGGGTTACCGCGACCATACCGCCTGCCTGGACGGAGGCTTCCCTAACCAGCTTATCAACCTTGTCTAAGGCTCCGCGAGCGAATAACTCAACGTATGTCCCGGCTTCCTTACTCCCGCCTACAGCGGCTTGAAGAGACGTATACCCCTTAACTTTGTGAAGACCCATAGAACCCATCACGCCCGTCGGGTGAGCCCTGCCGTCGGCGGGCGCGTCAACCACCGGAATCTCGAGGACCGCCGCAGGTATCCACCCATTAGCTGTTGAAGCACCACCGTTCTCGGAGGATATGAAGCCCCCTACCCGTACTTTACCGTAATTCATTAATAACTCAGCGGACCTGATCATGTGGCTCGGCTTTAAGTATCTTCCCTTAGCGGCCGGCGCGCCCACGAGAGATGCCGTGACCACGTAGCTATCTCCGGGAACCTCGCTTAAGTCTACTATGTAGAGTTCCCCGAACTCGACGGCTAGCTTAGCGGTCGTTAAACCTGTCTTAAGGTCCCCGCCACCCCCGCCACCGAAGAATGACCCGCCGAGAACCGCTGCCTCCGCAGTTCTATCATCAACCTTAATCCTCAACCCGTAACACCTCTAAGCTCTCTTTGTTTCAAGATATTCAGTGTTACGGCTCCAGCCGCTACCACGGGATCCACTACCGGAACCCCCGCGATATCCTCAGCGATCTTAGCGAACCCTATCGTCGAGTACCCGGTGCACGCTAAGACTATCACGTCGACACCGCGCGTGAGGAGATTCTTCAAAGCCTTCACGGCCGCCGCCCTACCCCAGTCAGTCATTAAGTCAAGAGTGTTTCTAACACCTTCAGGTTTTCCCTCAGCTACTAGATGCGATCCTAGGACGTCCTTGATTACCTTAGGCGTGTCCTCGGTGAGGTTAAGCACGCCGACCTTATCACCGTAAGCTAATGCTAGAGACGCTGCCGCCGAACCAGCGCCTATGACTGGTATCCTTAACTCCTTCCTAGCCTCCCTTACGGCGGGGTCTGCGGCGCAGCTAATCACGACAGCTTTAACCCCTTCCTTCTCAAACTCTTTAGCTAG
>JAJHQR010000054.1 GCA_020833255.1 Desulfurococcaceae archaeon | reverse complement strand
ACGAGCAACCCGATAGTGGATACTCAAATGCCTTTAAGTGACGGCGGCCACAGAGTACACCTAGTATCACACATAGTCTCCGTTAGGAGGCCTGAGATAGTTGTTAGGAAGAGGCCTTCCATACCCCCGCACACAGACGTCTTGGTGAGGCAGGGTGTCTTACCTAAGGCGGTGGCGGAGCTACTCAAGTTCCTAATACTGTCTAGAGGCTCGTTAATAGTTGCCGGGCCCCCGGGCTCCGGCAAGACAACGCTGATTAAGTCTCTGCTATACTCTTACGTCCCTGCAGACTGGAAGGTCGTCGTGATCGAAGACACTGGCGAGATAGACCCTCCCCCAAACAGTAGCTGGAGTAGGTACGTGGTGTTCGAGCTGGGTTCAGTGAGGGTAGACTTATTCGACCTGGCTAAAGCCGCCCTAAGATCTTCAACAACTAAGCTCCTCGTGGTCGGGGAGACTAGAGGGTCTGAAGCCCAAGTCCTCGCGCAGTCCCTGCTAGCGGGTTTAGGGGGGCTCACCTCATTCCACGGCGGGAGTTCTGAGGAGGTCGTTGCCAGGCTCAGGAGCCACCCAATAAACCTGAATAACTCTCAAATAGGGATGTTCAACTTCGTAGCCGTCATGAGCTTCTCCGAGAGACCTAGGAGGGTTTTAAGAGAGTTGGCTGAGTTACTATATGACGCGTCAAGAGACGAGGTCGTCATCAGCAAGGTCTGGGATAGGGGTAGGGACGGCCCGGAAATCACGGCGAGAGAGCTCTTCTCCAGGGTTAGGAGGTTGGGTGAGTTAAGGAGTAAGTCTGAGCAAGCCCTAAACACCTCGGTGTTCGAGGATGTTTGACGAGGTAATCAGGAAGTATCGTAGGTACGTAGCTTTAGTTGATCCGAGGATCGAGAAATACGTTAACGCTGAGAAAGAGTTGAGGCAAGCCCTCACGCTAGCCCCGATATCCCTGACCCCGGCGATACTCTACTGTATCGGGGTGCTGGACACCGACCCCGCGTTAATCGCTTCGTTAAGCGCTCTAATCCTCGTTCTCTCAACGTTCAGGGTTCTGGAAACACTCACGTCAATAACCTCAATTAGTAGAGGGCTTGACGACGAACTACCTTTCGCTACGTTGGTTGCGGCGGCCGCGAGCAAGACAGGCCTTGAGTTCGTGGATTTCCTCAGGTTCGCGAGCACATCGAAGGTCTTCAAGTCTTTCAGATTTCTCGGCGAGAGATTCGTTAAGCTCGCCGAAGTCTTAGGTGTTGCAGGAGCGCTAACCACTCTCTCGAAGATAGCTTCAGGCAAGACTAAGTATTTCTTGACGGAGTACTCGCTAGCGCTTAACTCCGGCACGGCGTTAACGCAGCTCAGGGACGCGGCATCTGATTACGTTAAAACGATATACGCTCAAGTAGTTAAATCAGTTAATTTCAGGATTAACGCGGGATTAACTGCCTGCGTGGCGCTGACTACGGGCCCCCTCGTCTCGATCAGCATGACTTTCTTAGTCGGTGATGAGTTAGTGGGTTTCGTGGTGCCTGTCCTGGTCCTGGCAGGGTTCTTGATTAGTTCGCTATTCCCTGACTACCCGGTGAGTCTTCAGGTAGTTGTTGATGGGGGCTTACTCAGGGTCTTCAGAGCTTCCTACGCCGCGGGAACCCTCCTACTCCTCCTCCCACTCCACAACCTAGTCAGCGGGGGCTTGAGAGACTTCGTTAAGTTCCTTCAAATTACTTCAGTAATCTCCTTAGTTCTCGGGGCGTTCCCAGCGATCCTTCAGTTAACGGCTTTGAGCACCGCAGTGGAGGGCAGGGTTGTTAGCAGGGCTTCCAACCACGTGAGGGTTTTCAGGTCTTTCCATCTCTACGATGACGAGGAGTTGAGGAGGGCTGTGAGGAGGCGTGTGAGGTCTTGGCTAACACTATACTTGAGTGACGCGTTAGCGTTCCTTAAGAGCCTGGGTGATTGCGAGCCGGAAGTCTTCGAGTTATTCGTTAGCTTCTTCTACGAGGTTAGGAGGACTCTAAAACACTACGTTAGTGCCTTAGCCGTGATGTGTTTCGCGGTCGTCTTAACCCCTTTCTTGATAGCCTCAACGATATCTCTAGGCTATGAGGCGGCCCCGTTAACGAGCACTCTTCTAGTCTCCTACGTCTCAGTATTGGTTCTCGGTTACAGCGTTTCTAAGATCTCCTTAGGCAAGAATACCTCGACAGCTTACCCGGCGCTTGCTACACTGATTTTCGCTACGTTACTCCCCGTTAAGTAGGTTCCTGCGTGAGTACGTCGTTGAGTTGAGTGTTTTTAAATCCAAAGACGTATCATGGGGGCTTCAATCAACCCTAAATGAGTTTTAGGGGTTCACGCACTGAACCAACCCCCACGCGTTGGTTGTTTTAAGTGTTTTTATTTCCGTTTTCCGTCTTACATATGACGTAAGATGCCGGAGCACGACCCGGGCTTCTGGTTTAAGGATCACGAGTTGTTGGGCTTAGGTAGCGCGGAGGGTGTTGAGAGGCTTTTCTCTAAGCTCTACATCTACGACGCCGTGAGCCTGCTCAGGTTCGTGGTCGGTGAATGCGATCTATGCTCCCTCGGCAGATCCGAGGAATCGGCTCTCGCGGTCCTCTTAGTCAGGGGGTACAGAACCTTCGATTATGTTAAGGAAGTATTTAGCGATAAGGTCTCGCTAGGCAGGTTTCACAACGCTTTCAGGCAGTACGTTAAGTGTGCTGACGCGCTCTCAGGACTCATGACGTACGTTTTATGCCCTTTCTGCTTCTCCGAGAGGGTGGTCAGGTGGGGTAGCGCTAAGGGTAAGAAACTCTTTAAGTGTTCTTCTTGCGGGAAATACTTCACTAGAGCCCCTACCTGGGAGCCCTCAACACAGTCTTTCTACATACCCGAGGTTCTCAGGACCTACATGGATCACTACTCGGGTGGCGGGAGATTCAGTAAGGTGGAGAGGTTGAGCAAGCTTACCCCTAGGAGGAAAGCGATTACCTACGCTGAGAAGGTGGCCACGCTCTTCAGGCTGGAAGCGTCTAAAGACTCAGTGAGTGTTTCCTCCCTAGACCCGGGTACCGGGAAGCTCGCCCTAGACCTAGACTTAAGCGTCCCCCCGAAAGACTCCATAACCTCGGTGTCCCTCTACGAGTACAGACACCACTTCAAGCCTGAGGAAGCTGTATTGATCGGGAGGAGCGCGTTACTCGACGTACCCGTGACCACCCTCAAAACTAGGGTGGGGGAGAGCCCTAGGTTTACGGGGAGGTTAAGGGTTTTCGTGAGCGGGTTAAGTGATTTGAGTAACGGAAAAAGCGTTTTGGTCTTGACTTTCAGGGTTAGGAGGCCTTTAATAGCTGTCGTCACACTAACTCGTGAGAAGCCCTCCTATGATAGCCCATAAGAACGCCAGTATTACGGCGCCCGCTATAGCGCCGCCCAAGTACTTCTTACCGCCCTCGTAATCCCCGGTAGCTATCTTGAAGCCCCCGAAGAGTCCGGCACCCACTACGGCGACCCAAGCTACCCAGTAAAGCCATGAGAGCATCGTGCTCACAGCACCCCCTATCCCCGGCGGCGGAGTGGGTGTTACGGTGATGGGTATTGTCTGCATTGAGAGGGTTCCCGGCACGTGGTCCATGATTGAGTCACCAACATATCTAGCCACCTCTTTTTAACGGGTTGGGGCTCCTCAAGCGTCGTAGGGGCTTGATTTAAGGCGGTGTTCCTTATGTGAGGGTCTCAAACGCTCGTTGAGTTGATTCCGAGGATAGGTGATCGGAAGCTTGATTTAAGGTTCTTCGGCCACTCCTACACCTACTGCTTAGTGAATTGCGGGGGTAGGCTCCACATATTTCTTGAGACTCCTACCCACCCAACCACTCTGAGGACGTTTTTCGGGGTTCGTGAGAGGGGTTACGGGGATCTCCTGAAGCTCTTCGGCGGTGTTTTGTGGGTCGCTGACTTCAGGCTTAAGAGAGTTGATGACGCCTGGTTTTCAGACTTGATCATCTCCGACCTGCCGGGATTAGTCAATTCTCTTGACTCGCCCGGCGGTATCTGCGTTTCCGTCAGTAGGAGTTCTGAGCTAGCCCCCCTCCTAATCAGGAGGGTCGCGGCTCTCTATAGGAAAGCGTTGAAGGAGGGGGACCCGGTCTTGAGGTTGCGTGCGTCCGCGATGCAGAAGAAGATACCTAAGCTACTCTTAGGTAGGGTTCTCGCCCTAGCTAGCGGTGGCGGGGAGTTGAGGAAGTTGTGTGGGTTGGTGAGGGGGTCGTCAACGATTGACCTCAGGTGGGTTACTCGCAAGGTCGTGGATGGTGAGGGGTTGTCGGTCTTGCTAAGACCTCCACGCGTCGGTTTCTGGGATAAGCTTCTCGGTCTTAGGGGTAGGGTATTGCTTAACGAGGAGTTGATTGACGAGATCGTTAAGTTGCCTGACCCGTCACTACATAAGGTAGAGTTTACTAGGGAGTTCCCGTTGCCGCCCGTCCCTCCCAGGCGGGTGAGTCCCAGGAGTTTCAGGATAGGTTCTCTGGAGGACGGGTCTGAGTTCAGGCTTGATGTTGAGGATCTCCGCAGACACGCGTACCTGATCGGTCAGACAGGCTCCGGTAAGACTTCCTTGCTGAAGCTGCTTGTCCACAGGTTGGCTGAGTTAGGCGATGTCGCTTTAGTGGTTATTGACCCGCACGGAGACATGGCTAGGGAGTTAGCTGAGGAGATTCCTGAAAGCACCTACCTCCACCCGATTAAATCTCCTTTCGGTATTAACCCGCTAGACCTGCCTAGAGCTGAGGACAGGAGTCACGCAGTGACCATAGCTGTCGACATATTGCTGAGTGTTTTCAGGGAGGTTCTCAAGCTCATGGAGACTGCCGTGAACGTCAAGTACTTGCTTCAAGTAGTTCTCAGAACGCTCTACTCTAAGTCTGACTCACCGACTATGGGTAACTTACACGACGTCATCCTAGCTCTCTATGAGGGTGAGCTGGACCTGGACGTGGGCGACCCTGAGTGGGGTAGGCAGTTATCAGCTCTTAGGAGGATGCATGACCAGACATTCATAAGCGCTTTAAGTAGGTTGGAGCCCTACGCTAGAGACAAGCTACTCTTAAAGCTCACGTCGAGAACCACGATCAGGTTTGACGAGGTCATGAATCCCGGGAACGTAACCTTGTTCGCAGTCCCTAAGTCAGACCTCGGCGAGAGCTTGGCTAGGCTTGTCGCGTCAACCATAGTGATGAAGTTGTGGTTCGAGGTCTTGGCGCGCGCTAGGCTAGGGGGTGTGAGAACCCCTGTCTTCCTAATAATCGATGAGTTCCAGTTCGTGTCCGACCTACCTATAATAGACACGATACTTAGTGAGGCGCGTAAGTACGGCCTCCACCTAATCGTGGCACACCAACACACGGGTCAGCTACCGCGTAACCTACTCCAGTCAGTCTTGACTAACTGCGCCGTTAAGGTAGTCTTCATGTTAGGAGGCCATGACGTTAAGAAGCTGTCGTTGATTGACGCCGGGTTCGCGAAGTCCCTATCCGAAGCCTTAACTAGCTTGACGGTCGGTAAGGCCGTTGTTAAGGTTGTGGCTAGACCTGGCGAGCAGCAACCTCCTCCTACCACCGTGTTAATAGATTACGTGCCTCACACGCCTAGGAGGAGGGACGTGTGCACGAACGCTTACGACCCCGGGGAGCCCCGCGCGTCAGACCTTAAGAGCATGCTTAACCCGGTCCTCAAGTATGTTGAGGTTCCGAAGCCTCTGCGTCTTCAAGCATTGTATGAGGTCTATAAAGCCGGCGAGATCTCTGTCGTTGACTTAGCTACGAGGCTTGGCGCTCCTAGGAAGGAGGTCGAGGACGTTGTGGGCGAGCTTGCCGCTCAAGAATTCGTGGTTGTTGAGAGGAGGGGTAATAAGCGCGTCGTTAAGTACGTTAAAGGACTCTTCAACGGCTTGGAAGCGGTCGCCCCCAGTAGTGAGGGTTTGTGGCTAGCTAGGGAGGTCATGCTGAGGTATTTGTCGGAGGGCTACTACGTGTCGCCGGCGAGGAACGAGCCAGGTATTGAGAAGCCTGACTTAGTGGCCATGCCTGTCGATAGGGGTTCTTGGAGACCGCTCTACTCGGAGGCGGTAGCTATCGAGATCGAGTCATGTAATGAGTTGGAAACCCATAGAGAACAGGTTGTGAGGAACTGGGTTAAGTCAAGCACTAAAGACTTCAAGGAAGTACATAGCTGGGCCCGGGAAGAATGCTTCGAGAAACTCAACACGCTCTACCAGCAACAATCAAGTAGTGTGAGGGGGAGGGTGAGGGTTTTTAAGATTGTGGAGAAGGAGCGGCTTAACCAAGCTACCTAACGCGTGTCCTCGCCCCCCGCCAGAGTCGTCAGCTTAGGTCTTGGCACGCGAGTTCTTAACGCTTGATTAGCTAGCACTTCATGCCTGTGAACGGCTTGCGGCGCGTTATGGGTTGGCTGAGTCACCCGTCCCGACGCGGTGGTTTGGTCTAGCCTGCGCGCAAGCCTAACGCTCAGAACCCAGGCAAGGCTCGTTAACGCGTGGCTAGCGCTCGCCGAGGCGCCGGCCCCTAAAACCCCTAACACGTTAGGTATTATGCCTACTAAGATCGGGAATACTAGAGAGAAGGTTATTTCCTTAGCCGGCGTCATCACGTAGATTATCCTTATGAAGACCGCCGCTATAGGGCCTGCTAGAACGAGTCCTGCTAGGAGGGTTAGGAGGTGTGTGGCCGTCTTCCTGAGGGCTGGGTGAATCCATGAGACAGCGATTAGAGGGGATGCCGTCACCAGGGTGAGTATTAGCCAGTACCTGACGTACACGACCGCTGAAGTCGTTATTAAGACTATTATTACGAAAGCACCAACTATCGCGAGGGTGGGCACGAAGTACCCGAGAATCACCCCTATTAATGGGTACGTAAACACCAGCGCTAGTATGGGGCCTACGTCAAGCCCGGAAATCAGCGTGAGCGACACGTGGTTCAGCACGTGTATCGTGGCGTTGTAGGCGTGCGGTGCTAGGAAGGAGAGAGCGAGCACTACCACGGCTTCCTTGAGAGACTCTATTAATTCCTTCCCGGAACCGCCCCAGACGAAGCCCCAGACGATCCTGAAGGCTAGGAATAGGCTTAGGATGCTTGCGGAGATCTCGAGAACCC
>JAJHQR010000014.1 GCA_020833255.1 Desulfurococcaceae archaeon | reverse complement strand
AGTACCTTCTAAGGACTTAGTCAGCGGTTCCGAGGAGGAGAAGTGGGGTATTGCCAAGTATTTTATCGAGGACTACATGCTCCCCGACATTCTCTACTTCCTAGGTCCTGGGACGACTACCAAGGCTGTCACGGATCTTCTAGGGCTTAAGAAGACCTTACTCGGCGTGGACGCGGTTTATAACGGGGAGTTGGTAGGTAGGGACTTAAGCGAGTCTGAGATACTTGATTTGATAAGGAGGTACGAGCATGCTTCCCTGGTAGTCTCAGTTATAGGTAGGCAGGGATACGTCTTCGGTAGAGGGAATCAACAATTTAGCGCTAGAGTGTTGAGGCTGGTTAGGAAAGATAATATCTTCGTGTTAGCAACCCCTTCTAAGCTTGCTGAGATAAAGTATCTCTTAATAGATGTCGGCGACCCTGAATTAGAGCTTGAGCTGAGTGGTTACTGGAGGCTCATAACTGGTTATAGGGAGGAGACCGTTAAGCTGATTTTACCTGCTTGCTGTCTAGACAGATTTTTGCGTGCTTGAAGCTAACTAAAACGCCTTAATCGCCGGGGGTCTAATATTTAATTTCTAAGGGCTTAAAACTTTATTAGGTGATGTGGCGTGACGTCCCGGAATATTGAGGTTGAGCTAGCTGATTACTCCCCAGTTAGTGAGTGGAGGATAGAGCTTGTTGAGAGGAAGGGGCTCGGGCATCCTGACTACATAGCTGACGCGGCCTCCGAGGTATCCAGCGTCGCTCTCTCAAAATACTACCTAGAAAACTATAACATGATCTTACACCACAACGTAGATAAGGTTTTGGTGGTTGGCGGGCAGTCAAAGCCTCGTTTTGGTGGTGGCGAGGTCCTCCACCCGATATACATACTGATCGCCGGGAGAGCTACCGAGTTCGTGAGCTTAAGTAACGGTAGCTTAGACAGGATCCCAGTCGGCACCATAGTGATTGACGCTGTTAAGAAGTGGATCTCTCAAAACTTCAGGTTTTTAGATCCTGAGAGGCACGTGATCGTTGATTACATGATAAGAACGGGTAGTGTAGACTTGGTTCAGACGTACGAGACAGGTTTGAAAGAGAAGCGCAGACCTCTAGCTAACGACACCAGCATAGGGGTTAGCTACGCGCCGTTAACCCCTCTGGAGACCGTGGTCTTAGGTGTTGAGAGATACTTAAACTCACGTGAGTTTAAGGAGAAGCTCCCTGAAGTCGGGGAAGATATTAAGGTTATGGGTCTCAGGGTAGGGAATGAGGTGAGGCTCACAGTCGCTGCAGCGATGATATCACACTTAATAAATGACTTAAGCCATTACCTATCCGTTAAGGAAGAGTTAACGAATAGGGTTGAGGATTACGTGGTTAGGGAATTATCTAGGATTGATGAAACACGTAAGTACGATATTAAGGTCTTCGTTAACAGCGCTGACATCCCTGAGAAAAACTCTGTGTACATAACGGTCACAGGGACTTCCGCAGAGCACGGCGATGATGGGATGACTGGCCGCGGGAACAGGGTTAACGGTTTAATAACTCCTATGAGGCCTATGAGTTTAGAAGCTACTGCCGGTAAGAACGCGGTGACCCATGTTGGCAAGATATACAACGTGCTCGCTAATAAGATAGCTGTGAGGATAATTAACGAGGTCCCTAAGGTTAAGGAGGTTTACGTAGAGCTTCTTTCCAGGATAGGTCACCCGATAGACGATCCTCAGATGGCTTTAGTAAGGCTAATACCTGCTCAGAAAGAGGCTTTCAACGCCATCAAATCCGACGTTACTGAGATAGTTAATGAAGAGCTGGAAAACGTAACTAAGATCACGCACGAGGTACTGAGCGGTAAGGTCATGCTATTTTAAATTATTAATTCCCTAACGGTTTTTCGCGTGGAAGTGATGAGTGAACCCGGGTCTGAGCAGTGATGTAAGGTTCGTTACCTGAGCTTCTAGGGGGTGGTTAAGGGGCTGAAGGAGTTAGCGCTGATTTACAGAGATCTGAGTGATGAAAGCTTTAAGATATTGACGGTGCTTAATAGCATGAGTACTAAGTATGAGTACGTACCTTTAGAATTGATCGAGAAAGTCGCTAAGCTTCCTCCCTCACG
Organism: Desulfurococcaceae archaeon; assembly: GCA_020833255.1. Classification (GTDB taxonomy): domain Archaea; phylum Thermoproteota; class Thermoprotei_A; order Sulfolobales; family NBVN01; genus Zestomicrobium. Next base: position 29,932 of record JAJHQR010000014.1, on the reverse strand, counting down.
CGTGATTAAATCTCTCCGCGAGTTAATGGATGTGAAAGCGGTTGTTAAGCATAAAGTCACTCAAAGCTTCAGGCTTACCTACCTAGGACTAGACCTGGTAGCTCTTAAGAAGTTAAGTGATTCCGGGGTGTTAGGTTATATAGGGACTAGAGTCGGGGTTGGGAAGGAGAGCGAGATCTACATCGCTAAGACCCCTGAGGGTAGGGTAGTCGCGGTCAAGTTCTATAAGATAGGGCGTATTAGCTTCCAGAAAGTTAAGAGGGTGAGGACTTACTCCTTAGATGAGGGTAGGTGGTTCACGCACTCGAGAAGTGCTGCGAGTAAGGAGTACGAGGTCTTGAGTAGGTTAAGCGACTACACGCAGTTCGTCCCAAGAGTCTACGCTCACGTAGAACACTCTGTAGTCATGGATTACGTGAGCGGTGTCGAATTATATAGGTATAGAGAGGCTTTAGCGCCTGAGAATATTCTGAGGTGTGTAATGATGGCTCTGAGAAGTGCTTACGTGTATTTAGGCATTATCCACGGAGACTTAAGCGAGTATAACGTGTTGGTTAGTGTTGATGAGGGTGAGAAGCCCTATATTATTGACTGGCCTCAGTACGTCTATAAAGACGATCCTAGAGCCGAGGAACTCCTCCTCAGAGACGTTTCTTACATGGTTAAATTCTTCAAAGAACGTTATAACTTGGAGAAGAGAGTGGGTGACTGCCTAGAGTTTGTGAAGGGTTTGAGAGATGAGTTCTGACAAGATAGTAGGTATTGATATAATCAGGTCTGGTAGCGACTTATCACAGTTTAGGTACGCGATGGTGTTTCTAGAGGGTGAGGTTCTTAAAGCGGTTAAGGAGGTTAGCTTCGGCGGCTTGATTAGGGAGCTCTGGGAGATAAAACCTGACGTCCTAGCCACGGATAACGTGCTCGAGCTAGGCGGTAGTAAGAGGGACTTACTCAGAGTAATTAAGATGCTCCCCCCAAGCATCACGTTAGTTCAGGTTAACGTTGAGTCAGGCAAGCCTGTCAAGATTCAGTACCTAGCTGAGAAGGCAGGGCTCGTCGGCGACAAAAGTAAGCTAGATCCTTTCAAGACCGCCCTAGTCATAGCGTACTTAGCGAGGGAAGGTTACGGTAGTAGGTTAAGGGTTTTCGAGGATAAGGTCAAGATCTACGTGTATCCAGGGCGTTCCGGGATAGCCGGGGGTTCTAGGACGGAGAAGTACGTCAGGAATCTCCGCGCTATAGTCACCAGACACGTCAGGAAGATAAAGGAGGTTTTAGACAAGAATAACATAGATTACGACCTCACGGTCAGGAAGAGCGACGGAGGTGTTGAGAAAGCTCTCTTCACCGTCTACACGCCGCGTGAGAGGCTTTACGGCCTCATAAAACAGGTTAAGGGTAAGGACGTGGTAGTTAAGATTAAGCCTGTTCTCAACAAGAGCTTCCTCAGCGATCTCGTAGAGTTGAGGAGGGGTGATGAGGAGCGTTACTTGATAGTAGGGTATGATCCGGGAGTTAATGTCGGTTTAGCGGTTCTAGACCTAGACATGAATTTAGTGTACGTTACGTCGGGGAGGGAGCTTGATAGGGGGGACATACATAACCTGCTCGTTAAGTTAGGTCGTCCAGTACTGGTAGCGACTGATAAGAACCCCCCGCCGGAGATGTGCAGGAAGTTGGCTGCGTCTCTCGGCGCGTTGCTGTACGTGCCTCAGAAATCGTTGAGTACCGCGGAGAAGGAGGTGGCTGTATCCGAGTTCGTTAAGCGTCATCCGTCAATAGATGTTAAGAACACGCATGAGAGAGACGCTTTAGCAGCCGCGCTTAAGGCTTACGGGGAATTTCAGGAAAAGCTGGATAAGCTGTCTTACAAGCTGAGGGAGATGGGGTTCTACGACGTGAATTTACAGAGGTATAAGGTCAAGGTATTGATGAACGAGGATCTCTCCACCATAATTGAGGAAGTGATAAACGATTATGTTCGGGAGGAGAGGAAAGAATCCGCAGTTGTTTTGAAGAGTGATGTAACGGCTCAAGCACCTAGGGTGGAGGAAGCGCTTAAGGAGAGGGTGAGCGTTCTTGAGAGGGAGAAAGAATTCTACAAGCAAAGAGTTCTTGAGTTGGAGAACGCGGTACGCGAGCTCTCCTCGCGTTTAGATGCTGTGACGTCGGAACTTAATGAGAGGGTTCTTAAGGATAGGAAAGTGAGTGAGCTTATGCAGAGGGTGAGGAATCTTGAAGCACGTTTGAGGATATTGGAGAATGAGAATAGCGTGTTGAAGTCTAAGGCTATCAACTATGAGAATCTGTTTATGAAGCTTTACGCGGGTACACACGTGTTAGTCCCCGTATATAACGACAAGTGCCTCAAGTTCTTAAGGGATGAGAGGGGAGGGGTTCTCGTAGCGTTCACGTATAACGTAACTGAGGCTCTCAAGGAGGCGCGGGAACTCGTTGAGAGTGCGAGACTAGGCTTCCTCCTACCTCCTACGGCGCTAGGCTTGAGTAAGCACTTAATAGAGGAAGAGTCAATACCTGCGGTCTCGGCTGAGGAGGTTTTCGAGGTTAATGAATGTCTCGTGGTCGCGGATAGAAACTCCTTCGACAGAGTTATTGCTTTAGTTCCTCAGTTATCTGAGGAAAGGAGGAAGAAGAGGTATGGTCTGACGTACGAGGATATTAACGCTTTAATTGAGGAGTATAGGAAGGGCAGAGAGTTTTAAAGCCGAGAGACTGAAATCAATAATTTAGGGTTTGGTGAGATCTGTGAGGAAGACCTTGGTTTTCAAGAAGGAGTACGGGAGGAGCATAATATTAGGTAAGAAGACAACTACTATAAGGCTTAGCTCCAACGTTAAGAAAGGCGATATAGTGGATGTGAGGGTTGGGGACGTTCACGTTGGTAGAGCTATTATTGAGTCGGTCACCGTGAAGAAGGTGAGTGAGTTAACGGATTCTGACGCGAGAGACGACGGGTTTAGGAGTAAGGAAGACCTCCTCAACGAGTTAAGGAAGATATACGGTAAGCAGAGAATAACGGATGATACGGAAGTCAAACTAATTAAGTTTAGGTTGTTGGACCTGTAATGACCTAGTCGCGTGAATCAGAGTTCTACCAGTATATCCAGCCCTTCTATTAAGTCCCTATACCTATTCCTTAAAGTCACTTCAGTAACGCCGAGTTTCTCAGAAATGTTTTGCTGTGTTTGCTTTTCGTTCATCAATATTGAGGCTATGTAGAGTGCTGCCGCGGCAATGCCTTGAGGGCCTTTACCGGACGTTATCCCCGAGTTCTTGGCGGTGGTCACTAACTTCATGGCGAGAGACTCTGTCTCCGGCGTGACTTCCAGAAGGCATGAGTACTGCCTCACGTAACTTAAGGGATCTACCACGTTCAGCCGTATCCTCTCCCCAGAATCTCTGTGGATTTTGAGGAGTGCTTTCCAGGCCTCTCTCTGAGTTACTTGACATAGATTAAGGATTTCTCTAGTGTTTAGCGGGATGTTATGGTTCTTGAGAGCGGTGATGATTACCGCAGCTATCATGGCTCGCATGTTCTTCTTCTTTATTATGTTCTTACGGTAGAGCTTGTTTACTATCATCCCGACCTCATTTTTTATTAGGTCTGAGTTAGGGAGGTTTAGCCTGTTTATTATTGAGTTCGTTAGTTGCAGAGCTTTCACTAATCTCTTCTCCCTGCTGAGTACTCTGGAAGACTTGTTAAGCTCGTTTAATTTCCTCCCCTCGTATGAGTGCTCGTCTATTGTTGTCGATAGACCGTAGTCGTGGACCTTACTAGTCACCGGCTCACTGCCTCTCACCCTACCCGTATCGCTAATTACTTCAAAAGATCTCCATTCAGGACCTACGTCAACCAGTCTTTCCTCTAATACCTCACCCGTCTCGGTACATATGTATTCTCCCCTGACCTCATCGTATATTATTGATGATTGAGGGCATGAAGACACGTCAATCACCTCTCGCCGGCTTTACGTAGACTTCCTCAAACTGGTTAAGGCTTAGACTAGCTTTGAGCGGCTTGATCACGGCGTACGGCGAGCTTACAGGACCTATCACGTCAGTCACAATACCTAGTAGGTCCCCCCTACCATCAACTACTTTACTCCCGAGTTTAGGCGGTTTCTTACCGCTGATCTTGACGATGAGTTTTCCTGAAGGAGTTTTATGAAGGTAGTACCCTAATTTGATCAAGGGAGGTCCCTGAGCTAAGACTTTATACTATGTCCGGACTTAAAAGTAATAATTAATGTAATACCTTACTTTATTCGTGAGCTGTATTTTTATGTGCCTACGTAATACATTAAAACACTGCTTAATCGAATTAAGCGGGTTTCTCGCCGATTTCTTTCAACTTACTTGCTAGAGTTTTGATTAATTTGTGCTTGTTCCCCACTTCATTCTCTAGCACAACAATTATTTTAAAACCGTGAGACTCAAACCACGTGCGCGGGTATCTGCCCTCCTCGATCCTGCACTTCCAGTTTAGCTCAGTGCATGCTTTGAGGACTGCTTCCGGTTTTATCTTGGCCACAGATAACGCCTTATTAACCCTCCTTCCCCTCCTCCTACTGAGATTCGCTGATAGGTATTCAGGCCATATGACGTATTCCTTCACTTAAAGACACCGGAGTAGGTCTTGCTTATTATTGAGGCAGAGTTGTGTGTTTCTTCAGCGTCATCACTCTTTAATTAAAACAGCGTTAACAGTTCCGTCCTGACCAGGTCTTGACGTTACTTTAGCTAAGCCGAGCTCCGTCTCTATTATCGTGCCTTTAGTAATCACTGAGAGTCTAGCTAATTCTCTGTTAGCTGGGGTCTCAACAACCTTAATTATCTTCACCTTCTTGACTGTGTTGGTTGAGGGGTCTGCTACGTTAGCGTATAAAGCTTTCTTACAACGTATTTTTAGGTTCCCTCCCCTCACCCGTAAAGTCTCTATCTCCTCTTCCTCGCTAACCGTGGTCATCGTGGGGAATCTCCCTAACTCGTACTTTCTATTCATTCTATGCGGTCTTCTCCTACCCCCACTTACTTTCCTGAAGTCATTTCCTTGGTATATGCCCACGTAACGCCACCCTATCTCACGACTAAGACTATCATCTAGTAAAGGTTAATAAGCGCTACTCTAGAACACGAATTTTTAGCTCGCAATACACTAACTTGTTTAGAGGGGATGTTGACGGAGTTAATGCTATCTCTTGCTAAGCTAGCGAGGGATTTGAGTCGGAGACTTAGGTTCGTTTCTAGACCTCTAGGTAAGTTAATTTACGGTTTCTACGAGAACTGGCTATACACTCAGATTTCCGACGGCCCTATGCCTAAACACATAGCTATAATTCCTGACGGGAATAGGAGGTGGGCTAGGAGTCAAGGTTTTGACGTGAACGTGGGTCATGAAGTTGGTTATGAAAGACTTGAGGAAGTCCTTAAGTGGCTTTGGGAGCTGGGGGTTAAGGTAGTGACTGTCTACGCTATGTCATACGAGAACTGCATTAAGAGGTCTGAGGAGGAGAAGACCCACCTATTTAATTTGATGAAGAAGGGGGTAGATAGGTTTATCAGCGAGCGAGTACTTGAGAAACACAGGGTGCGTGTGAGGTTTTTAGGGAGGCTAGACATAATACCGGAAGACCTGAGGTCTGAGATAAGGAGAATCGAGGAATTAAGTAGTCAGTATAGCGAGAAATTCCTTAACGTAGCTCTCTGCTATGGTGGTAGGCAGGAGATAGTGGATGCGGTTAGGGTGTTAGCCGAGGACGTGAGGGAGGGTAGGGTACGTGTAGACGAGATAAGTGAGGAGCTTTTCATGAAGTACCTTCCGGGAGCGTCGCATTTCCCTACGTCGGGTTTGTCAGAACCTGATTTAGTGATAAGGACCTCGGGTGAGTTACGCATAAGTAACTTCCTCTTATGGCATATAGCTTACAGCGAGCTTTACTTCTGCGATGTTTTTTGGCCTGAATTCAGGCGTATTGATTTGTTGAGAGCTATCAGAGCTTATCAAAGAAGGCAGAGGAGGTTCGGGGCATGATGATTGCGTGCTCAGTCCTTCACGTACTCCAGGACATCCAGAAATACGGGGAGTGACTCCTTACCCAGTAATGAGCTAACTGAGGGGTTGGTGCGGCCTTCATCGCCCGTGACAACCTCTTTAACGTAAAGCCCGCTCTCGCACACCACTATTAACTCCATCAAGTTCTTGGAGAGCATTCTAGCAATTAGCTTATGCACCGCTCTTTTCCTCAAAACATCTTTCTTTCTCTTAAGTATTCTCTTAGGGGTTCTCTGAAATATTACGGCGTTACTTAATCCGTTCTCAACCCTCTTAAGATCTTCTTCTTCAAGACCTTCAGGCACGTAAGCAACCACCCTATACACCTTAGGTTTCCTAGCTTTCTTAACCTCCTCAAGCTCTCCTGAAGACGTTGTTGTAAGTATCTTTATCTTAACCCAATCATCACGTAATACTTCGTTCACCCTCTCTAACTCGAAGCTCTTCTTGCGGGGGTTGATTACCTCAATGATTAGAGGTCTCCCACTGCCTAGCATTCTCGCGTCAGAATCCTCCCGCCCCGCCGCGTGTATTAAGATGCCGTCGCTTGAGAAAACACTCGCTAATTTTTCCGCGACCCCCTCAACAGACGCTTTATATCTTAAACCACCGTTTTTAGAATACCACCATCTCTGAGATATGTTCCTTCCTAACTTGAGGTAGTATCCTTTAAGAAATATCTGGGAGGACCTAACCCTAACTTCCTTCGTGTCTAGATTAAGAACTAGTAAGACGTCAGGTTCTTTAAAACCGGGTTCAACGCCGGTAATTAACTGGAGTCTCTTACCTACCTCCCTCTTGACCTCCCTCCTGATCGATTCCCAAGAATCTATGCTTAACGTGAACACGACTTCCCTCTCCCTCTCCTCATAGGTGGAATTCTTCTCCACGCCTATCAGCAACGACTTAAATTCCCTGCCCTTAAGAAGGTTAAGGCACTTAACGGTCAACTCGCTTAATAACGCGTCGAGTTTGCTACCGCAGATATAGCACTTCCTTAAGTTAACAGGGCCTACGTAGTGTTGCACTAGATCCGAGATCGGGCTACCCCCGTTTTCCGCGATCCTCACTAGGTCTTCCTTACTTAACACGTCACTACCGCTACCCAGCCCTTTATGTATGCTCATCGCCAGCAATACCTTGAGTGCTCTGCCTCTCTCAGGATTACTCAATCTTAACCCGTACTTAGCGAAAAGCCTTCCTAAACACCTGTCGCAGAGGGGGTAGTTAGATAGTGCTTTAAGCGCTTTATCAAGTAACTCATTGTTCAAGTGAGACATCTTTCAGCCCGAACCTCTTAAGTATGTCTTTCTTACTTCTCAGAGTCTTCACCATCTTTACTAAGGTCTCGTAATATTGTAGGAGTTCCTTCACGTCGTTAGGGCTTACTCCAGCACCCCTAGCTATCCTGTTTATTCTGCTCTTGTCTATTATTGTCGGGTGGTCTAGCTCGTCGTAAGTCATTGAATCCATTATATGCAGCCATTTCTCCATGTTCTTTTCAGAGATCTGTAGTTTTTCGTCGTCGATTGGTATGGGCATGCTGAAGCCCGGAATCATCTGGAGTACCTTCCTCAGAGGCCCTAATCTCCTCAAAGACTTTATTTGAGCGTAAACATCTCTTAAAGTCAGCTTCCCTGTGAGGATAGCTTTCTCAAGTCTTTTCTGAACCTCCTCACTCTCTTCTAAAGCTCTAAACTTCTCTAACAAGGTTTCCAGATCTCCGAGACCTAGTAGTCGAGCGACGAATTTCTTGGGGTTGAATGGCTCTATGTCTTCAAGTTTCTCCCCGTCACCAACGAATTTTATTCTAGCTCCCGTTGCCGCGACCGCTGAGAGGGCTCCGCCGCCCTTAGCTGTTCCATCAAGTTTCGTAACGAAGATAGAGCCTACAGGGGTTTTCTCGTGGAATCTCCTCGCTATGTCGTAAGCTTTCTGACCTATGTACGCGTCAATGACTAGCATGATCTCATCAGGTTTTAAAGCCTTAGCTAACTCCTCCATCTCGGTGAGGAGGCGTTCTTCCTCCCCGTAGCCGTGTCTACCGGCCGTGTCAATTATGACTAAGCTACACCCTTCTTTAAGAGCTTTGCTTAAGCCGCGCACGCCTATCTCGACGGGGTTATCGCTATCTTTTTCACCGTAGAAGGGTACGTTGAGTTTCTCGGCTATCTGCTTCAGCTGGTCGTACGCGGCAGGTCTGTAGGTGTCCGTGGTTATTAAGCAGGGCTTGTAACCGAGTTTCTTATAGTAGTAAGCGAGTTTCCCCGCAGTAGTTGTTTTCCCGCTACCTTGTATGCCGACCAACATCAGGACCCACGGGATCTTCTTAGGCAGTACGTCGACTACCTCACCGCCGAAGAACTTTACTAGGTTATCGTAGACTATTTTAACGAACCACTCACGCCTCAGGATCCCTGGCGGCGGCTCAGACTTTAGTGCTTGCTCTTTTATGTTCTTAGTTAACTCAATCACTAACTTTAGGTTTACGTCAGCCTTAATCAGTTCTTTCTGGAGTTCTTTTATAAACTCGTTAACGCTTTCCTCGTAAGGTCCTTTACCTCTCACAAAATCTGAGATTAAGTCTTTTAGTCTTCCTAAGTAACTCATTAAGCTCCCTTTAGAACTCTCATAATTTTCCTCTTACCTAAAACGTTCCAGTACTCTACTTCGGCACCTACCGCTATCTTACTCCTTAATTCCTCCTCTTCAGGCATCTCCATCTCTATAGTATCGTAAGTCTCTAAATCCATGACTTGAACGCTAGCCCCCGTAACAGCTATGACGTGACCAGTCCTCTTATCGATTATCGGGACCTCCACCCTCTGATCTACAGGGGCTACCAAGGTCTTCTTAACCCCGGAGAATATGCTTACGGCGACAACATGTGCTTTAGCACTCCCGTGCTTGCCTGTCTTAGCCTTACTTATCTCAACTATCCTGCAAGGCTCCCCATCTATTACTATGAAGCTACCCTCACGCAACTCCCCTAACTCAGCGTATGTTGTACTCATTACCACAGCACCTTAACTAATCCTAAACAAACCTAATATATTTTAACGTCTTCGGTTTTGAAGGCACGCGTTCCCAGCCATTAAAAAGCTTATAAGCTTCACACCTAAGAATTGATTGGCGCCGCGGTAGTATAGCCCGGCCTAGTATGCGGGCCTGTCGAGTGCCTCCTAAGAGATGGGGGCATGCGTGGAAAGCCCGTGACCCGGGTTCAAATCCCGGCCGCGGCGCCATTCGTTTTACGCGGGTTATTCAGGGAGAGAAAAATATAAGTGGTACTTAGGTTTAGTTTTTAGGTCGGGTGGTGAGTCCTGGTTCGGGAGGAAGATCTGAGGAATATGACTTTTAGTGAGTGGTTTGACTGGGTTTTGAGGGAGGCGGAGCTCTACGATTATGGTAGGTACCCTGTTAAGGGTTTCGGTGTGTGGATGCCTTACGGCTTCAAGCTCAGGAAACACGTCATCGACTTAATGCGCTCACTTCTCGATTCTACAGGGCATGAGGAGATATTGTTGCCTCTCTTAATACCTGAGGATCTCCTCGCTAAGGAGTCGGAGCACGTGAGAGGGTTTGAAGACCAGGTTTTCTGGGTTACTCACGGCGGTTTAGACCCTCTGGAAGTCAAGCTCGCTTTAAGACCTACTAGCGAGACTTCCTTGACCTATATGGAGTCTTTCTGGATTAAGAGCTACAAGCAGTTACCTAAGAAGTATTATCAGGTGGTCAGTATTTTCAGGTATGAGACGAAAGCTACTAGAGCCATGCTACGTGTTAGGGAGGTCAGCACTTTCAAGGAAGCGCACACGGTTCACGAAGACTTCAGAGACTCGGAGAGGCAGGTTTCTGAGGCTGTCGGGATTTACAGTAAGTTCTTTGATTTGCTGGGTATTCCTTACGTAGTGTCGAGAAGGCCTGACTGGGATAAGTTCCCCGGAGCTTTATACACGATAGCTTTCGATACTTTAATGCCTGACGGTAGAGCGCTTCAGATAGGCACCGTACACAATCTAGGACAGAACTTCACTAAGGTTTTCGAGGTTAAGATTCAGAGGAGGGATGAGTCGATCGATTACGCGTGGCAGACCTCCTACGGGATTTCCGAGAGGGTCATAGCTACCGTTATAAGCACGCACGGCGACGAGAAAGGCTTGGTGTTGCCTTTCAAGGTAGCCCCTACCCAAGTAGTCGTGGTTCCTATACCGGCCGGCGGCGACGAGGAAAAGAAGAAGGTGTTTCTTGAAGCAGGGAGATTGAGTGAGCGCCTCGAGAACGAAGGTTTCAGAGCTTACGCAGATCTAGATGAGGAGAAAACACCGAGTGAGAAGTTCGTGTATTGGGAGCTTAAGGGAGTTCCTCTAAGGATAGACTTAGGCCCCAGGGAACTTAGTGAGGGTAAGGCCACGGTATTCAGGAGGGATACTTTGAGTAGGTTGAAGGTTCCTATGAATGAACTCCCCGAGGTTCTCAGGAGGTTGGGTGAGGAAATAGACGCTAACTTGAGTAGGAGGGCTTGGGAAGTATTCAAGAGTCGTGTGGCTGAGGTAAGCGACCTAAAAGCTTTGGAAGAAGCTCTTAAAGAGAGAAAATGCTTAGTTGAGATCCCGTGGTGCGGGTCGAAGGGATGCGTTGACTACGTGACGAGTAAGTACGGTCTAGAAGCTTTAGGAACCCCTCTTAAGGTAAGAGAGGACGTGAGGAACGGGGAGTTGAGGTGCCCTGTCTGCGGTGGGAGAGCCGTAACCCATATGAGGTACGCTAGAAAATACTAGCTACGGGGATTTTAGGCGGCTTCCCGCTTACCGGAACGTGAAGGAAGATTTGCTGGGTAGTCAGCTCATCCTGGTTGCAACTTCCCCACGCTCAGCGCGTGAGCGTTACCTAAACCACCACACCAGTCAACGTTAACGATTTATAAGGTCTTGAGTCAATAGCTATAGGTGTTTGGTTTGCCGAAGAAGCGTGAGAGTAGGGGGAGGCGTAAGGGTAGTAAGGGTTCTGTGGAATTAATTCACTGTGATCAGTGCGGTAGGCTAGTTCCTGAAGACAAGGCCGTCTGCGTTACTAGGTGGTATTCCCCTGTCGACCCGCAACTAGCTGACGAGTTGGAGAAGAAGGGTGCTATAATAGCTAGGTACCCGGTAACTAAGTGTTACTGTGTTAGCTGCGCTGTGTTCTTGGGCATAATTAAGGTTAGGGCTGAGGAGGAGAGGAAGGGTACGAGAGTGCAGTGATGGTGTCGAGCAAAACTTAAATTATCTGGTGATCACAAGATTTAGTAGTGAGTGGGGTGCTGTGACGTGAAGATACCTAAGTCGCTCAACACTTACTGCCCGAGGTGTAAGAAACACACGCAACACTCGATAACTATCTACAAGTCTGGTAAGAGGAGGTCTCTTGCCGAGGGTCAGAGAAGGTATGATAGGAAGAATAAGGGTTACGGGAGTAAGAGGAAGCCAGAGCAGAAGAGGTTTGCTAAGACTACTAAGAAGGTTGTTCTCAAGCTTAAGTGTAGTGTGTGTGGCTACATAAGTCATAGGGAAGGCATTAGGTTGAAGAAGGCTGAGTTGGGTGAGGTGTTGAGTAAGGCATGAGTAGGAAGAAGAAAGTCTTAATACCTATGCCTAAGAGCAAGTTCCTCAAGGTTAAGTGCCCCTCGTGCGGTAACGAGCAGATAGTTTTTGACCACGCCTCATTCCCCGTGAGATGCCTTATTTGCGGTGCGCAACTAGTTCAGCCTACCGGAGCTAAGGCTAAGTTGCTGGGCGAGGTAGTCAAGATACTTAGCTAGTGTTGAGGGTGTTTGTGTTGGTTAGGAAGAGGCGGCCGATCCCGTCAGCCGGAGAATTAGTAATAGGCACCGTGAACAAGATCTTCGAGTACGGAGCTTACCTAAAGCTAGACGAGTATAACGGTATAGAAGCTTACTTGCCGTGGTCTGAGGTAAGTTCTAAGTACGTTAAAGACATACACGAGGTTCTCAGAGAGAACCAGAAGGTGGTGGTCAAGGTCATAAGAGTCGATACTAGGAAGAACCAGATAGACGTCTCGCTTAAGAGGGTTACTGAGAGTGAGCAGAGGAATAAGCTCATAGAGTTTAAGAGATCGCAGAAAGCTGAGAAAATACTTGAGATGATAGCTCAGAGACTAGGTAAGTCGCTTGAGGAGGCTTATAGGGAGGTCGGGTGGAAGCTTGAAGACTACTTCGGAGACCTCATGACGGCCTTCGAAGAAATAGCTACTAGGGGTGAGGAACTCTTAACTGAGATTGAAATCCCTGAGGAGTGGATTCCGGCTATAGTTGAGGAAGTAAAGAAGAGGATAAAGCCTAAGAGCGTGAAGATACGCGGCATCATAACTTTGAGTACCACGGCGTCGGACGGGGTTGACAAGATCAAGGAAATCCTGGAGCTTCTCGCGTCCTCTGTTAAGAGCTCAGGGAATCTTTCCGTCAGGATCTACACGGTCGGCGCCCCCAGATACGCTGTGGAGGTCCTGGCCGAAGACTATAAGATCGCTGAGAAAGCCTTAGCTGAGGCATTAAATAACGCTAGGAACGCGGCAAGTAAACACGGTATTGAGTTAGTATTTGAAAGGGAGAGATTAAAGTGAGGTTTTTGATGAGGAGATGCGTTAACTGCGGTAGGTACACGTTGAAGGAAGTGTGTCCTGTGTGCGGATCACGGACTGTCTGCCCGCATCCCCCCAGATTCTCCCCTGTGGATAAGTACGTTAGTTATAGAGTGTCTGTTAAGTACTTGAGTAGCGGGAGTAGTTCCTCGAAGAATGATTAGAGCGGGGTTTCCTTTATCCCTGCCAGGTAAGCCATGTAATTAGTTAGTGGGTGAAGTATCCCGGCTAGTAAAAGACCTGTAAGGAAGTCAGCAAATCTTAATTCGTGGTTGACGGCAAGGTCTATTCCTGAAGCCTTAATAAGTATTGACGCGCCTATAACGAAAGAGATTTGATCGAACGGTATGAAGGGCTGGCCGGGCTTCATACTTAATCTCCTCTTAACGAATGAGTTGAGGAGGTCACCGCTCATAGCTCCGACACCCGATAGGAATCCGTAAGTAACCCACTCATATGAATGCATGTAGTGGCTGTAAGCCAAGCCTATTAACGTACCTGCCACAACACCCGATATGAAGCCCTCAATAGATTTATTGTCCCCGAACAATCTCCTGCCATCAAGGAAATTCGTTCTGAAATCTATTGGGTGGGGGTTTTTGAAGAGGTACTTACGGCATATCAGAGGCACTGCGTTAGACACCATCGCCGGTAAATACATCATCACTACCCTTAGCAGATACTCAGCGACGTCACTCAACACGCATACCCTTGAGAATAACCTCATGTTCACGCTTAAAAGATTAATCTAGTGACTGCGTTAGTGGCTCCCCGCCCTGAAAAGGGATCTTCGATGAGGCAAGCGTTAAGGTTATATGTTTTGAGACCTTTGTTAATAAGGTGAGCGTAGGTCGGCGTGAGGTCTGCAAGCAGTAACGTGGTAGCGATTTGCGATCCTAAATTGATGAGTGTGTTTAGGAATTTCAGCGAGTTAGTAGATCTCGATTACACTGTTTTCGAGTCGTATGAGAGCTTGCGCGAGGCTAGTACTCTGATCGTTGACGATGAGTGTCTTGAGCTAATTAAGAAGGATCACGATCTTAGCAAGGTTAGGGTGGTGAGGGTCTCGGAGGATAATGTTTTGGCTAGGGTTCTTGAACTGGTTGGTGTGAGTAGGGTTGAGGCTCTCGTCGTAGGCGTTGATCCGGGTAACACATTAATAAATTACGTAGTGTTCGCTAACAACGTTTTACTGAGTTACGGCTCTGTTAAGAAGTTCTCGGAATTAGCTGAGGTGCTGGATAAGATTAAGAGTTTACTACGTCCTGAGAAAGTGGTTGTTAAGGTTGGTGTGTCTCCGGCGGGGTTCTGGGAGTCTTTCATGCCTGAAGTTCTGAGAATGGCTGAGGAGGGTAGGTACTCCCTCGTCTTAGTTGATGAGAGTAGTACTACTGACGCGTGTCCTACAACATATATTGGAAGGAAGGATATTAAGGACCCTGACTTAAGAGCGTGTATTAACATAGCTCTCAGAGATGGTTTGCTGCGACTCACTTACTAGTAATTAACTCATGAATAGCGTTTATGGTTGAGGCGCTTAATTCGTAGACTCTCTTCTCGCCGATTAAGTTTCTTAACTCGCTCTCTTCTAATCTACGTGGTGAGAGTTTGTCCACGCATTCTTTAACTATCTTAAGAGCTTTCTTCCTCCTCTGATTGAACAAGCATTTAATGAGTTTTTCAAGCGTCTCATCCTCTTCACGCCACACCCTATACCTCCTTAGTAGGAGTAGCGTTGACCAGACTTTCGGTGGTGGGTAGAAAGAGGTTGGGCTTACGTAATCTATTATTTCAGGCTTCATGAAGTTTTGAACGAACACCGTCGCGCGTCCGTAGGATCTACTGCCTGGCTCGGCGACAAGTCTCTCACCGACTTCTTTCTGTAGCGTTAGCAGTGCGTAAGGGATGTTTGACTTCACTATCGATGCTAGCAGGGGTCCTGTGAGCGAGTACGGCGTATTTGATACTACGGCATCCACCCTTAAGACTTTACTATCTAGTAGTTTGAGGCCGTCGCTCATTAAATATTCTACGTTAGGTTCTTCACTGATTAGTCTGCTGCCGAACTTTAAGAACTTTATATCTAGCTCCACAGCTATCAAGTAGTTGACCGAGTCTTTAATGAATTTCGTTAAGAGTCCTGGGCCAGCCCCTATCTCCACCGCCGACCTCACGTTAAGTCTTGAGAGGTTTTCCCTGAATAAGTAACCTAGCTTGCAGTCCACCATTACGTGTTGGCTATACCTCTTAGTCAGTGGTAATTCTTTAATGACTTCTGCTGACACTTTCTTAAGCCAGGAGCATGGGTCGTCTCTTAAACACACCATCTATCTAAACCATGTTAAGAAGTCTTTAAAACGCTAAATAATAGTTGAGAATGGTTTGGGTAGGGTGTTTATGAGTGTAGTTACGTATACTCTGAAAGCTGGTGAGGTAGCGAGGGTCTCAGGTCCTGCGAGGATCGAGGTAGTTAACGGTAGGATCCTGTTGGTAGGCAGTGTTTATGGTGAGAAGAGTAATTTAGTGATTCACGAGTTGAGGAGTTACTCGCTTAAAGCTCTCGCCGAGACCGAGCTTAAGGTCTTCTTAGGTTCCGGGGGTTTCTTCAGCGTTGTCGACCCCTCTACGGAGGTCGTTGATGACTGGTTACGTGTGGCTGAGGTGATCGGCGGCGATTTCACTCTACTTAAGAGGCTTAAGGTGGTTGTGGTAGGGCCTCCTGAGTCCGGTAAAACTACTTTAACAGCATTCATAGCTAACTACCTCAGGGGCAGAGGGCTTAATTGCTGCATCTTGGAGGGCGATGTTGGTCAGGAAGATTTAGCGATGCCTGCGACCATAGCTTTAGCCGTGGTTAATAAGCCTTTCATATGGCAGAGAGAGCTGAGCTTTAGTGAGTTTAGGTTTATCGGCTGTATTAGCCCGAGGAATTGTGGTTCTAGGATAATAGCTTCAGTGGTGGACTTAGTTAATCAAGCCTTGAGTAAGGGGTGCGACGTTGTGGTGGTGAACACTGATGGGTGGGTTAGTGGTAGGGACGGGGTCTCGTATAAGCTGGAGTTACTTAGGTGGGTTAAGCCTACACACCTCGTGGTGCTTGACCAGGGCTTAAGCGATTTAATGAGTAACGTGTTTCGCGGGGCTATTAAGGTGATTAGAGCTAGGCCACCTACTCAACCCAGGGTTAGGAGCAGGGAGGAGAGGCAGAGATTAAGGACTGAGGCGTATAAGAGGTACTTCATCAATTCTTCAGTGAGGACTTTGCGAGCTAGCGAGATAGGCTTGATCGGCGTGCCCCCGTTAAACTGTGCGGGGGTGCCGGTAAACAAGCTGTTAGAGACGTTTCCAGAGCTCTCCGCTATCGCGTCACACATAGTGAGAGCTTGTAAAGACGATAAAGAACTTATCTTACTGGTTGATGAGTACCCGCACACAGGTTTGCTGGACACCCTAAGAAACGAGGTATACTCCAAGTACTCAGCTAGGTTAGTTATCTCAAGTGTGGAAGACTTGAAGAGATGCTTGATGGGTGTCGTAGGGGAGAACATGAGTGAGGTTGCGGTAGGTTTGGTGGAGGACGTGAGGCTTGAGGAAAACGATATCGTAATAAAATTGAGAACGCCGTATAACGGCCCCATAAAAAGCTTGATTAGCGGTAATATTAGATTAGACGAGGAGTATAGGGAGGTCAGGAAGGGTGAGTAGTTTGTGGGGTTTGAAGGAAGTAGTTGATGAGGTAGGTAGTCGCGGAGAGTTAATGGTGG
This sequence comes from Desulfurococcaceae archaeon, assembly GCA_020833255.1. GTDB lineage: Archaea > Thermoproteota > Thermoprotei_A > Sulfolobales > NBVN01 > Zestomicrobium. The sequence goes on along the minus strand of JAJHQR010000014.1, from coordinate 13,456 downwards.
TTGAGGAGCGGTTAAGGAGTGAGTACGAGCCTACCAAGGTCTTGATCAAGGCTGAGGAACTTAATAAGACAGTGCTTTTTCAGGTTGCCGGTAAGCGTCCTGCGTGCGTGGGTAATTTGGTGGGATCGCGTCAAAGACTCTATCAGCTCCTCAGGGTAGGTGATGATGTGGAAGCTTATAAGAAGTTGATTAACGCTATGAGCTCTGAGAGAGAGTTTAGTGATTGGTTTACTGAGTACTCCTTCTCCGAGTTCTACGGAACGTATGGTGGGGATTACCGTGAGTTACCGGCGATAAAGTTTTTCGAGGGGGATGGGGGTTACTATATTGATACCGCGGTATTAGTTGCTAAGACCCCGGAAATGGATTCCTACAACGCCTCAGTTCATAGGCTCATGCTGGTTGACGGGGGATTCGCGGTTAGGATAGTTCCGAGGCACCTCTTCAGGATTTACGAGCAGAATAGGTTGAGGGGTGTTGAGACGCCTGTCGCGATATCTGTGGGTGTCCACCCGATAGTCTTCATGGCCTCATCTATTTCACCGCCTTACGGTGTTTTCGAGTTCTCGCTTGCCGCTGCTTTAAACGGGGCTAAAGTACCTATCGTGAGAACCCCTAAGTATGGGTTGCCTGTTGTAGCGGGGACTTCAGTCGTTATAGAGGGGAGGATTACGTTAAACTTAGTTGATGAGGGGCCTTTCGTAGATCTCCTCAACCTGTATGATACTGTCAGGAAACAACCTCTAATCAAGGTTGAGTCAATATATTTGCTTAAAGACAGCCCCTTATTCCACGTGCTACTTCCCGGCGGTAAAGAACACAAGATTTTCATGGGTTTCCCTAGGGAAGCCCTAATATGGGATTCTGTGAGAAAAGTCGTTCCTAAAGTAGTTAAGGTTAGGCTTACTGAGGGTGGGGGGCAGTGGTTACACGCCGTGATATCTATTGAGAGGAATCATGAGGGGGACGGGAAGAACGCAGCCTTAGCTGCTTTCGCCGGACACCCGAGCTTGAAGCACGTCGTAATAGTTGATTCGGATATAGACCCTGATAATCTGAACGACGTTGAGTGGGCGATAGCCACCAGATTCCAAGCCTCTAGAGGGCTCATAGTGATCAAGGGTGGTAGGGGTTCTACGCTAGACCCCAGCTCTGAAGACGGCTTAACGGATAAGGTAGCTATAATAGCTACCTACCCACTCACTAAAAAGAGCGTTTTCGAGAAGCCTAAGATACCTGAAGGCTGGTAGCGATGTATTTGAGTAGGGAGGAGGAAGCGATACTCGACGGTGAGTTAGGTTACCCGTACGCGCTAGCTATGAAGGTTGTTGTCGCTGTTGGGGAGTCCTTAAAAGCTGAGAGGCTGATCCCCGTAGTGCACGCTCACGTTTCAGGCGTCTCATACTTCAACATAGGTGATGCAGGGCTTGAATTCATAGAATCTCTCGTAGGCAACAATGCTGTATTCCGTGTTTTCACGACGGCTAATCCTTACGCAGCTATACTAAGTTCTTCGTACGGTAGCTTACCCGACGACGTTGTGGGGAAGCAACTGAAGATAATCAACTATTTAAGAAGTATGGGTGCTCGCGCGTTTACGTGCGCCCCCTACTACGTTAGGAGGCCTTCTTACGGGGAGCACCTGGCTTGGGCTGAGTCTAACGCCGTTCTCTACGCTAACTCACTTATCGGTGCTTGGAGTAATAGGGAGGGGGGACCCCTAGCCTTACTCGAAGGTCTTTTAGGAAAGACTTACGCTGCCGGTGTCCACATACGTGAGGGGCGCGAACCTAAATGTTTCGTGTCAGTTAAAAATCATGAAAGCAGTTTTCTCTATTCGTCGATGCTTGGTCTCAAGGTAGGTGAGTTATGTCCTGACTCAATACCCTTCGTGGAAGGACTTGAGGGGATGTCTGAGGAGCATGCGCGTGCTTTCCTCGCATCATTCGGCTCCACATCTAACGCTCCAATGGTTGTCTTCAATAAATTAACCCCTCACAGCCAGGAATTCTTAAAACACTTGGATATTGTGGAGAGGTTCTCCGTAGACTTAAGTGATTTAAGGAGTGCTCTATCAGATTTGAGAGACGCTCGCGAGAATGGGGAGGTTCTTTACTTCATCGGTTGCCCACACCTCTCGTTAGAAGAGATTACGAATATGTTAAGATACTTGCTAGGAGAGGGTAGGAAGAGCCCGGGTAAAGGGGAACTCTGGTTAGGGGTTAGCGATACAGTGAGTCTAGATGATGAGACCCTCAAGCACTTAAGCGAGAGAGGTGTTAGAATAGTTAGAGGTATGTGCCCCGTCACCACCAAGCTAAGTTTAATGGGTATTAAGTACGTCGTCACCGACTCGGGGAAGGCTCTCCATTACATGCCGAAATTAGCTGGTGTTAAGGTAGTAATAAAGGATAGAGGAGAGATACTTAAGGAATTCCTCCACGGCGGGGAGGAGGTCAGGTGAGTCAGGTAAAGATATACGAGGTATCTAGGGTTTACGGGTCTAGCAATGTGTGTGGTGAGTTGAAGGTATCTGTTCGTCCTTTTTCATTCTTGGGTGATGTTGTGGTTGAGAATGGGGAGGTTAGGGGGGTTGGGAGTGTCGCTCGTTCTGTGCTGGTCGTTCCTGCGTTGGTGGGTAGTACGGTAGGTCCTTACGTTCTTTACGCTCTAGGAAAGAGGGGGTTAGCGCCTAAAGCATTGATAACTAGGTCTATAGACCCTACTCTAGTTGCTGGTTGTGTGCTGGCTGACGTATCTCTTTACAGATTCGTAAGCGGTGCTGTAGACTTTAACGAATTAAAGGCTTTGGAAGGGCTTGACGCGTGTGTTGAGGGCGATAAGCTTAGGATAGGTTTGCTTAGGTGAGCTATCTTGGGTTACTTCATAGTTTTCGAAGGTCTTGACGGTTCCGGCAAGACCACAGTCTCTACGAGGATTGTTGAGGGCCTGACTAAGGAGGGTTTTAAGGTGTTGTATACGTATGAGCCGTATAGCGATGACTTCATCAAATTGATTAATGTGTATGGTAGGAGGTTGGGCGGGGTCATGGAAGCTTACCTAATGGCTGCTGACAGGTATAACCACGTCACATCCGTTATCATCCCTGCTCTGAGAGAAGGGGTGGTGGTCGTTAGCGATAGGTATTATTACTCCTCTATCGCTTATCAGGGGGCGAAGGGCGTGGAGATTGAGTGGATTAAGGTTTTGAATAAGTTCGCGCCGGAGCCTGACCTAACCATATACTTGGATGTTGAGCCTAGCATAGGGTTGCGGAGGAAGCAGTCCTCCACTACTAAAATAAAGTACTTAGAAGAAAGCGAGAGCTTCTTACACAGGGTTAGAGCGATCTACAAAGAACTCGTAGCTAAGGGTTTGATGATCGAAGTAGACGCTTCAAACGATTTAGAAAACGTTGTGAGCAGGTGTGCTAGGGTAATATGTGAGAAACTTAAGATGCTCTGCACTCACGCAAGTCTATGATTCAGTGTCTGAAGACTCGGCTTCGTGACTTATTGGAGAGTAAGTCTTGCTGCAAACTTCTTGGAATACCTTATCGAATTCCGCGATGAGTTTTTCTAAAACGTCTTGAGTTAGTATTCCTTCGGTGAGTAGCTCGCGGAAAGCTTTAGTATCTATTAATCTACATCCTGAGTCCCCCACCCTCACTAAGTCTGCCTCGAGATCCACGTAGCGGATTCTGCCAGTATACAGTATCTCGACGGGTGTGTTGAAACTTACGTAAGCGCCCTTAAACACTCCTCTCTTATCGAAGTACTCGTGTTTTACGTGCCACGCCCCGGTCTTCACGGAAGTTAAGACTACGTCACCTATTTCTTTAGGTATGTTCAACCCGTCGTAAATTCCCTGAGTTTTTATTACGCGCCTGATTATTAGCGACGGTTCCTCGTTATCGGGTACCCTGCATATCAGCCCCTTCATGAAGATTACCTTACCTGATAGTTTCTTATGCTCTATTATCGCTTCTTTCCTCTCCCTCAACTCGTTTGAAAACCACTTAAAGACTAGCTCGTTTTCTTCCTCTCTAGGCACTTTAGCTGATAAGACGTCTAGGAGTCCTACGAGGATGTTATCTCTCGCGTCAAAGCTTTTGAAGAAGTGGTGTAGGAATATGGTGGGGCACACGCTCTTCCTCACGTAATCTAAGAATATTTTAGAGTTGTAGGTGAGTTCGTAGAACTTGGCTGACTCACCCTCATACACGATCTCTAGTAAAGGTGCTTTCTGAACCTTCCTTACCAGGTCTTCGTATTTCTTGGTGAGTTCCTCTAACTCGCTCATTATGTCTATCAGGCTTGCTTCGTCAGCGTTGCTTCTCCACCTTATGCTGAAGCCTTCCCGCAGGTATTTTGCTGAGACATCAATTAATTCCGTGATTCTCTTCCTGTTCCTTATGAAGTGACTGAAGGTGATGTTAGAGCCTCTCCCTATTATAGCGTACTTACCCACCAACCTTATGTTCTCCGAGATCACTATCTTGCTGTCTTTATTCGTGATTAGCTTTATTGTTGTGGCGGGGATCTCCCTATCCTGCGTGCACTCCTTGTAATCTACTAGAACTGCCTTACCCCACGGGCTCAGAGCCACGCACTCCCTACCCTCATATCCCGTGATACGGGTCTTGAACGTGGTGTAGAGACCTGTTAGTGGCTTAAAAACTAGCATGTCAGGAATATTCATCTCCAGTATTTCCGAAACCTTACTCACTGCTTCAGGGAACCCTATCAACATTACCTGTGATAAGTTATCGTTTTCTGTCTTAACCGTCACGTCAGCAGGTATCCCTCTATTCTCACTTATCTTGAGTCTAGACGCTATGGACGGTGTTACGTCCACTAACTCTACCCCGTTCTCGCTCAGTATCTTAGAGATCGCTGTCGAGTATATTCCTCTAACACGAGCTCTCAAAAACATCGAGTTAACTACCCCGGTAGTGGTTTCTTCACGTCACTTTCCTACCGTGTCTTAATCTTTTACTGTCGAGAGTACTGCTATGACGTTCCATATAGCTGTTCTAGCGTGCATCGGCATGTTAGGGTCTTGAGTCACCTCATCTAAAATGCTCACAGCGTTCGCGGCTCTGACGCCGGGTGTTAGTGAAGAATCCCTCAGCATGTTTAGTGAGTTTATCGCAGCTCTCCTAATATTCCTCGGTATGCTTGAGTCATTAACTATTTTCTCAAGCATTAGCATAGCTTGCCTTATCCTAGCCTCATTTAAGGTTTGTTTCTCGGTCGTGCTCGACATACACGTCACCTCAGCCTAATAATCAAGAATCCTGAAACTAAATAAATGTGTTCAGCGCGTGAGGATTACGCATCCCCTAACCAACGCTAATCCCGGTATGATGGGGGATTTGCTTGAAGTTTAAGAAAGAGTAGAACTTCTTAGCTAGTTGTTTCTTTATTTTCTTTAATTAAGTGATTTAAGGTTGGTCTTTGTTTTGGGTTAGGGGTTAATAAGCTTTAACGGTTTTAAGGAACCGAAAAGCTTAAATAGAACCGTTTAATGATGAGTTAATGGGATCAAACATGTCGGCTCTTTACGGTATACCTGTGGTCATCCTTAAGGAGGGTACGCAGAGGACTTACGGTCGTGAGGCTTTAAGGAATAACATAATAGCGGCTAGAGCGTTAGCTGAGATACTTAAGACTAGCTTAGGTCCTAGAGGCATGGATAAGATGTTGGTTGATTCTTTCGGTGACGTGACAGTAACTAACGACGGGGCGGCTATAGTTAAGGAGATGGAGATTCAACACCCCGCCGCTAAGTTGCTTGTTGAGGTAGCTAAAGCTACTGACGCCGAGGTAGGTGACGGCACTACTTCAGCGGTTGTTCTTGCCGGTGAGTTGCTGAGTAAGGCTGAGGCATTGCTCGACCAGAACATACATCCAACGATAATAATCGAGGGGTATAAGAAAGCGGCTAGCATGGCTCTCGAAATGCTTGACGAGCTTGGCGTGAAGATTCGTGTACACGATCTAGAAACGCCGGAGGGTTTGGAAGCTTCTAAGCGTGAGTTAAGGAATGTGGTTTACTCGGTGCTAGCTTCTAAGTATATAGCAACCCCGGACATCGTAGACTACATGATAGACTTAAGTATTGAAGCTGCTTTGAGAGTAGCTGAGAAGAGGCCTGACGGGACTTACGACGTGAAGCTAGACAACGTTAAGATAGAGAAGAAGAAGGGCGCTTCATTAGCTGAGACGAAGCTGATTAGCGGTATAGTGCTAGATAAGGAGGTAGTCCACCCGGGCATGCCTAGGAGGGTTGAGAAAGCCAGGATCGCCTTAATCGACGCGCCACTAGAGATCGAGAAGCCTGATATAACGGCTAAGATAAACATAACTTCCCCGGATCAGATAAAGACGTTCTTAGATGAGGAGACTAGAGTTCTTAAGGATATGGTTGAGAAGATTGCTGCTACTGGTGCTAACGTCGTTATTTGTCAGAAAGGTATTGACGACGTCGCTCAACACTTCCTAGCAAAGAAAGGAATACTAGCAGTAAGAAGAGTTAAGAGATCAGACATGGAGAAACTTGAGAGAGCTACTGGAGGGAGGATAGTCACTAGCGTGAGGGACTTAACGCCTAACGACCTAGGCTACGCGGAATTAGTTGAGGAGAGGAGGGTAGGTAATGAGAAGATGGTGTTTGTCGAGGGCTGTAAGAACCCGAAGGCTGTGACTATACTGATAAGGGGTTCTAGCGACATGATACTCGACGATACTGAGAGAGCTTTCAATGACGCGCTACACTCACTACGCAACATACTCAGAGATCCTAAGATAGTTCCCGGCGGTGGCGCCGTAGAGGTTGAGCTAGCTCTCAGACTGAGGAAGAAAGCCGAGGAGGTTAGCGGTAAGGAGCAGCTAGCTATTCAGGCCTTCGCGGACGCTCTAGAAGAGATAGCGTCTATACTCGCGCAATCCGCGGGTATGGATCCCTTACAAACAATAATGGATTTGAGGAGGCTTCACAGCGAAGGCAAGGTTAATGCCGGGATAGAAGTGTTGAGCGGTAAGATATTAGAGGACATGACCACGACGAGAGTGATTGACCCTGTCATAGTTAAGAAGCAGGTCATTAAGGCTGCTACGGAGGCAGCTACAGCGATATTGAAGGTTGACGACGTTATAGCGGCTACCCCCATGAAGAAGGAGGAGAAGGAGAAAGGGAAGGAAGGAGCTGAAGCCCCTGAAGGAAAGTTCGGTGGTTTAGAGTAAGTTGAGTGTGTAGCTCACGTATTTTTATTTAATCCAAGTATTTTTATTAATGTTTTCTCAAAATATTATTAAGTCTGATAGGTGTGAGTGTGTGAATGAGAGGATAATTGAGTATTTGAGGAAGGTGGATCTTAAGACTAAGCCTTACAGGCTCACTAGGTATGAGAAAGCGCGTATAGTAGCTGCTAGAGCCCTGCAACTCAGTTTAGGCGCTATGCCGCTCATAGAAGTCAGCAACATGCCGAAAGACCCTGTAATGATAGCTATAGAGGAGCTTAAGAGGGGTTTGCTGCCCATGACCATCATTAGGAGAACCCCTGCAGGGGAGGTTGAGTTAATACCTGTGAGCAAGCTTATCGAGTTGGAGCGTAAGTTGTTTAAGAGAGTTCACGGGTTAGAGGATTAATGAGTAGTGGGGAGTTAGAGTACTTAATTTCCAGGTACTTCACCTACACCCTCACGCACGAAGACGAGAACATCCTCGAGTTTTTAGTTGAGGCATTGCCTGGCCTGGATTTAAACGATGCTTTCTCTAAAGTCTACGATGAGTTAGTGCCTAGGGGCTACTCAGTAATAATGTTTAGTAGTAAAGGCATGAATTTCCTCAGGGTTAGTAAGAAGCCAGCGACTTTTAAGAAGCCCTCATCACAGTTTCTAATATTATTTCTAGTCACCGCGGCTTCAGTGGCTGTCACAGGTTATTTCACCATAACTAACTATAATTCTATAGCTGAGGAACTTAATGGGAGATTCGGTGTCGGGATACCTCTAATCGAGCCTCTCGTCGGCACCTTAAGTTTCTTGGTAGGTGTTTTAGCTCCCTTAATGTGTCACGAGTTAGGTCATTACGTCGTGAGTAGGCGTGCCGGGATTCCGGTGACTTACCCATTACCTATACCGGCCCCCCTCATATCTCCTGTCGGTACTTTCGGAGCTTTCATAAGATCGCATCACCCTCCTAAAGACATGAGAGGGCTTGCTTTAGTAGGTATTTCAGGTCCTCTAGCAGGTGTCACGCTCTCCGCAATCCTCTACGTCTTTTCCTACCTCACGTCCCCGAGGATCCCGCAATACGTCGCGCAGAAGGCTTTAGAAGCCGGGTTAATCAGTGAGCTCAGGGTTGTTCCATTACTAACCTTACTAATAGAGCCTAGGGAGGTGGTTCTCCTCAGCCCTATCGCTATGGCTGCCTGGTTCCTCTTACTAGTGCATTTCGCTAACTTACTCCCTATAGGTCAGTTAGACGGCGGACACGTGATGCGGTCCCTAACTAACGTCAGGGTGCACTCAACGCTGTCCCACGTGATTATAGCTGTGAGCATAGTGATATCTTTTATTCAGCCAAACCTTCTTTGGCTAGGTGTTTTCAGCGTTTTAGCATGGCTTATTTCCGGCAGGGCCCCGCACTACGGGGTTGCTAACCTAAACTCAAGACTGGAAGTAAGGGATAAGGCACTCTTCAGCTCCTTATACGCTCTCCTACTCTTACTAACCCTGCCAGTGATTGCTTGAGACCGTTTCTCAGTAGATGGCAGTTCATTTGTTAGAGCCCCATCATCTACTTCTCAACGGCTTTCTTATAGGCCGTCCCCGTGCTGCGGGAGCGGTCGCCTAGTGGTTCATCCCACCCTCCCTCCGCCGAAGACGGCCCTAGGAGTCCCCCTCACCTAGCTCATCGAGATCATCCACTACCTGTTCACAGAAAACTTAATAAAGAATTTCTTAAACATCAACAAACACTATAAGTGAATACGAAGACTGAAACAGCCCCCCACATTTAAGATTTCTTGATTTGCTAGATTATAGTTTAGGATGAAGTTGAGAGACTCTGGGTACGTTTTAGTGATTGCTGAGAAGCCTAGGGCGGCTGACAAGATAGCTGCTGCTCTAAACCTGAGTGGTAAGAGGGTGGTGAACGGTGTTAGGGTTTGGGAGGGTTTCTTCGAGGGACGTAGGTTTTTAGTGGCTCCGGCGGTTGGTCACCTATTCTCTCTAGATACTGAGGAGAGGGGATTCCCGGTCTTTACTTATAGGTGGGTTCCTAGGTGGTTGGTTGAGAGGAGGAGTAGGCACGCACGCAAGTATTTCGAGGTTTTGAAGAGCTTGGCTAGGGGGGCTAGCGAGTACGTTAACGCGTGTGATTACGATATTGAGGGGTCGGTCATAGGCTACCTAATAATCAAGCATTTCGGTGACTTAAGCAGGTCTAGGAGAGCTAAGTTCTCTTCCCTAACTAAGGAAGAGTTAGTGAGTGCTTTCAGAAATCTCCAACCGCTGGATTTGAGGATGGTTGAGGCTGGCTTGTGCAGGCATGAGGTAGACTGGATATGGGGGATTAACGTTAGCAGAGCTCTCATGAGTTTCTATAAGAAGGTTTTCGGAGGTTTCAAGATCTTGAGTGCTGGCAGGGTTCAGACACCTACCCTGATAGAGGTCTTCAAGAAACATGTTGAGAGGGAGTGTTTCGTTCCGGAAATAAAGTTCAGTATCTCCCTGAAGTTGAGGGTCGGGAGCGAGGAGTTGAGTATAAGGAGTGATTTCGGTAAGGATCTTACCGAGGAGGAAGCTAATAGGTTGAAGCTCGCTATCGAGAGGGTTGGTAAAGCGAGGGTGGTGGACGTTAAGTCCAGGACAGAGGTCCTGAGGCCGCCGCCCCCCTTCAACTTGCCGGATCTGCAGTACGAGGCTTACAGAGTAGCTAAGATATCTCCTGCCCTGACGTTAAGTATTGCTGAGTCACTCTACCTAGACCAACTCATAAGTTATCCTAGAACAAACTCGCAGAAACTACCTAAAACACTTAACCATAGAGCTATATTGAGGAGCTTATCTAATCTAGAGGGTTACGGAGAGTACGTTAGCGAGTTGCTTAAGAAGCCTTCGCTAGCTCCTGCGGAGGGGCCTAGGGAAGATCCGGCACACCCGGCAATACACCCGACAGGGTACCTACCTAGAAAACCTCTTAAGGATAGGGAGCGGGTAGTGTATGACTTAATAGTGAGGAGGTACTTAGCTTCGTTAAGTGATGAAGCCTTACTCAGAATCTCAACCTATGTTTTGAGAGTGCTTGATCTCGAGTTAGTGATTACTTCGAGAGAGTTGTTGAGGGGCGGGTGGTTGAAGATATATGAATACGGAGAGGTAGGTACTTTAAAGAAGTTTTCTTTGAGGTTAGGTGAGGAAGTGCCGATACTTGACGTGAGGGTGGTTAAGACTTTCAGCAAGCCCTCAGACGCTTACACTAAGTCGTCCTTACTTAAATGGATGGAGAGGTCGGGGATCGGTACTGAGGCTACGAGAGCTGAGATAATCGAGACCTTATTTAAGCGCGGGTATCTTAAGCAAACAACTTCCGGGATCGATATTACGGAGTTGGGTAGCGTCGTCTCCACGATATCAACCAACCTCTTCTCGGAACTATCCAGTGTTCAGTTAACGCGTGAGGTAGAAGAGAAGCTCGACAAGATAATTACAGGAGAGTTAAGCAGGGACGAGGTGGTGAGGGAGGTCGCGTCCGTGTTGAAACCCAGGCTAATCAACATCAAGAAACTCCTAGAGAGTGATGAGTCTGTTAACGAGTTGAGGAGGTTGGCAGGTCTTAACAGCGGTGACGCGTCGTGCGTAATCTGCCAGAGACTCGCAGAATTCAGTTATGAGGGGTTGAGGTTATGCAGGTTTCACGGAATAGCTTATGAGAGGTTAAGAGAGGCTTACGAGGCGTGGAGTAAGAAAACTAAGATCTCCTTCGTGGAATTTCTTAATAAGGTCTTGACGCTTAAGTCTAGCGGTAAGTACGTTAAGGAAGTAGCTGAGCTACTTCTATCTAGGAGGGGCTGTTTCGATTTTCATAATCGTTTGTAATGTTCATATTCATTAATGTTTAGGTTTCTTAATGTTGTGGGGTGTGTTAATGTAACATGTCTGTCTAATCCATATCTCTTCATAGTTTTATTAGAGTCCTTAGTAAGGTTTATTAAGCTTTAGCTTATGAATTAATTGGTGACTCCGGGTTTCCGAGACCCGTAGAGGCTGTGAACCCTAGGCAACTAGAGGGGAGCCACTGCGGTGAGCGGGCTCGGGGAGACCGTTGAGAAGCAGATGGTGGGGAACAAACAAATGAACCACTATCTGCTGAGAAACGGTAGGGATCCTCGGGTCTTGTTAACGGCTGGAAACCATTAAGAACGCGTCTCTAGGTCATGACTCGTTCCCATAAACTTCTGATGAGGAGGGTTAGGTACCCTATTCCAGGCACTTTAATGACTGAGCTCCCTATACTTAACACCTTCCCTGTTACTAGTTCTTTAGGTATGCACCCATCTGGTAGAGCGTTGTTATCTCCCTTGATGACGTAGCAGTTATCGCGGATTTCAATTATTCTATGTATTACGTAGTTTCCCCTACCCTCATATATCACTACATCACCTACCCTCATCTCACTAGTTTTATATACTATCACCACGTCCCCGGTCCAGAGCAAGGGCTCCATAGACTTGCCTTCCACGACCGCTAGCGTGAGTGTGCCGGTCAGAGCGAGTGTTAAGATAGCTATCAGCAGTATCACTAGGGCTAGGTCGATGAATTGACTAAATCTCATTACTCTTCCTCCAGTATGTCGGAGATATCTACCTCTATTACTTTGCCCTCCCTCCTCTCACCGGAGGCTTCGCCCTTCTTCTTAGATTTCCTCCCCTCACCGAAAGAAACCTCGCCTTCAGGGCCTACCTTAACTGTTGATACCTTGCCTTTCCAGCTATAACCGCAGGACGAGCACTTAAAGCTTCCGAGGACCGTTATGGTTATCCTCCCGTAAGCGTCTGGCAGAGGGCTTATGACTTGCCACGTCCTCTCAGGACTTACTTCAGCACCGCATCTAGGGCACTTAACCATTTTGAGCACCTAAAACATGAATTTACGGGTGTTTATATATTACGAACAGCGTTTTTACGACTTCCTCATCACGTCTCCGCTTACCTCTTCTCACTGCACGCGCTGTAGATGAACTCGTCGAGGCATCTACTCAAGACTTGAAAATCTATTATCTTAGGGGTTCTCCTCTCCGACCATAAGTAAATCTTCAGGTTTGGTTCTTTGATACTCTTAAACAAGCGTACAACGGTCTCGGATATGGACGCGCTCTGCAGGTATGACTCCCTATTAACGTAGGTGCTGACCCTCACGACAGTTACCCCACGCTTCCTAAACCAGAGTAGCTCGTTCCACAAGTACGTGAAGTATTTCTCGGGTTCCCTCATCCCGTGAATACGGGAAGGTATGTCGACCCTGTTAAGAATGAGGAGTTTTGGTTGATGCTGCCTCACCAACTCTATCTCGTGCGTGTATAGCTCTTCTAGACTCATCGTGGCCGGGTTAACGTACTCAACACTAACTAACTCGTTGATTAATTTCTTGATTACGTCACAGCTTCTCGGCGATTTCCTGGCGGCATACTCCATTAGAGAGTCTATGAGGGTGTGCGGTAATCTAACGTAATCTATTATTAAAGTCTTAAGCTTATGTTTCAGCGCTAGCGATAAAGACACTAATCCTGGCACGTAATTCTCCGTTGACCGCGCGTCAGCAGGCATCACAACAAACATCGATGATCCGGCACTAACAGGTCCTAGCAATTCGTTAAGTTCCTTGCACGGGTACTCATAGCTTACTCCACGTATTATCGGCGGGAGTTCCTCGAGTTGTGGCGGTAGGAACGAGCGTATGCCTACCTTATCAATTATCTTGAACGGCACCTCACCAATACTTATCGGCGCTTCCCTAGCTTTCCTAATCTCTATGAATCTAGTCACCAAACCTCTCTCCACGTACTGCCTCAGAAGCAACACCACGTCTGACACGAATTCCACGTCCCCCAAGTCTAGCGCCTCCCTCCCTATAGGGATCTCAGCTACTAACACTACTAAAGACTTCTCGATCTTCGCGAGATTATAGAAGAAGTTTTGAAGTATTGCCCTGGTCTCAGAGTTCTTCCCCATCAACGTGCTTAAGGGCGTGAAGCTATCCACCACCAACACCTTATACTTGCTTGAGTAAGTGCTTAACTCGTTGATTAACGTGTTGATTAGCTCAGGATCTATTATTATGGGTAACCCGTAAAACTTGAATAAGTCTCTAGACTCTAACTCGCTGAAGTCCATGCTGAACTCTCTCATGTGCCTGAAGAAAACCTCCTTAGTTTCCTGTAGTGAGAC
>JAJHQR010000053.1 GCA_020833255.1 Desulfurococcaceae archaeon | reverse complement strand
GGGAGATACTATGTAGTAGCTTATGAGAACTCCTTCCACGGGAGAGGGACTTACGGCTACGCATTAGCGGCTACAGGTAAGTATAAGCCGTATAAGGTAGGTCTTGAGCCCATGATGCCTGGGGTTGAGTTAATACCATACCCGTACTGCTATAGGTGTCCGTTCAAGCACGAGTACCCGCAATGCGGTCTCGCCTGCCTAGACTACGTGAGGAAGTGGTTTGCGCACGCTAGAGTACCCCCTGAGAGAATCTCAGCCTTCCTCATGGAGATGGTGCAGGGTGAGGGAGGGTTCGTGGTAGCTCCCACAGACTACGTCAAGGAACTTAAGAAATTCCTTGACGAGAACGGAATACTTTTAATAGATGATGAGGTGCAGTCAGGCTGGGCTAGAACGGGGAGGATGTGGGCTATAGAACACTACGGTATTGAGCCAGACATAATGGTTACAGCTAAAGCAATAGCTAACGGATTACCGCTCTCAGCAATCATAGGTAAGAAAGAAATAATGGAGAAAACATACTCAGGAAGTTTCGGAGGAACCTACGGAGGCAACCCGGTATCGTGCGCTGTAGCTCTCAAAGTAATAGAGATAATGCTGAGGGATAAAATGCCTGAAAGAGCTGAGAGATTAGGTCAGATAATAAGGAAGAGACTAAACGAGATGTACGAAAAATACGAACTAATAGGGGATGTTAGAGGGTTAGGCGTGATGCAGGCCATCGAGTTAGTCAAGGATCGTAAGACTAAAGAACCTGCAACAGACGAAACATTAAAAATCATTAACAAAGCCAGGGAGAAAGGCTTACTACTCTTAAGAGCCGGATTGTACCTAAACGTAGTTAGGCTACACCCACCGCTAACCATTGAGGAGGAATTACTGAGTAAAGGCTTAGACATTTTAGAAGAGTCCTTGAAGGAGGTTGTGAGGGGGGTGGGGTAAGGTGTCGGTGTTACAACCACCTAAAACACACTACGGTAGGATGAAGCTCTTCATAAACGGCAAGTGGGTGGAGTCAGCTACAGATAGGTACACACCAGTCTACGATCCGGGAAAGGGTGAAGTAATAGCTGAGATGCCTCTAGCCACAAAAGAGGAAGTTGATGAAGCTATTGAGGCAGCGTATGAAGCGTTTAAATCCTGGAGCACTATGCCGGTACCGGATAGGTTGCAGTACATCTTCAAGATGAAGTACCTGCTTGAGGAAAACAAAGAATTACTAGCTCGCGTAAATACGCAGAACCACGGTAAAGTAATCAGGGAATCCAGGGGTGATTTGAGGAGATCTATAGAGAATGTTGAGGCCGCTATATCGGTGGCATACTCCCTAGCTAAGGGGGAGTATCAGCAAGAGATCGCTAGAGGCGTTGATGAGATCCTGATCAGGGAACCTCTCGGAGTCTTCGCCGTGGTAGGTCCTTACAACTTCCCCATAATGATACCGTTCTGGTTCATACCGTACGCGCTGGTATTAGGTGATACGCTGGTCGTCAAGGTCAGCGGCACGACACCCCTGCCGATGATGGTGACTCTGGAGGTCCTGGCCGAGTCACTACCGCCTGGAGTTCTCAACCTAGTCTACACAGATCACGAACTCGGTGAGTACTTAGTAACACACCCGCTGGTTGAGGGAACCGCTTTCGTAGGCACCAGCACAGCAGCCTTAAGACTCTACGAGCTATCAGCCAAGCACGGCAAGAGATTCTTAGGCGGTGGCAGCGCCTCAAACTACGCGGTCGTAATGCCTGACGCAGACCTAGAGAGAACAGTCCACAACCTCAGAGACTCTAAATTCGGTAATACAGGGCAGAGATGTCTAGCGATCCAGAACATCGTCATCGTAGGGGACGACGACTTCTACAACAAATTCAAGAATGCCTTCGTGGAGCTAGCTAAGAAGATTAGGATAGGTTACGGGCTAGACGAGAGATCTGAGATGGGTCCTATGGCGAGCAGAAAGTATAGGGAGAACGTGATTAAGTGGGTTGAGGTAGGGTTAAGCGAGGGTGCTAAGATAGTCTTGGATGGCAGAGATTATAAGAATCCGGAATACCCGAACGGATTCTATATAGGGCCCACAATACTTGAGGACGTAACCCCTGACATGAAGATTGCTCGAGAAGAAATCTTCGGTCCCGTAGCCAACCTACTGAGAGCGGGGAGCCTGGATGAGGCGATTGAGTGGGTCAACAAGAATAAGTATCATCACTCAGCATCTATATTCACTAGGAGCGGTAAGTGGGCTAGAGAATTCATGCATAGAGCTTACGTAGGTAACGTAGGGGTTAATATAGGGATCGCCGCACCGGTAGGCTGGTTCCCGTTCGGCGGGAAGAGATTAGCAGGTCTAGGCAGCCACCACCCGCAGATGGACGTGGTGGACTTCTTCACGGATAGGAAGATAGCTATAGTAAGGTGGTGGTAGACCTAATTTTTGATCATTGTTCGAAACCTACTTAACCTTCTTTTTAAGTTAAAGCGTCTTTATTCGTTGGTGATTTAATGTTTAATAAGGTTGTCGAGCCTGATGAAGCGTTGCAATACGTAAGAGACGGTTCAGTCATCGCTGTGTCAGGTTTTAACATGATTGCTACACCGGCATACTTAATAAGCAAGCTCTACGATAGATACTTAGTCAGCGGCCACCCGAAAAACTTATTCATTATTGCCGAGACATGTCCTGGAACCCCTGGCAAGGGCTTAGATCTTGTTGGAAAGAAAATGATTGAGGGTAAAGACTACGACTTCTTGAGAGGGGTTTTAATACCTTTCTATGGTTGGGTCCCTAACATAGCTAAGCTCGTTGAGGAAAACGTGATTGAGGGTTATAACTGGCCTATAGGAATTGTCTCACACTGGTTTAGAGAGGTAGCTGCCGGCAGGCCCGGAGTACTTACTAAAGTGGGTTTAGGCAGCATGTTTGACCCGAGATATGGTGGTGGCTTAGTAAACAGTTTAGCTGAGGAGAGGAGGACTTGCAGGGTAGACTTGATTACCTTAGGCGGTGAAGAATACCTGATGTATAGGTGTCCTAAACCTAACGTCGCTTTAATACGCGGTACTACGGCTGATGAAGCAGGCAACATATCTATGGAACACGAAGGGGCCCTACTCAACACGCTAGCTATAGCTCAGTCAGCTAAAGCATGCCCGGAGAAGGGGGTGACCATAGCTCAAGTTAAGAGATTAGCTAGAGCTGGATCCATAAGTCCTAGGAACGTTCACGTGCCCGCGCCGCTAGTGGATTACGTCGTGGTAGCTCCTGAGACTCCGGATTTCCACGGGCAGACAGACAGCATCTTGTACGACCCGACAATATCCGGCGAGATCATGCCCCCGGAAAAAACTCTGAAGTCTTCAGTCCTGCAATTAAGTGTTAGGAAAGTCATAGCTAGGAGGGTGGCTCTCGAGCTAGCGTCTCTGGTAGCTTCTCTTGGGAGACCAATACTAGTTAACTTCGGCATAGGAATACCTGCTGACGTCACGTCAGTCATCGCCGAGGAAGGTATAGGCGAGTTTATTTACACGACCGTTGAGTCAGGTCCTTTCGGCGGGGTTGCTTTAACAGGTTCGGACTTCGGGGCTTCTAGAGGATACTTCGCCGTAGTACCTATGGCGGATATGTTCACTAATTACGAGGGAGGAATAATAGATGCTGCCTCACTAGGATTCATGCAGGTCGATGAGTCAGGCAACGTAAACCCCGCTTTCCTCCCCGGCAGGATGCCTGGCGCCGGCGGATTCCCAGTCATAGCGTTCGGAGCCCCCAACCTATACTTTGCCGGAGAATTCACGGCGGGCGAGAGAAGAATAGAGGTATCTGAAGGTACGTTGAAGATAATTAAAGACGGTAAGGTAAGCAAGTTTGTTAAGAAGGTTTACAAAATAGTTTATAGCGGAAGCTACGGTGTCAAGAAAGGTCAGAAAGTCCTTTTCGTGACTGAGAGAGCTGTATTCAAGTTAGGGGATGATGGGATAGAACTAGTCGAGGTAGCTCCTGAAGTAGATATAGAGAAAGACATACTCGCTAAAATGGAGTTTAAACCTAGGATACCTAATAACGTGGCGTATATGAGCAAGGAATTGTTTAGCGAGAAACCAATGAATCTAAGAAACTTAATAAGTGAAGCTCTAAGAAAGTAAGTCTTAAACATCTATAACAGATTTATTTATAAACTCCCTTACAAAAACAATATTAGGTGATCAATCTTGGTTTACCTCAACGAAAAAGCCCCAGATTTTAAGTTACTGGACACCGACTTAAAGCTAAGAAGCTTATCGGAATTTGTTGCTAGGGGAAGGTATGTCGTGCTCGTGTTCTTCCCAGGAGCTTTCACACCCGTTTGCACTAAGGAACTCTGCTCTTTCAGAGATCGTATGAGCGTGCTCAACAAGCTTGACGCTGAGGTCGTAGCTATAAGTACTGACAGCCCGTTTACTCTAAGAGTTTTCAAAGAATTAAACAAACTTAACTTCACGTTATTAAGTGATTATAATAGGGAAGTCATAGAACTATATGATGTAGTCCTCCCACAACTAGGTAACTTACCACTCAAAAAGCTAGCTAAGAGAGCAGTCATCATAGTAGACCCTGAGAACATCGTTAGGTATAGGTGGGTTTCAGAAGATCCTGGAATAGAACCGAACTACGACGAGATCGAAGATATTTTAAGAAAGCTGCGTGAAGGACTCGTCTCCTAACTCCCCAGCCAAACCCTAACCAACGTTGATGTGGGATCTCAAGTTATAGGATGGCTTGATTCCCAGCATCATGAGCAGTTCGCAAGCCATACAGTACTTCCTCCCGTAAGCTGTTGGTTCACCGCATATGGCACACCTCGGTAGTTCAGGGTAGTTTACGTAATGACTTACGTACTTAACTAATACTGTGTCCACCCTATTTATTAATTCAAGCAACACACCCGGTTTTTCTCTCTCAAGCTTATAGAGGTATTCCCTAATCCTAGCCCTGAGTGAGGGGAAGTACCTGAGGTAAGGGCAATCCGATGTCTGGAACTCGTAACCTATTAAGTGTGCGTAAACAGCTATCTCTTCCTCGTATATCTTCCTTAAGGGCTTCACTTTACGCACGAATAATTTGCTGAGTATGGGCCCGTTCGGTAAGGTCTGAACGAGTCTGAAGAGATCCCCTCTAAGGATGTTCATGACGATAGTCTGCGCCTCGTCATCTAAGTTGTGGGCTGTCAAGACTTTAGTATACCCTAATCCCCTAGCTACCTCGTTGATCGCTTTCCTCCTCAAAATACCGCAGAAAGTGCAGGGACTTACCTTAACGTTCTTACTGAACCCTAAGCTAACTAACTCAGTCAGAGTGTAACCGACGTAATCTTTCAGACTCAATACCACGACGTCAACCCCGTACACACTAGCTAACTTCCTAACCTTCTCGACGTCCTCCAACCTATTATAACCCTCTATCCCCTCAACAATGGTTACCACACCTATCTTAGACGGGTCATGTAATTTGAGGGCTACGTCCAGGAGTACGTAACTATCTTTACCTCCTGACGCGGCAATCATTAAGCGATCATTACCTGAGAACATGTTAAAACTCACGACCTCCTTCCTGACCCTGGATACTATGTCGTTTACGAAGCACTCCCTACACAAAGCCCTCCCAGTATGCCTCTGCATCACCACAGCGTCGCGCTGACCACACACAGCACACTTCATTGAGTAGTACCGACCTCAGGTAGTGTTACGAGTTATTAAATTCTTCCACAGCAACTCCCTCAGGTTATTCAGGACCGGAACATCTAGTTTTGAACATAAGGTTACGTCCTTACCCTTTCTAAGCCCTACGTATAGAGCTGCCCGCAACCCAACACTCAAGGGACTCAGCACGTCATTAACGCATGAATCACCAACGTGAAGTATTTCTTGAGGTCTTAAACCCAGCTTCCTCACCAAGTACCCGTAAACCCTTGGGTTCGGCTTATTAAGACCTAAACTAGAGGAAGACACTACCACGTCAAAGTAATCAGCAATCCCGACGTTCTTAAGCATCGCTATAACGCCCCTCTCAGAGAATGAGGTATTACTAACTACGGCCGTTTTCAAACCCAATTCCTTAATTTTAGGCAGTACTTCATAAACCTCGTCATTAACTTTAGGAACGAAATTTCTGGTAGACTCGACGTAGATATTCGTTAACTCCCTGAGTTTCCCACGACTTAACTTAATCCCTAAAGCTAGGGAAACTAACTTAATCAGTGATTCAGCGCTGAGAAACTCCCTAGCGAATTTTAAGGATTCGTAAACACTCAACACGTCTTCTAAGGTCACGTTCCCGAACTCGCTTAGGGCCTCGTGTATAGCTCTAACACGCATTAAAGTATATTTCCTCACATCTTCCTCATCCTCGTAAATCAAAGTAAACCACAAATCAAAGGAAACCGCTCTCATACGTTCCCACCAACGTAACCCAGCGCTTAAACTCATACTATATAGTGTGTTTTCGGTAATAACTTAATTTAAATAGGGTTTATGTTGATTTATTAGTGAATTAATTAGAAGGATTTGGGAGTGCTGAGAGGAGTTGAGGATACCGCTAGACACGCTGTGTGTGAAAACCGGGGTGTTGTGCCCTAGGTGTCAATCCATAGTTAGGAGTGGCTCTGTGAAAGAGTATGAGGTAGACGTGATGAGGGAATTACTTGATTTAGAGGAGCTCCCTGACTTTAAGTTTCTGAAAGATATGGAGTACGTGCGCAGCGTGACGAGCGAGGGAGCTTTAGTAATCATATTGCAGGACGTGAAGGATAACACGCCAGACCCTAGATCATTGAATAAACTCAGCTGGGTATTAAGTGAGAAGTTGAAGACCAGGGCAAGGATAATAACCAACACTAAAGACTTGAAGGAAGTCGTGAAGCAATTAGTATTCCCGGCTCGAATAACTAGCGTGAACACTATATGGTTGCCTGACGGCACGGTCGAGTACGTGGTCAGGATACCTAAATTCGAGATGAGAAACCTACCATTCAAGAGAAGGGAAGTAATAGAGGATATACTAACCCAGATCACGGGCAACGTCGTAAGAATAAGAGCTGACTAACAAACCTCCTTCTCCAGACCGTTTGCCATTAAAACATGAGACCTTAGTCATAACGCTTTTAAGTCTCACTTAAGGTTTTATTACGGTGTCAAGATGCCGGTAACAGATCCTGAAGCAATGAAAATCGTTGAGGCGAGAGTACTCAATAAGCTCGTCTGCAGGAGGTGCGGCGCGTTAAACCCGCCGGGAGCTACGAAATGTAGAAGATGCAGGAGCAAGTCCTTAAGACCTAAGAAAAAGAAAATAGGTATTAGGAAGTAGTGTTTCTGAACTTTTCTCGGTACC
>JAJHQR010000013.1 GCA_020833255.1 Desulfurococcaceae archaeon | reverse complement strand
GGTGTTTACGTCGCGGGATTGAGTTTAAGCGTTCTTAGGCTGAGGAGAGACCCAACACTAAGTTACTCAACTAAGCTCTTCAATCTGTTAGAGCACATAACCACCTACATGAGGTTCTTCGTTTACCCCCTCTTCTTCGTCATCTTAGGAACGCTCTCAAGTATTACCGCGTTCCTCGACATCACAGCGCTGACGTTATTGCTTGCAGCTTTCTTAGGTAAGTTCCTCGGCTTCTTTATTTACGCGCGCATATTTAGTAGATTCGGTTTAGGCGAATCTATTCTAGGGGGTTTAATAATGAATTCTAGAGGGTCTATCGAGTCAGCGCTTGTTCTGACAGCATACATTAACGGTTTGTTAAGTGCGGGTCTTTTCCAAAGCATCGTAGTTGTGGTGGTATTATCCTCTATTATCGTGCCTTTCATAATTAGGGTCATAATTAACGAGAGATTCATTTATTAGTTACGCTTATTAACTTGTATTGGTCACTATTTGGGGGACCACTACTTCCTATGGAGTGAGTAGAGTTGAGTAGCGGTGCGAGGGATATAGTGACTGAGACTTTGGTCAAGTCTGAGAAGACTGTTTTCATGAATAGAGAGGTTCTTAGATCTGATTACGTGCCGGAGTACTTGCCGCACAGGGAGGAGCAGATAAGGAAGTTGACTGAGGTACTCTCGCCTCTGCTAAGGGGTGAGAGGCCTAGTAACGTATTTATTTACGGTTTGACAGGGACTGGTAAGACGGCCGTGGTTAAGTATGTTTTGAAGAAGATCGGTGACTACGCTAGGAAGACAGGCAACGATAAGTTCGTCCCGGTCTACATAAACTGCAGGCACGAGAACACGACGTACAGGGTTTTGTCAACCCTTGTTGAGTCTTTGGGTGGTAAGGTTCCCTTCACAGGGCTTTCTACTGCGGAGGTCTTCCGTAGGTTGAAGGTCAAGATAGGTACGGCCGGTAAGATAGTGGTTATAGTTCTCGACGAGGTGGACGCGTTAGTTAAGAGGGTCGGTGACGAAATCCTCTACAGGCTGACCAGGATTAACGAAGAGCTTGAGAGGGGGAGGGTCTCCGTAATCGGGATAACTAATGACGTCCGCTTCAGGGATAACCTCGACCCTAGGGTCAGGTCTAGCTTGAGCGAAGAGGAGATACTGTTCCCTCCTTACGACGCGATACAGCTCTCAGACATATTGAGGGACAGAGCCTCGAAAGCGTTTAAGCAAGGCGCCATTACTGAGGGGGTGATCGAGTACTGTGCTTCTATCGCTGCTAAGGAACACGGGGATGCTAGGAGAGCTCTCGACTTACTCAGGATAGCCGGTGAGGTAGCTGAGAGGTTGGGTGAGGAGCAAGTTAGGATAGAGCACGTCAAGATAGCTAGGGAGGAATTAGAGAACGACATGGTTTCAGCAGTGGTTCAGACACTACCGCAACACAGTAAGCTAGTCTTACTAGCTACTGCCTTAGCAGGGGGGAGGTTCAGCAGTACTGGGGACTTGTACGTGAAGTATCGTGAGATAGCTAAGTCGTTAGGTCTTGAACCAGTAACACAGCGTAGGGTCTCGGACATAGTGAGTGAGTTGGAGATGGCGGGCCTAGTCATAGCTAAAGTGGTCAGCAGGGGTAGGTACGGGAAAACTAAGGAGATAGAGTTAGCCGTTGACCGCAACATAATACTTAAGGCATTGAAAGAAGACGCGAGAGCGTTGAGCAGGTAGCCCTCTTTAACTAGATGATTAAGGGATGAGCGACCCACTAACTATCGGGGTAGATGACGGCTACTTCACTCAAGAATTTAAGGAATTAAGGCTTAAGACCCTCTTAGTAGGCGTTTTATGCTTGGGTAAGAAACCGGAAAGTATAAGAATAACTACCGTAGTCGTGGACGGCTCCGACGGAACCTCCAGAACTCTGGAAATCATCAACGACTTAAGGAGGGGCTCCGCAGCAGATATCAGAGCCGTCTTCCTAGACGGGGTCACGGTAGCGGGCTTCAACTTCGTGGACCCGGAAGAAATTAACGTACGGACAGGGATTCCGGTGGTAGTATTGTTTAAGACTAAGCTGAAGTTGGATAGGGTGAGGGCAGCCTTAATAAAGCACTTCACCGATTGGAGAGAAAGGTATGACGTCATAGAACGTAATTATAGGAGGGTGCAGGAGGTGGTGACGCGTAAGAAGAATTTAAGAGTTTCTCTTTACGGGCTAGGCTTAAGCGAGGCATCCAAGCTGATGTCATCACTTCAGCATGTCTCCACGATACCGGAACCTCTCAGATTAGCGGACTTGATCGCTTCGGGATTAACTAGGAATACGTGCCTCCTCAATATCTTGAGGTCCGACTAATCACTCGGTGATTAAAGAATACTCTATTCCCGAACCCTTATATTCCTTAAACTATATTTGGTTTGGTGTGTGATGTGTCTGAGCCTTCACTTCCAGAGGCGTTGCGTCAGATTTTGTTTGGTGAGGTCTTGAGCGGGCTTCCAGTATTCTGTCTTGAGAGATGGCAGAGTCTTCATGAAACTAGTGCTAGGGTGTTGCTTAGTGATAGCGGTGTTCACCCGCTATCGATTGCTGAGTTATCTGATTACGGCTTAAGCCTGGATCAATTATCTAGGGTTGAGTTAGGGTATGGGTGGACTAAAGGTTCCCCTAAGCTTAGGGAGAGAATTTCGGAGATTTATGGGGGTAGTGTGGGTCCAGAAAACGTTCTCGTGACTAACGGTTCCGCCGAAGCTAACTTATTAACTGTTCTTGGTTTGGTGAGGTCGAGCGATTTAGTGTTGGTTGATGTCCCGAACTACATGCAAATACCCGGGTTGCTTAAGTGGTTAGGGGCTCGCGTGATATTCTTGAGGAGGAATCCGCCGGACTGGAGTTTCCCGATAGATGACGCAATTTCCTTAATGAGGCAGCACAAACCTAAAGCTATGTTCGTGAACGACCCTAACAACCCTACAGGCACCTATATGACTGGGAGAGAGCTTGAGGAACTTTCTTATGAAGCTGAGAAAACGGGTACGACACTGGTTTTCGACGAGGTTTACTGGGGTTCTGAGTTGCAGGAGCCTAGGCCGAGCGTTCTCGAGATTGCTTCGTCAGGTCAAGCCGTCTCTGTCTCCGGCTTATCTAAGGTTTACGGGTTGCCCGGCCTGCGTGTTGGGTGGGTGGCGGGTTCCGAGAAGCTAATTAGCAGGTTATGGAGTTTAAAGGATTATACCACTATAGCTCCCTCAATACTCAGCGATCACATCGCTTCAGTAATGCTTGAGCGAGATAACGTTAAGAGACTTAGGGAGAGGGCTAAGAGCATCGTGAGGGGTAATTTAGAGATTCTTGAGGGGGCTTACTCCGAAGCTGGAGATCTCTTCGAGGTTGTGTGGCCGAGTGCTGGAGCATATTTTCTAGCTAGGATTCCCTGGAGTGACGACACGTTAATGATCGCACACGAGCTTTTCAGAGAGTACGGCGTGTTGGTTAACCCGGGCGAATGTTTCGAGATACCTGGATACCTCAGGGTAGGCCTAGGCCAGCAACCCACGCAGTTTAGGGATAGTCTGCGAACCTTGGTTAACGGCTTAGAGGGAATACGTGAGAAAACCTCGTGGTAGGTTAGGGGACGTGCCGTGCTGGTTTACTTGGTGGCTTCCCTAATAGGTCTTGGCGCGGGAATACTGGGTTCTATGTTTGGTCTCGGAGGGGGTTTCCTAATGGTCCCCCTCCTGAATATTATGGGGGTTGACATAAGGGTTGCTGTAGGGACTTCCGCGAGCGCGATATTCTTCAACATGCTCTCCTCAACTATCGCGTACTCTAGGTATAGGTACGTGGTTTATAGAGCCGGCATTCTACTGTCAGTGAGTGCTGCAGTGACAGCGTATTTCGGCGCGCAACTTACTAAGGTGTTAAACCCTGATTTACTTAAGACGATCTTCGGGGTTGTCTTGATTCTCGTTGGCTTAAGGATAATAGCTACTAGCGATAATGGTAAGGGGTCTGGGAACTCTTCGGTAGAGTGGTGTGTGAAAAACTATGTCCTGTTAGTGTTGGGGGGCTGCTTGGCGGGTTTGGTAGCAGGGCTTCTCGGCGTGGGTGGCGGGGTAGTGAACGTGCCTCTCCTAACGTCCTTAGGCTTCTTAATACATTACGCCGTAGCAACTTCTTCGATGGCTATCACAATAACTTCAGTTACGTCAGCTTTAACTCATTACTCTCTAGGGAACGTGGATCCGGGATTGCTGATTTCTTTAGCTCCAACACTAATAATAGGTGCTCAGGTAGGTGCTTCAATAGCTAAGAGGACTAGATCAATAACCTTGAGGAGAGGTTTCGCGCTGGTTTTATGGTTCATCGCCGCGAGAATGATTCTCAAGGGTCTCGGCTTCAACATACCTTAGTATCGAGGTCTTCAGTAAATGGTGACTGAGATATCGGTAATGTCTGGCTTAATACTCCTCGCGTTACTCGTTAACTACCTATACAACGGGAAAGCTTTCTATGAACCCCTAGTCAATACCTTAACTAACGTGGTTTACTGGGTCTTAATACCTCTAACTTTTTTCAAGACCTTCGGTGAGAGGGGGTTAAACGTTTCGGATTTATGGGTCTTAGCTTCCTTCCTGACATTCATGTTCGTGGTGTTTGTTTTCGTGTATAAATTACGGCACTACGAGGGTGGCGTGAGGGAGGCGGTTTTCCTAGCTTCCGTTTTCCCTAACGCGGTATTCCTGGGGTTCCCCGTAAGCATGGCTTTCTTCGGTACTCTAGAAATGGCCTCTATCTACGGGTTCTTTACAGTTACGCTAAACGTTATCGTCCCGGACTTCATGCACTCAGAGAGGTTTACTGTAGGTAGGTTTCTGAAGCACCCGGTAACTATAGGGTTCCTAACCGGGCTTACCCTACATTACGGGTTTAGAGAATACGTTGCCTCAGTATCCAACGTTCTCTTCTGGGCAGGCCCTCTCATGAGTTACTCATCTGCGGTAATACTAGGTTTGAGACTGCCCGTGAGACTCAGCGTGCTTAAGAAATATTTGATGGAAGCGCTACTCGTAGGGACTTTCAGGTTTGTGGTGAGCCCGCTAATAAGCTTGTTGTTCGTCTTAATCTTCGGAATCCCGTGGTTTAGAGGACTCCAATTAATCATGGTCTCGTCAATGCCTCCAGCGCTAATAAACATCATAATGTCTCAAAAACATGGGTGGAGTCCTGAGTTAGTTTCCGCTATAACAGCAGTACTCACGTTGCTTAACCTGCTCTCCCTATCAGTCCTCGGCATAGTTCTTAGTTTATGATTGCTCCTTATGTAGTGCGTTGGGGGGTGACGCGTAAATTCTTATTAACGAGTCAACCACTTATAATTATTGGCGGGGGTGCCCGAGCCAGGTCAAAGGGGTCAGGCTTAGGCCCTGATGGCGTAGGCCTGCGTGGGTTCAAATCCCACCCCCCGCACCAAACCTCCTAAGCAGGTCGGGAGGATCCTTAGACGTTTTAAGCTTAGGACTGAATATATTTTTGTGGTGTTTAAAGTGTTGGTTAAACCCCCTGTTAAGGCTGAGATAGGAGTTATTGGTGGGAGTGGGTTGTATGATCCAGGGATGTTTGAGGAAGTTAAGGAGTTCAAGGTTTACACCCCTTACGGGCCTCCTTCCGATAACGTCTTAGTAGGTTCTTATTCGGGTAGGGCGGTCGCGTTCATCCCCAGGCACGGCAGAGGTCATAAGATACCTCCACATAAAATCAATTACCGCGCTAATATTTGGGCGCTTAAGTCTCTGGGTGTTAAGTGGGTTGTCGCTGTTTCAGCTGTGGGTTCCTTGCGCGAGGACTACATGCCCGGCGACTTAGTAGTTCCTGATCAATTCATAGACATGACTAAGAAGAGGGACTACAGCTTCTTCGACGGTTCCTTGGTAGGGCATGTAAGCATGGCCGACCCGTTCTGCCCCACACTGAGGAAGCTGATCTTAGATGTAGGTGCTTCACTAAACATAAAGATTCATCCCAGAGGTACTTACGTGTGTATTGAGGGACCCAGGTTCTCTACCAGGGCTGAGTCTAGGGTGTGGAAGGAAGTGTTTAAAGCGGACGTCGTCGGCATGACCCTAGTCCCTGAGGTTAACTTAGCGAGAGAAGCTGAGATGCACTACGCTACCATAGCCCTAGTCACGGACTACGACGTCTGGGCTGAGAAGCCCGTGACCGCTGAGGAAGTAGCTAAGGTTATGTCCGAGAACGTTGAGAAAGCTAAGAAGATTCTCGCAAGCCTCATACCTAAGATACCTAAACCTGAGGAAGCGGTGGGGTGCTGGTGCGAGAAGAGCTTGAGAGACGCGCTGATCTGATAGAGGTCTTATCACGTAAATTAAGTAAGGATAGAATCGATGAGTTAAGGAGTAAGTCGCTCTCGATAGCTGATTTTATTAAAAGCTCTAGTAAGGTAATAACCACTACCTCAGATTTTTATGAGTCGCCGGCTAGGTACGCTTCAATAATCTTCTCCTCTATAACCGATAAAGACGTAAGGTACGTGGATTCAGAGGACTTAATGTATTACATAGCGCCGTATGACGAGAGCAGGGAATCCAGCGTCATAATTTACTCGTCTAGTGAAGGACTACATAACCTCAGGTTACTCACCGATCAGTTGACGTGGACTAATCATAGGGTGCTGGTAGTCACTCAGAGTAAGTTAGGGGAGGATCTTGAGTATAGGTTAAGCGGTAACGTGGTAGTAAACCTCGATACCGACGAGTGGTTACTACACACCCACATAATCACGTCGCTTGCTGCCGGGGAATTAGCTCCTAGCGAGTCTTTACGTAAGGCTAGGATAGTGAAGGAGTTGAATTCCCTGGACGCTAAGTTGTTGGAGGACTTACTTCAAGCCTACGATAATGTTTTGAGGGAGTTGAGGAAATTCGTCGCGGAGCCCTTCATAACCACCGCCAGCCCCTCGATGTGGGGGGTCGCTGAAGAGGTAGTGTATAAGCGCTCGTTTAACACGTACTTAGTCCGTCCTGAAGCAGTCCCCAGACACGTCTCTAAGGTGAGGAGGGTCTTAATAATATCCACGGATGTTGAGGAGTACTCTCTTAAATCCGTCAGGGGCTTATCAATAACCCAAGGTGTCGAGGTATTCTCCTTAAACGTCAGGACAGACCCTCTCACATCACCTATTTACGGGTTATTACTTATAGAGTTCTTATGAGGTACCTGGGTTGAGGAAGCTATTCATCATGGGGGCTTCAGGGAAGCTAGTCAGGCATATAGCGTTCTCGCTAATTAGGGACTACGAGCTCTTCCTGCAGTGCAATAAGATGTGTGAGGAGCTCAGAAAGTTCTTAACCTTAGCTGAGGGGGGTTCCGGCAACCTAAGTATTCACTTGATAAGACATGATTTCATGGAAGAAGGAGTTGAGAGCTTGTTCAGTAAGCTGAGGTCGCTGACGAGCAGGTTAGACGCTTCCATAATTATCGAGCCAGTATTCGACCAAACCAGCTTTAACGGCATGCGGGAGGAGTTAGTTAAGAGAGTGGTTTACCTAAATTTGGTGGTCCCGATAACCTTGATTAGGGTTCTGACCCCCTTCATGATCGGCGAGCCTTCAGTGATTGTCGTTTTAGTGGACCTAACCCCGCTTAAAGGTTCCAGAGTTTACGAAGGGTTAAACCCCTCCCTGCCTACAGTAGCTTCCTCAGCAGCGCTCCACACGATGATTAAGGAATTACCTAACTACATACCCCGCAACGTTAAGGTGGTTGGGGTGGCTCTAGACTGGGTTAAAGTGCCTTCTAAGAAGTTGCCGCCGGAAGCTACCTCAGTAGCTATGAGTGTGGAGGAAGTGGCGAGATTTATGAGGGAATTACTGGACGGAGCCTCAAGATATCCTTCCGGGACTTTAATAGTTTTAAGTCGTCGTGAGAAGACTGCGTAGATCAGACGCGGGTTCTCACATCACCTACTCAACCCTTGTAAGCCTCATCATCATATAATATATCCCACTCACGACTTAAATGTCTCGTAAGCTCTTTTAGTGTTGGAATCTCTGGTTAGGTAGTGTTGACGCGGTAGTTGGGGTAAGCGTGGTTAGGTGGCTCGGGTATGGAGTTAGTTCCTGGAGTTGAGGTAGCCGGTGTGTCCCCGGCACTCTACTTAAGAAGATATAAGGCGTTAGTCGTGGCTGACGCACACATAGGTTACGAGGATGAGCTAGCTTCGAAAGGTGTTTTCATACCTCGTTTTCAGTTGAGGAAGTTTATGGAGCTTCTTGAGAAGCTTCTTGAGGATTTCCCGACGAGTAAGTTAATAGTGGCTGGGGATCTCAAACACAGTTTTAGCGGTATAGGTGTTGCTGAGAGGAGGGAGTTAATGAGGTTTTTCTCGTATGCGGTGCCTAGGGTGGAGGAACTCATTATTGTTAGAGGGAATCACGATAATTACCTCCCGTTACTGAAGAAGAGGTTTGAGTTTAAGTTTGTGGAATACCTTGTTTTAGGTGAGTACTTGATCGTTCACGGGCATAAGCCGGTTCCCGAGGATGTGGGTGGTTCGTGGGAATACCTCATCTTAGGACACGAGCATCCCAGCATAACGTTGAGGGATAGTGTCGGTAGGTTAGGGAAGTTCCCCTGCTTCTTGGTCGGTGAGATAAGTAGCTTAGGCAAGGTCTTCATCACGTTACCAGCTACCGGGGCTTACCAAACAGGATCTAGGATAACCCTAGATAAAGAAACCTACATATCGCCGATACTAAAGGAGAGTGCTTCAATACCTAACATAAAACCGGTGATAGTTGATGAGGAGATAGGTATTTTCGAGTTACCGCCGCTTAAAGACCTTGCCGAATACATCTACTAAACCCGCGATACCTCACCAGGCGACCTTAATCAGCTGGCTGTGCTTAGAGCTTGTGAGCCACCCTGTTCTAAAGGGTTGGGTTTCCAGCGTTTAGCTGGGGTTTTGTGCTTCCAGCCTTATTTGCTGGTTTGGGGACTCGCGACTCCCCCATCCCGCAGAACTCATCACCTTGCGGGCTATGCTTATGCACGAACTCCCTTCCGCGAAGAGAACATCCCAAGACATAACTCAGTAGTGGGTTAAAAATCTCTCCCGCCACCCCACCGTGAACAGTGAGGCTTTCAGTTTATAAAGCTTAAATAGCGTTTTTAATTTGGGGTGCTTAAAAGTGGAGATTAGGCCGATTATTAGAATCGAGAATATCGTAGCTACCGCAACCCTTGATCAGAACCTTGATTTAGGCGCGGTGGCTAGGACTGTCTCAAACGTTGAATACGATCCTGAGGAGTTTCCGGGACTTATTTACAGGCTTAGTAAGCCCAGGCTTACCGCGCTGATATTTAATTCCGGTAAGATGGTGATTACCGGTGCTAAGAGTAAGAATCAATTGATCGACGGTTTCAAGAAAATAATTAGGGCTTTCGTCAGGCACGGCATAATAATAGTTGGGAAACCCAGGATACAGATACAGAACATAGTGGCTTCAGCTAGTTTAGGTGTTGAGGTAGACTTAGAGAAAGCGGCTTTAATGCTCCCTAACGTGATGTATGAGCCGGAACAATTCCCCGGCTTAATCCATAGGATGGAGGACCCGAAAGTAGTCCTCCTAATATTCAGTAGCGGTAAGATGGTCATAACGGGCGCTAAAGACGAGGACGAGGTTAGTGCTGCAGTAAATAAGATATTCGATAAACTCAAGGAACTTAAGTGCGTCAGAAACGTCCCGTCCACTATCTAGTCACTACCTACCGAGCTCAACATAGACTTTTATTTAATGTGTTAACACGCCGGGGAGATAGGGGAGTTTTTACCGGGTTAACCTCAAGGAGATTCAAGTATGGTCAGAGTGAACTGCGGTCTTCATCCCCTCACAGAGTCTTAGGCTGCCCACCTCATCATCAAAGAATAAGGTGTTTAGACTAATTTAAGCTTCAAGAATATTTAAATTAGTTTCCATAAGTTTTTCTAGGTGTGTAGAAGTGAGCTCTCCGGGGACGGTGTTGGAAGTCAGTAATTTAAAGGTTTATTACCGTACTCTGGCAGGGATTGTGAGAGCTGTTGATGATGTTTCCTTAAGTGTTGGTGAGGGGGAGGTTCTGGGCTTAGCCGGTGAGTCCGGTTGCGGTAAGTCTACATTAGGTTACGCTATACTAGGTTTGGTTCCCCCGCCCGGCAGGATTGAGGGGGGTAGTGTGGTTATCGATGGTATAGAGCTAACCAAGCTTAGTGAGGGTGAGTTGAGGAAGGTTAGGTGGAGTAAGGTGAGTATGGTGTTTCAGGGAGCGATGAACGTGCTTAACCCGGTCTACACTGTCGAGAAGCAGTTAACCGAAGTCCTCATGGTTCATAAAGGGATGACGAGTAGGGAGGCCGTCAAGGTAGTGGCTGAGGCGCTCAAGCAAGTCGGTCTAAACCCAGAGTTGATGAAGAGGTACCCGCATGAGTTGAGCGGCGGTATGAAGCAGAGGGTCGTGATAGCTATGGCCCTCCTACTCAAACCCAAGCTAGTCATAGCGGACGAGCCTACCACAGCTCTGGACGTCGTCATCCAAGCACAGATAATGAACTTACTGAAGAAGATCAAAGTTGAGGAGAGATCGTCAATGATTTTCATAACTCACGACCTCAGCTTAATAGCTGAGATCGCGGACAGGGTGGCGATCATGTACGCCGGGAAGATAGCTGAGATAGGTCCCTCAGACGAGATATTCAACGAGCCCAAGCACCCGTACACGCAAGGATTGTTAAGGAGCATACCCCGCATAAGATCTAAAGAAAAAATAACTTGGATACCTGGAGTGCCCCCGGACCTGAGGAGACCTCCGGCAGGATGTAGGTTTAACCCTAGGTGCCCGTACGTGATGGATATATGTAGGCGTGAAGAACCCCCCATGATAAAGATAAATAAAGACCACTACGTTTCTTGCTGGTTACACGCGAAGAGTTGAACTCTAAGTAAGCTAGGTTTAGGTTTCAGAACTCAAACATATTTCTGGATCGCCACAGCGATTACAGGATCCGATACTAAGTAGTTCTCGCCACGCTTCTCGACCAGGCCTGCCTTAATAAGTTTTTGCAGTAAGGAGTTAAAGTTGTGATCATCCACTTCCACTCCCTCACTGAATTCCAGCGCTTTCTTCAACTCACCCCACCTCATAGGTTTTTGAGAAACTAACTTAAGCATAGTCCTCAACCTTTTCTCGGATCTAGACCTTGATAAGAATCTCCTCACCTCCAGAGCTTCCTGCCTGGAAGCAGCGTCTACCACACTCTCTAAATCTCTTAAGCCGTTCACGTAGCTCCACCCAAAGAAAGTTAACCACCCGATAAGGCCGTTGAGTCTTTCAACGACTTCCTCGATTAAACGTCTATCGACTACTAGACCTACCTCACCGAACCCTCTCTCAAGAAAATCTATTGATTCTTCTCTCGCGAGTTTCCTAACCCTCACCTCAGATATTAGCCTCCCGTACAGAGGGCTTTCAGGATCATCAACCCCTAACATATCGTATAACAGCCCTACCTGAGAGCCAGACACAAACACAACGATATTTTTTAGGTGATCGTATACGTAGGCAAGTAACTTAGAGAAATTCAGGTTAAGCCGTGATAGTTCCTGAAGCTCGTCGAGAACTAGAGCGAGTCTCATACCCTCACTCTCGGCGAAAGCGTTGAGTCTTTCAAGAAGAGCTACGACACTAAACCTATCCTCCCTCTTCCACCTTAAGTAAATTCTGGCAAGGGACGCATCAACCTCAACCCCCTTAAGTCCTCTCAAGAAGTTCAGCAACCTATTCTTGAAGACCGTGTGCTTATCTAGAAAAGAATTAATAGCGTTGGAGAAAACCTCAGCAAAACTCCTAAACGTAACCCCGTAATCTGAGAGCGAGACAGTTCTGCAATCGAAGAATACGTGCGGGATCCTATACTCGTTTAAGAAGGTGAGGATCAAGCTAGTCTTACCCGCCCTACGAGGACCTACAACAGCGACTAGTCTTGCATTCACGTAATCCTTGTATAGCTTCTCAAGTTCCTCGTTAAAATCGTACAAGTCTTTCCTAGAAGTCTTCGGCGCTAAATCAAAGAGCATGCTTCACCACCAGTTACTGGTTGTTACACCAGTTAATAAACACGCTCGGCTACCGTCTTTTCTCTTTTTTAAGACTTTTCCTGAAGACTCGCTCTATATACGTGTATGCCGCGTACGCCGTTGCAGTCATTCCCGAGACCCAGGAGATGAGGGTGGGTAGCAGTAGGTAGGATCTTTGACGCGTTATTAAAGCGTTCAAGCAAATCAGTAATTTCGTGTCTCTGTACGGGATCACGTACACGTAGAAATACGTGGCGTTACCTATGAAGTAATTGAACTCCGATAAAACTACCACGTTATTAGATTCTCCGAAACTAATACCGTAAGTTATGTTAAGCAATGTTTCCTCGGAACTCACAATACTTAGAGAGGCGTTACCCATACCCCCGGAAACCGTGTAGTTACCCCAATAAACGAATAAGATATCAAGAGCTTTCACCGAACGTTCCCGGCAATCCCTAAAAACACTTACTTCAGGCACTGCCATCATGAAACTTAAGACTAAGGAGAGTATTAAGAGTAACGCACCAGCAATTAATACCCCCACCCTCATCCCGAGACAACCGTCATGAATAGCATAGCGCATAAAGTTTATAAAGGTTGCATCATAGATTTATAGTGAGGTGTCTGCATGAGGAAATATGTATCCTTAGTAATACTCTCCCTAATCTTACTAACTGTAGTAGCAGCGTTCTCAGTGGTGAGCGCGCAACAGCAAGTAGGTCCTGCGTCAGAATCTATAACCTTCAAGAGATATCCCCTCACTCCAGATTTGATAGCTTCCGCCTTCCAATCTGGCGAGATACAGGCATACATATTCGGTCTTAGACCAACACAGCTAGACGCTTTCAAACCTATAGAGGACATGATCTCTTACGTCACCGCTCCAGGAGGTCTTGTAGACATAATCCTTAACCCAGCACCCGTCAAGACAGTTAACCTAACAGGTGATCAAACTGGTAGGACTGCTAAGGGGATAGCCAACTTACTCGGAGTGCCTGAGAACATAATCGTTCAATACTACTACGACAAAGATAAGAATGTGACATTCGTTGATTTAGCTGCTGACGGGAAGAGGATTAATCCTCTAGGAATTAAGAGGATCAGGTTCGCGCTAAACTTCATAGCTAACAGAGACTACATCGTAAACACCCTTTACAGAGGCTTCGCGTCGCCAATGTACACCTTCTTATCGACTTTCGATCCAGACTACGCGTTAGTAGCTGACATAGTACTATCATATAACTTTAGGTATGACCCCTACTACGCGAAGAAGATAGTGAGAGAGGAGATGAGTAATGCGGGGGCTTACTTAGTTGGCGATAAGTGGTACTATGGCGGTAGCCCGGTAGTACTGAAGTTCATAATAAGGCAGGAGGATGAGAGACGAGATATAGGGGAGGAATTTTCTAAAGACCTAGAATTCCTGGGCTTCACAGTCGACAAACTCATAACTACGTTTGATGTTGCTTTAGGCATAGTATATGATACCGACCCAGCCGAGTTTCAGTGGCATCTCTACACGGAGGGCTGGGGTAAGTCAGCGCCTGATAAGTACGATTCAGGCACGATTAACCAGATGTGTGCTCCCTGGGTTGGCTACATGCCTGGATGGCAGACTGAGGGGTGGTGGTGGTATAGGAATGACCTTATAGACGAGTACGGTATGAAGATATATCAAGGACTCTTCAAGAGTCGTGAGGAGAGAGACTGGCTCTACAGGACCGTGACGCAAGCATGTATAGAAGACTCAATAAGAATATGGTTGGCTACGAGAATGGATATCCACCCAGTAGTGAAGACGATGAGAGGTATAACCACAGACTTAGGCGCTGGGATGAGATCACCCTTCAACACTAAAGGAGTTTCAGTTCCAGACAAGCCTGACCTAACTTTCGGTGTTCTATGGGTTTACACTGCAAGAACTATATGGAACATATACGGTGGTTTCACGGATGTTTACAGCGTTGATATCGAGAGAGCTACCTACGATGCTATGATGTGGTCACACCCGCATAACGGTCTCCCAATACCTATTAGGTCAGATTACGAAGTCGTTACCGCAGGTCCTGACGGGAAACTACCGGTACCTTCCGACGCTATCTGGTGGGACGCTTCTCAAGGTGAGTGGGTTTACGCGAACACGTTGGGCAGAACTAACGCAACAAGCGTCGTTAAGTTCGATATGTCCAAATATCTGGGTACTAAATGGCATCACGGTCAGACAATTACTTGGGCTGACATACTAGCTAACTGGGCTCTGTGGCTAGATATATGCTACAACGAGACTAAAGCAAGCTACGAGACCTCGATCTCAGGACCTAACAAAGTATTCTTCGACACCGTTAAGGCCTTGAGGATAGTGGGCAATACCTTGGAGGTCTACGTAGATTACTGGCACTTCGAGCCTGCCTACATAGCGTCTTACGCAACGTTGACTCCCGTTAACCCCGTCGAGTTATTGGTGGTTGAGAATTACCTAGTCTTCGACTCCAAGAACTACACGTTCTCAACTACTCTGAGTAGAGCGACAGGATTAGAGGTACTGAACCCTGTCCCGTTCCCGGCGCATGCCGCGTCAATAAAGACCGTGGCTGACGGGTGGGTCGCGAGCGGTTACTTCCCAAGCAAATACTTCACGTTACCTGACGGCACTAAATTAATGGATGAGAGTGAGTGGAGCGGTAGGTTAAGCGCGTTATCGTCTTGGATAGGGACTCACAACCACGCGTGGATCTCGCAAGGACCCTACTACCTAGACACTTTCGATAGGAGTGCTCAGCAAGCCACTATCAAAGCTTTCAGAGACCCGACATACCCGTTCACTCCCGACTTCTGGAACCTAGGCAGTATAGTACCTCCGAGAATATCTAACATCGTAGTTCCTGGGTCTATAGAGATAGGCAGTAATCAAACGATCTCATTCTCCGTACTCGGTATAGGGCCTTTCAGCGTCAAGTACATATTGAGGGAGAGAGGAACTAACGAGATAATGGCCATAGGTGAAGCTAATGAAGTAGAACCCGGCACCTTCGAGATATTCATAGGGAGTGACATGACCTCACAGTTTAAACCCTTCTACTATTATGAACTAATACTGATAGCCAGCAGCGAGGCGGTTGCGGTAATCGATACAACGACAATTACGTTCGAATCCATACCTCCTTCCATAGTTGAGTTAGAGAAATCTTTAAGAGGTGCTATAGACGAGGTTTCGAGACAGACGCGAGAACAGCTAGAGGCTTTAAGGCAGTCGTTCTCGCAAGCTCTGGGAGCTATAGGTGATACATTGATCTCAACACTAACTGACATGAATAACAGGTTTACCTATCTACTCAACACTACCTCATCAGCACTCCTCACCAGCATGAACAACCAGTTCAATACTGTATCATCTAAGGTGGACGATGCGTTAAGCAGGATTTCCACCGTCAACACTAAAGTAGATGACTTAAGTAGCGGTCAGAAAGACGTGAGTAACGCTATAGGCTCACTCTCAACTTACGTGACGGCAGTCCTAGCCATATCAATAATCAACTTGATAGTGAGTATTGCATTACCTTTCGTGAGAAAGAAATAAAGGGCAGAACAAAAAATTTAAGCCATAAAACTGGTCTCGTTTTTCTAACGAAAACCGCTTTTAACACTTTATTTCATTGTCTTATACAGATTATCCTGCAATACAACCTAGACACTAGATT
Source organism: Desulfurococcaceae archaeon (assembly GCA_020833255.1). GTDB lineage: Archaea > Thermoproteota > Thermoprotei_A > Sulfolobales > NBVN01 > Zestomicrobium. The sequence goes on along the minus strand of JAJHQR010000013.1, from coordinate 16,845 downwards.
GTCCTCTATCTTAAAAGGAATTTCCCTACGCTAACATAGTTAAATCTCCTAACTCAGCTACTGTGGGGTTTTCTAAAATTTTTTAAGGTTAGAGAAAGTGTTTGTATGGGTGTGTTTAGTGGGCGTAGCTACTGTGTTAGCGCGGAGGGCAGTGTTCTTGGCTCTAGCTTTGCTTATTGCGGTGTTTTTGACAGGGTTTATATTGGGGGCTACGGGCTATATAGACACTATAATAAATAGTATAATAAACGAGGAGGTCAGAGCCTACAGGCAAGCACTGACCTCATCTCCTCAAAAACCTCCGGCTGAGGAAATAGAGAAACTGGTCGCGCAACGTAGGCAAGAGTTAATAGCTTATTGGGGGATGGACAAGCCTTGGCAAGCTAGGATAATACCGATGGTCATTAACACGTTTATACTCAACTTGGGGAGATCGCCGAGTCCTGAGGTAACTAACGTTGCCGGGTTGCAGCCTAACTCATTAGTTAGTGATGTGATAGCGGCATGCCTTCCCAGAACTATATTTATGATAACTTTAGCCGAGGCAATAACAATACTGATAGCCTTAGCTGTAGGGCCCTTCATAGTCTACAGGATTGGCTCCTTCATCGATAGATTCATAGTGGCTTACGCCGCGTTGATGAACGCCTTCCCTATCTGGTGGGTTGCGTTAGTTATGTTGCTCGTGTTTAGTTACGATTTAGGGGTTGCGCCCAAGCAATTCAGACCTGTGGTAACCTATATCAACGCGTTACTATTAGGAGATCTTAACGCGTTGATCGGTGTGTTGAACTACGTCTGGCTCCCTATAGTGACGATAGTTATAGTTCTTTCAGGACCCTGGATTTACGGTGTTAGGGCGATGCTGATAAGGATAGTTAAGGAAGACTTCGTCACTGCCGCGATAGCTAGGGGACTTCCTGAGAAGCAGATATTGAGGAGATACATAATAAGGCCTGCAGCATCACCTATAGTAACCAACGTTCTCCTAGGCTTGGCAGGCACTTTAGGCGGGTACATAATAACTGAGTCCGTGTTTGACTGGCCCGGTATGGGGACTTTATACTACGCAGCGGTTACTAGCGGGGACGCGCAGACAATACTAGCCCTCACATACATATTCACCCTAGTCTACGTGATAGCTCGTTTCATCTTAGAAGTTCTTTACATAATCCTAGACCCGAGGGTGAGATTATGAGTTTGCTATCTAAGATGTATGAGTCTTGGTCTTGGATAAGGAAGGAGATCTTGTCTCAGGTAAGCGGTAAGGTAGCTTTCGTGCTATTAATTGCCTTAATAGTTGTCTCCGTTTACGCAGCAATCCTCATGCCGCCTGATTACGCTAAATACTGGGACGTTGGTTCTAAGTGGGTGGATAATCCTTACAACGCCCCACCTGAGTGGGCTTCCTACCTAGGCTATGTATGCGTCCCCCAAACCTTCTATGACTTGAGAACTGTGAAACCCGGCGTGAGCGAGGTCTCGGGTAGGGTAGTGTTCACGTATAACATTACCTACGACTTAAGTGCTAGAGACTACCCTCAAGGACTAAGAATCAGGGCTAATATCGTGGTTCCTCAAGGAGTGAGGAACGCTAGGATACGCGTGGACATCATCAAGCCTGACGGGGCCAGACTCCCAGCTATCATAGACACCTACGTTGACCTAACTAACACCTCCCTCATAGACTTAAACCTAGACAAACCGGAAGGCATAGTCACGGCGGTCATGAGCGCTTACAGAGATTTAGTGAAGTTTTTGAGTGTGGAGGAAATCAGTATATTCCCGATGAAGTACATTTTCGGAAACTTAAGCTACTCGGAAACCCTAAAGAAGGTAGAAACCACCCCGTTGCCCGGGAGATATATGTTCGTAATCGATTTTAGTTTTAGAGTCTTTAACGTACAGCCTCAAGAAATCTTAAGGGCTGTGGAGAAATCAAAAGAGTTTTCCTTGCTGATTAAAGGAACGTGTTACGGGTTGATGGGCACAGACTATAAGGGTAGGGATTTAGCTGAAGGGCTTTTCTACGGATTCCCGATAGCTCTCGCTATAGGACTCTTAGTAGCTCTGGCTTCCACAGCGATAGGCGTTGTTGCCGGGCTTGTCAGCGGGTATTACGGCGGCTTCATAGATGAGTTGATACAGAGGACTGTTGACGTGATGGGTTCCATACCCTTACTGCCTATCCTGATACTCATAGCTCAATCAATAGCTAAGACATATACCGGGGAGGATAAACCTATAGTGATGCTGACCGCTATATTCGCCGTACTCATAGCCTTTAGTTGGGGTGGTCTTGCGATAATAATAAGGTCCATGACCTTAAGCATTAAGAGCGAGCTATACGTTGAGGCCGCTAAGGCCGTGGGCGCTAGCAACTTGAGGATAATATCTAAGCACATACTGCCGCAAATAGTCCCCTACATAGCGGCGTCACTGGTTTACTCAACCCCTAACGCAATACTCACTGAGGCAGGACTCTCCGTTCTAGGTATAAGACACGGCTACCCGACGTGGGGTAATATATTGTCTGAGGCCAGACAGAACGGGACTATCTCTCAGTGGTGGTGGATATTGCCGCCAGGATTCTTGATAGCTATAGTCTCACTCACCTTCGTGTTATTAGGTCTAGCTCTAGAGAAGGTTGTTGAACCTAAGCTGAGGAGGTGATTCCGGTGAGTAACGTTAAGCTCGAAGTTAATGATTTGAGGAAGTACTTCCCTATTAGGAGAGGCTTAACAGAGGTACTGAGCGGTAAGCCGCCTAGGTATGTCAGAGCTGTTGACGGGATAAGTTTTGAGGTCATTGATGGGGAGATATTCTGTCTCGTCGGCGAGTCCGGTTGCGGCAAGACTACTGCGGGCAGGTTGATAGCTAGACTAATAGAAGCGACTGGCGGTAAAGCCATGTATAGAGTATCAAAGAATGTTAAGGAGATGATACCTGAGGGATTACTTGTTAACGGGGACTACGTAAATCTCTTAGGTAAGCTTCCAGGAAGCGTTGATAAAGCTTTAAGACTTGATATACAGATCATCTTTCAAGACCCTTACGGCTCCTTAAATCCTAGAATGACTATAGGGAGCATATTGGAGGAGCCGCTAATAATCCACTCGATAGGGAGTACTAAAGAAGAGAGACAGGAAATAATCTACAGAGCTTTAAGCGAGGTTAAGCTCAACCCGCCTGAAGAATTCGTGGAGAGATACCCGCACATGATTTCAGGCGGTCAGAGACAGAGGGTGGCTATCGCGAGAGCGATGATACTGAATCCCTCCCTGGTCGTTGCTGACGAGCCTGTCAGCATGCTTGACGTCTCCATAAGAGCTGAGATACTTCAGCTAATGCTAGACTTAAAAGCTTTGAGGAATCTCTCCTACATATTCATAACACACGATCTAGCAGTAGCTAACTACATATGCGGGAGGATCGCGGTAATGTACTTAGGCAAGATCGTGGAGTTAGGGCCCTCGGACAAGGTCATCAACAACCCCAAACACCCATACACGATCGCGTTAGTCTCGGCAGTTCCTGAGCCAGACCCCTCAAACCGCACCAAGATTAGGGAGGTCCCTATAAAGGGTGAGATACCTAGCGCGGCCGCAATACCTAGCGGGTGTAGACTACACCCGCGATGCCCCTACGCCATGGACATATGTAAGGTTAAGGAACCCCCGATGATAGAGGTAGAACCCGGGCATCAAGTCGCTTGTTGGCTACATACGAAGGAGTCAGCCCCCTCCTAACACAACTCAACAATAAAAGCTTTCCTTTTTTTCATTAAAGGGTCAATCCCTTGACATCCTCGAGGTTTAGGGTAGGTATTGTTGGTTGGGGTGCGTACATACCTGTCTACAGGATTAAAGCTAAGGAGATAGCGAGGCAGTGGGGGTTCGACGACCGAGTCACCGACTCTATATGGATTGAGGAGAAAGCTGTTGCAGGAGCTGACGAGGACACGGTTACTATGGGTTGGTACGCGGCTAGGTCCGCGTTATTGAGGGCTGGCGTGAACCCGGGAGATATCGGTGCTGTGTTCGTTGGCACGGAGTCAAAGCCTTACGCTGTTAAGCCCTCGTCAACAATAATAGCTGACGCTCTAGGAATATCTGCGAAGAAGCTGTCGACAGACCTGGAATTTGCTTGCAGAGCCGGGAGTGAGGGTATTAGAATATCTGTCTCCCTCGTTGAGAGCGGTGCTGTGAGGTACGGGCTGGCCATAGGCTCGGATACCGCTCAAGCTAACCCCGGGGACGTGCTAGAGCTGACGGCCTCGTCTGGTGCCGCAGCTTACTTGGTTGGGCCTGCTGACGAGTCGGTAGCGGTCTTCGAGAGCTTAGTTACCTACGTTACCGACACCCCAGATTTTTGGAGGAGGGACGGTTCCAGGTATCCCGCACACGGCGAGGGCTTTACCGGGGAGCCAGCATACTTCCATCATATAGTGTCCGCAGTCAAGATGCTGATGAATGAGTCAGGGCTTAAACCAAGTGATTTTGATTACGCGGTTTTCCACCAACCTAACGGTAAGTTCCCCCTACAGGTGGGGAGGATGCTCGGGTTTCCGAGAGAGAAGGTCTTGCCAGGTATAGTGACTCCGTGGATCGGTAACACGTATAACGCGTCAGCTCTCTTAGGCTTAGCTAAGATCCTCGAGAATTCCAAGCCTGGCCAGAGGATCCTGGTAGCTCCGTTCGGCTCAGGCGCTGGAGCCGACGCTATCAGCGTCTTAGTAACGGATAAGGTCTTAGAGAGGGTGGGTAAGGCGCCTACAGTGGAGGAGCTCATAGCTCGTAAGAAATACATATCTTACGCGGAGTACGCTAAGTTCAGAAACCTCATACACAGGAATTTATGGTGATGTGGAATGAAGACCTACGTGGTAGGTAGTGGAGTTACTAAGGTTGACAGGCATTACGACAAGAACTACCTAGTCTTAATAGATGAAGCGGTGGGTAAGACGCTCGCTAACTCAGGGCTTGACGCCTCAGATATAGAGTATCTCGTAGTCTCCACGGCGTTCTCTGAATCAATACTTAATCAAGCCGACCCGTCAACATACATCGCTCAAAACCTGGGGTTTAGGAACGTTAAGGCGTTGACGGTGAGTAGTGGTGAGGTTTCAGGCGCGGTTGCTCTAGACTACGCCCACGCTTTGATAAGGTCTGGGAAAGCGAGTAGGGTGCTTGTGGTAGGGTTTGAGAAAATGAGTGAGTACCCTTCTTGGGTCATTAACAGAGTCTACGCGAAAATACTTGAATACGAGGTTGAGGGGATTAAGAACGTGGCGCCGTCTGATTACGCGGCGTTGATAATGAACGATTATATGAGGAGGTACGGGGTTTCAAGAGAGAGCATAATTAAGTGGTCTATTAAAATGCATGAGAACGCTGTTAAGACTCCTCACGCCCAACTCCAATTCACTATATCAGCGGATTCTCTGAGCAAGGCTTTAAGGATTTCGGAACCTCTGACTATGCTGGACTCCCACCCGACAAGCGACGGCGCCGCCGCGTTATTACTGGTTAACGAATCGGTTGCTAAGAAGGCTGGCACGACGCCCATCGAGTTAGTTGATGTTGAGTCCTCAGTAAACCTACCTATCTACTTACGTGATGACCTGACGTATTTCAGCGCTACAGCGGCTGCTTACAAGAGACTCTCCAGCAGGAACGGGGTTAAGTTAACGACGAATACAGCGGTTAACGTGTATGACACGTACGATATATACGGGCTACTAACGATTGAGGCTTTAGAGATTTGCGCGAGAGGTGAGGCCGTGAAGTGCGTGGATGAGATGCCGTATCTGAACGTCGGGGGAGGTCTTAAGGCGAGGGGACACCCGGTAGGGGCAACTCCTCTCTACCAGGTTCACGAACTACGTGAGTTGATGAGCGGTACTAGCTGGATAAAATACGACGGCGATATATCGTTAGCTCACGCGATGTCGGGACCTGACAATAACGCATGGCTAATTTTGTTGAGGGGGTGGGTCTAATGAAGCACTCCATATCTATCTTCTGGCGCTTAAAAGACAATCACTACAAGATATACGTAACTAAGTGTGGGGACTGCGGTAGGGTTGCGCCGCTTAAACGTCTTAAATGCCCTTACTGCGGGTCACGAAACGTGGAACACATCGAGTCTAGAGGCTTCGGTGAGTTGATTAATTACACGGTATCTTACTACAGGACTGAAGGCAGCGAACAATACTTACCTAGGGTGGTAGGTCTCGTAAAACTTGATGAAGGCCCTGTAATAATCGGGGAGATAACTGATGTAGACCTCAACGAACTCTCTATCGGTACCCGCGTTGAAGCCGTTTTAAGGAAGTACTCTAGCGAAGACCCTAACGGATTAATATACTACGGCCTGAAGTTTATACCTGTAATAAAGAAATAGCGCGTGAACAAAACACGAGGTAAAGTTTAAAAACATTAAATAAGTATTTTATAGGGATTTAACACGGTCGACTATCTAAAATTGCTTGCTAAAAGATCAGAGCTATTTAAAGCTTCAGACGTTAGGGAGTTACTGAAGCTTACTGAAGGCAAGAAAATAATAAGTTTAGCGGGCGGCATGCCCGACCCGGAAACATTCCCTAAGAAAGAGTTAGCTGAGATAGCTAAGGAGGTGATTGGTGAGCGAGGTGACGCATCACTTCAGTACGCACCTACAGCCGGAGTAAGTGAGTTTAGGAAAGAGTTAATGAGTTTTCTTCAGAGGAAAGACGTTAAAGTTAGGGGCGATGACTCGGTAATAGTGACTACAGGTTCTCAGCAAGCTCTAGACTTAATAAGTAGGGTGTTCATAGAGCGGGAGGACGTGATAGTGGTTGAGTTACCTACTTATTTGGCAGCGCTCAACGCCTTCACTCTATCCCACCCGCAGATAGTCGGGGTTCCTGTAGACGAGAACGGTATGAGGGTTGACATCCTGGAGAAGGAACTTAAGAGGATATACGGTGAGGGAAAGAGCGTGAAGTTTATTTATACGATACCGGTAGCTCATAACCCTGCGGGAGTCACCCTCAGTATCGAGAGGAAGAAGTATCTCTTAGAGCTTGCGTCAAAGTATGATATAGTAGTCATTGAAGACGACCCGTACTCGTATTTCGTTTACGAGAGCGGTGTAGACGTAACTCCTCTTAAAACCCTAGATGATGAGGGTAGGGTGGTCTACTTAGGCACCCTAAGTAAGATACTCTCGCCAGGACTTAGAATCGGTTGGGTTTTAGGCAATCACTACGTCATCGACGTGCTTGAGAGAGCTAAGCAGACAGCAGACCTACACACACCCACCCTAACACAGTACATAGCGCTTGAGTCGATAAGGCGGGGATTAGTAGATAAGACTATAGAGAAAGCTAAGCAAGTCTACAAAATCAAGAGAGACGTAATGCTTGACGCATTAACTGATTACATGCCTGAGAAGACTTGGTGGCCTAGACCGGTCGGCGGGTTATTCGTCATGGTGTTCCTCCCATCACTTGACGTAGACACTAGGAAGATGCTTCCTGAAGCGTTGGCTAGGGGCGTAGCTTACGTGCCGGGAGCTTCATTCTTCGCTAACGGCGGCGGCTGGAATTCAATGAGGCTTAACTTCAGCTTCCCACCACCCGATAAAATAGCTGAAGGAATCAAAATCTTAGGGAGCTTAGCTAAGGAGAAGATTAAGGAGCCTAAGGGGCCGATAACTCCGGAAAGCTTCTACACGATGTAATAATTGGTGTCCTTAACTAAGGTCCTGTAGCTCGGGAAGAGATCATTATTTAAAGTCTATTATCACTCTCTCAAATAAACTTAACGCCTCGACCGCTTGACTTAACTCACTCACCGTCTTAACCTGGGATTCCAATATATGCGGGCTCACCCTTCCTAAGTATCTCATCGAATACTCGGGTTTGAAGGTTTTAGGTCTTGCTAACATAATCTTAGAAGGAATCCCACGGTAGTGTAGACTCAGCGTGAAGACTCCTGGGGCTACGTAAACCCACGCGTTCTCTCTCAACACGTTCTTAAGATCTATGTCGGCTTCCTCCGTCAGGATTAGTAGATCCACCCTGTCTTTCAAGTCTTCCAAACCCCTCTTCAGTGAAAGCCCTAAGTCTCTCAAACTCTTGAGGTAGTCGGTGTTCGAGCACAGTATCTCCACGTTTCTGTAGTCCCTAGCAGCAAGACCTAGTATGTATGCTGCGAGTCCGCACCCTACTATAAGTCCCCTCTCAGAGATCTTCATTAATTTAACGAGTTCGTGAATGTACCCAAACTCTACGTGTAGGGGCGAGATCCTCTCGAGTTCTGCCCCCTTAAGGCTTACCAAGGCTTCTCTAGGTATGACCGCGTATTCAGATGCTAGACCGTCTATGTCGAGTCCTAAGATACCGTGAGTCGTGTAAGGCTTCACGAAGAATACCTCACCAGGCATTACCTCAGCCCCTACCCCAGGTTCTATAACTCTTACCAAGCCAAAACCTCCTAGAGTCCTACCCGGCACCGTATTCCTAAAGACATTCTTGTTTTTATGTGGGGAGTAGATAAGGACGCTTAAGACCTTAGCTAAGACGTGTTTGGGGGGTATCGGGGGTACAGCAGTCTCTTCTAAAACTACCCCACCCTCATACCACTTAACGCTCTTCAGAGCACCCACCTTATGAGTTTAACTTTTAGGTTTTTAAAGAATTGATTAATAGAAGAATTTAGGTGGGGGAAGACTGCTCTTCAAAAGAAAGATATCGTTAGCTAAGATCTTCAACCACGTTCACTCACTCGACGAGAAAGAACTCACTGAGTTAGTGAGGCAAGGAATAAGTGAGTTACGTAATTCCAGGAAGACAACCAAGTTTTTCTTCGCGATCAGCTTAATACTCGAGGACAACGTTTCAGGTCATAGTAAGTTAGCGCGAATATTGAGGGAAGTATGTAAAACTGAGTGTTACAACGTTGACTGGGTTAAGTACCTCAATTATTTTAAGCCTAGCTTCGCTCCAATAATGCTCATAAGAAACTTGATTAACACGTCGCTAGACGCGGTTTCTGAGAACCTAATTATTGAGTTAATTAAAGGCCTTGAGTGTGACGAACTCCAAACATTAAAGAACGAGAATTACTTTGGCGCGTGGCCCTCGCTAATTAAGCATTACGTAAAAACAGTGCTTGACGAACGTAGATGCGAATCACTATATCCTGAAACACTAGCTTTACTTAACGACGCAATACTCCACGATTTAATCAAGTATGAAGACATCATGGAAATACTTAAAAATCATAGTTTAAGGCTAGTCATCAAGAGGAAAGGGAATGTCTACGGCGGCATAGAGATATACTACGATAACGTCAAGATAGAGTCTTCAAGCTTTAACGTACTAGGTTTCCTAAAATTATACCAACACTTAACAACAGTGCAAACAACGCAAACAAAACAATAATTCAAGGACTTGAAAAGCGCATCAAACAGGAACTCACTCTACCTTTATCTCATACTCCCCCATACTTCCCTTCATTTTCTTGAATTCTATCTCTAGTATCCCGTTCTTATAGTTCGCTTTAGCACTTTTCACGTCTACTTCGTCAGGTAGTGCGAGTTTCTTAAAGTATTTTCTCCCATTGCTAGCTTGAATTAACAGTTCCTTGCCTGACACCTTAAGCTTTATCTTGTCTTTCTCAACGCCGGGCATCTCAACAATTACCCTAACTTTATCTCCTTCATCTATGATGTCTGCTAAAGGCTCTGCTTCCTCAGTGATTCTCGGCTTCATTCCTTCTCTTCTAACGTTACCGAACTCATCTATCTTTACCTTGCCGTCAGGACCTATGTATATTCTGTAACCGTAGACGTAAGGTCCCAAACCTCTCTTACGCAACTCATCCAGCTCCTCAGGACTCATCCTAAATAACTTCTCGCTTTCTTCAATGAACTCACGCATTTCCTCCTCCATCTCTCTAATCCACTCATCAAATATATCGAATAGCGATCTCCTCTTCCTCCTATAACTCATGAGTCTCTCACCATGTTTAATGATCTTATAAGACTTTTAAGTATTTTCAGCACGCAATAGTGATTCCCTAAACCGTTTCTGTTTTCACGATTACTTGTATTATCCTATGTTTTTGATGCGAATCTCCTAGCGACGGGCTCATCTTTTGAGAGCAGTGCCTCACGTCTCTAGCCCTTATTTGAAGGTGACGGATAAGCAAGCCGTGCCGTCGAGAAGCAGGTGGTTCATTTATTTAACCTCCATCACCTACCGAGAAACAGTTAGCTCGCTCAGATTAGTTCAGCTATTAAGAAGGTCTTTATTCCTAGCTTAATTAAATCGGCTGTGTCAGGATCTACTGATATTATCTCGTAGATTGTGTCTAGACTATTATCAGCGTCGACGACTCTTATCCCTAGAAATCCTGAAACTTTAGCGTTCAATGTTTCAAGCTCTTTCTCGTCATGAGTACTAGCTATTAAGAATTTCTTTAGAACCCTCAAGTTAGTCCCTAACGGTGAGTTAACGAACGCGAACCACACTATCCTAAACACCCATATTCTAAACACTTCATTACTTATATTTTCCGATCTCTTCATCCTTGCCGTAAATGACGGGCTTTCAGTTGTAAATCTGACTCTATCAATCGGTTTCTGAATAACTTACGTTAAGGGATAGGGTATTCAATTGTGGTTAGCTACTTGTTGAAAGTTCCTTAACGCTTTCTAGAACTTCTTTAATAGCCTTGTTTATGTGTTCTTCATGTTTTCTCCTGAGATGATTCTCCACCGTAATCTCGTTGTTAAAGGATTGATCGCAAAGTAGGCATACGTATTTTTCGTTAACCTTGATCACTGCCGGCTCTATCTCAAGTATTAGCGGGAAAACCTGTTTTATGATTGATGAGGCTAGGTATGAATTCCTGGTTTTCTCCGTAACTCTCTGTATGTATCCCCTAACCCTGAACTTAGAGACCTTATACTTATAGCTTATGGAGCTAGGGGAGACCCCGTCAACAAAGTATTCCTTAACGGCCATCAACATGGAGGAGTTACCTGCTAATCTCTTAATTACTAAGAACCTGACTAGAGCGATTACGGGGTCTTCCAAGCACTCACCTACAATATAAACGATTAAGTAATTAAATGAATTTCAGTTTTACGTAACTAACTCGGCTTATCCTGCTTGAATCAATTAAATTATTCTATAATCGATAATTAAGGAACGTATTTAAATTGAAGGTATTATTTTATAAATAAGGATGAGTATGCCAAGTAGTAAAGTAATATCGGTAAAACTCCCTAACGACGTAGTAGACTTAATCGACGACATAATATGCGAGAAATCTTACCGGAATAGAAGCGATTTAGTTCGTGACGCTATTATGTGGAAGTTAAGCAAGCACGGATATACTCGCTTTACTTGATCCTCCTTATCCGAGAATCACTTATTTTATTTTCAGTAGCGAGTAATTATTAGTGGTGAGGGAATGTCTCTTTTCTGGGAGCCTAGGTGGCGGCGAGTATCTTTCAACGTTGACGGGGTAGTAATAGAGACTTGCTTAGATACCTCAACAAATCTCTTGCTATGCCCTATATGCGTTAAGATTGATGAGGTATGTCCTAGGGAGGGTGAGTCCTTGAGGCAAGTGGTTGACAAACCACTCTTCTTTTCCTTGACTGACTTACTACATCACTTAAGATCACACACTATGCCTAGCGGAGTTAAGCGCATAATAGTTAGGAGAGAAGAGGAAGAAGAAAGTGTTGAGGAAGAGGAGGAAGATTAAAACATTAATACTCGGTGACTCATTCAGCGGTAACGTTTACGCGGCTCAAGACCTAAGTAACTCGCTATTCCTGTCCTGGCCCGGATCTACGAGCGCCTTAGATGGTTGGGGCTTCGCCGACACGTGCATCGATAGAACGCCGATATTCCTTGAGGAACCAGATTGTTTAAGGCGTTTAGGGCTTGAATCAAGCGAGATAGATTACGAGTACGTATTGATCGGTGAGGAAGCTTCCTTAAAAGATAAATTCTCGTTGAGGGGGGAGGAAACCCCTGACTATACTTGGTACGACTTATTCCCCAGAACTTATAGCAAGGTCTACAAGCCAGTGCTTAGCTGGTGTCAGATAATCAAGCTATTGAGGAACAGCGTTGAGGTCCCCCGCCTGTACGCGAACGTCACGAGCATAGACCCTAAGGAAAAAACAGTGCTACTTGAGGGTGGGGCATTAATAGAGTATGAAGAGATAGTTAGCTCCATACCTCAAGACTTGCTGCTGTCCAGGCTGAGGGGGGTGGGCTTGGAGGGTATTCATGAAAATTACGCGTACCTACCCTACAACATCTCGTTGATTATCGGTAAAATAGATCAGAGGATCGGGGAGAACGAGGTAGTTGTTTACGCTTTAGGCAGGAAAAGATATGTGGCCTCACACGCAATACTCTTAAAAAGCGTTATCGACGCGGTAACGAAGGAACACGCGTTAATCTACGTGTTAACCCCGCTGAGGAGAGGCGCTGATAAGACCGAAATACTCGTGAAGAATTTTTCCGAGTTAAAGAATCTAGGCATTAAAGTAAGGGAAGTCGTGTTCGCTAGGTCTTACCTGGAAAAATACGGGAGGATACTTAAGCTCGGGAGGAGCCCCTACGACGAGTTACTCGGGGAACTAAATATTAGGTTCATAGGGCGCTACGGGTCATGGGAGGAACTCAGCATATGTAACATAATCAAGAAAATTCTGAGCACGCATAAAAGACTTTAACTCATTCAAATCACTTGCGCGTTCCCAAACTCGTTTTCATCGTAGAAAACCGCTCCTATCAGGGCTAAGTCTTTAGTAGTCCCCTCACCCTCGCAAGCGCTAAGGATTAAGTCCTCAATCTCCTCGGGCGTGAGCTTTCTTGAGACCACGAATTCAACGTTGTTTATTATTAGCGCTACCCGCGATTCCTTAGACATGTAAGGTATCACGTAAACCTCTAAGCCGTACTCGTGAAATAATTTCTGAGCAGTAATCCAAACCTGCTTAACTAAATCCTCACCGAGTGGAGACCCGTTAGTAATCACTATCACATCTACAGGCAAGTAACTCCCATAAAATAACTCATCATATTCGAAGATTTTTAAAGAGTCATCCCCTATCAGAAATTTAGATAGTGCCAGCATTAATGTCAGCTCTTCGTCCTTTAGAGGGGCTCTCGATTCGAGAGATAGGTTTAGTTAACTAGGTTTTCGTAAGATTTTGAGGAAAATCTATTTGATTTGTCGGGGGTTAAATTGTGGTGAAGTTTAAGCTACCTTTCAACGGTCTCTCCAAGCTCCATCATTAATGTGCAAGACTCTTACCGCAACATTAAGGAATCTAGCGTTCAGGGCTTTGAATCTTATATTAATTAAAAATAGTGGGTAGTTATTTTGAGCGACGGGAACCAAGTTAGTTTTTAGAAGACTTTTAATTTACTGAAGTGCTTGAGAGTTTCTTGCTCCTCGCTTCCTTCAAGTACTGTATTGCCGCGGAGATACTCCCTCTAGCCTCTATTAAAGGCCCCCATTTCACTCTGAACTTCTTAGGTGATAAGGGTCTCACTCTTTTCTTCATTCTTCTAGGTATGTAGGTTGCCTCCATATCTTTAAGACCGAAAGTGCCGTCTATCATCTCGACGACTAGGTCCTTATCTATTAGTTTTAGTAAGGCTTTCCTTAACCTATCCTCCCCTACGAGACCGCTTAACTCCTTCCTTAATTCTTTCCAGGTTAGTGGCCTACCCTTACTCTCGATGATTGAGAGCACTATCTCTTCAAGTTCTTCATCGCTAGGAGCTCTCATAACCGTTACTTCCTCGTCTTCGTAAATAACCTTCGGTTTCTTCTTAACGTCTTTAAATGTGTTAACTTCTCCCATTATCTCACCCCAATATAAATAATAACTCGTTACATATAAATCAAACTCTAAATAATATTAACGCCGTTAAAGAATGTCAGTATTACCAAGCAATCAATTACCTGCAGGGTGTGTGAGTCTTTAAAAGCAAGGTATTTGAGCAGATATATTGTGGTGGTCTAGATGAGGTCTCTGACTTTAGTAGCTGAGATACCTCCTCGGATGAGCGAGATCTATATGAGGAAATTACTTAAGATCAAAAACTACATAAGGGAAGAGATAGGTATCAACGTCTCGTTAGTTGTTGTAGCGACTAACGAACAACCTAAGCTGATAGTGAATGACGAGATCATCAATCTAAACGAAAGTTTTACAAACATAATGAAGGCCATAACTAGAGGATTAGCTAATGACTTAAGTGACCCGAACTTCCTAGATAGAGCTGTTGTAGGAGCTAAGAAAGAAGATGAATAGTAATCTTTCTTCGAGGAGATCCCAGAATTAACTCAACGAGAGCGTTATTTCAACACATCAATTAATAAGTATTAGACAACTCTTAATTTATTAAGGTTGTTATTAATATGACTATTGAAAGTTGAGGAGGTGTGTAAATTGCCTACCGACGTACGTTTAATGGCTGTTGAGTTACTTAGAGCTTACAAGAAAATCCTTAAGTATAAGGAGCTAGAAGAACTTACCGGGCTCTCAGCACCAGGTCTTTGGAGGTATATCAATAAACGTATAAGACCTACTAAGGAGAGATCGCTCGAGTTATTCGAGTTACTAACTAATCAACGCGTGGTTGAGGAAATACTCAGAAATAAGTTGGTGGAGGTAGGTGATAATATAATCAACCTCTCCCCCATAATATACGAGGTACCTATCCTGAAGATACTTTCTTACGTGGCATACAAGGAATTCCATCGCTATAATGTGAACGCGGTGGTCACAGTCGAGGTTGACGGGATACCTTTAGGTGTTATGATAGCGGACACTCTTGAGTCCAAGCTAGTCATAGTCAGGAAGAGACCTGAGGTAGGGGTAAAGAACTACAACCAAGTGAGTTACATAGCGAGAGATCCGCCGGCGGTGATCACCCTGTTCATGGCATCAGATTCTCTGAAAGTAGGTGACAGGGTCTTAATTGTTGACGACCTACTCAATAGTGGGAGAACCTCGTCCGCTCTAGTGAAGCTAATACGTATGAGCGGGGCCACACCCGTAGGGCTGTTCTCGATAGTAGCTATAGGCGAGAAATGGCGTGAATTACTGGAAAACGAAATAGACAAGATATACGTCGCGTTGAAGCTAGGTAGGTAAAACATCCAGACCTTGAAGAGCCATTTAAGGGGGTAGTTCGAGTCACGCAACCCGCGCTCCCCACTAAAGTTAGTGTGGCAATAGACATATTCTCGACGTCAATACTTCTAGAAGCTCTAGCACCCTCAAAACTAAGCACTGTTAGCGGGTATAAGAACGTGAAGAATTTAAACATAATACACTTCGCCTACACCCCTAACATCCTTAAGATCCCACTAGAGGAGACTGTTAAGGACGCGTTAGCGGGCGAGGACTTCAAGCTGGGCACGTACCTACTAGAATACGTCAATAAAGTCACTACACACCCGCTCGTAAAAACCAATACCGCTTTCGGATACTTAATGCTTGCATCCCCCCTCCTCTACATGCTGACCAAGGCTTTAGTGAGCGACAGTGACTTAACAACCACCGTGGGTAGAGTGGTTACCGAATACCACGACCTGATTATCGAGGGACTTAAGAAAGAAACTATAAAGAATTTCTACTTAGCTCTGAGGAAGGCTTCCGTGAGTCACCTAGGCGAATATTTCGGTAGGATACCTTCAGTCAACGTAGGCGTTGATTCAATACTGGAGAGCTTCAGTTTATGGGAAGCTTTAAAGGAATCTATGTATTTAGACCTGGTTAGTCATGAAGTGATATCAGGCTTCAAGAGAGTTTTAGAAATTCATGATGAGCTACTTAAAGAAAAACCTAGTTTAAGAAGCTTATTAGAGTCTATCACGTCAGCACACACGAAAACACTCTCAAGAAACTTGGATACCTTAGTCCTCAAAAGTAAGAACTTAAACAACGCTCTACTCCTCAAACACCTGTCTATGTTGAGAGCTAGTGTTGAGGTAGAGGTCTGGAATCTCTTAGACGAATACGTTAGAGAAAACGAGTTAAATCCTGGCACAACATCGGATATAGTTGCTGCCGGCTTAGCACTATACCAGGTGAGTGCTTACGTTATTCAGGGTAATGAACGGGGCGTTACTTAAGCACTCGAGAGAGCTTCTCTCCTACTTACGTGAAGACGTTAACGCTTACATCTTCATAGGAGCTCCTAGAATACCCCTTTATCACGTGAGCACAATCCTCAGAAATTTCTATATAGTGACTAGTAAGTGTGATGACATATACGTAACTAAGACGGCCAGAACTCTAGGCATATTACTGGACGCTAACGCGGTTAATCTAGGAAATTACTTAATAGCTGGTGTGGGGGGCGTGGATCCATGGCACTCAATCCTAAGACTACGTGAGTTATTAAGAAACCACCAAGGGAAGAGAGTTTTACTCTTCTCATATTTCCCCGCTCACGGCTTGTGCGACTCCATACCTGAACTAGGTGTTAGGTCTGGACTACCGGAACTCAGGAACCTCATAGACGACTTTAAACCGTACGTCTTCGTCAGCTTAAGCGGCATTGATTGCGTCACACGCCGTAACGAGACGGAGATTCACTCGATTAGCAAGAATACCTCGTTCCTAGACCTGAAATTCATTCCTTGATCTTGAACCGCGGTTGTTCCTAGGTCGAGGGAATTCAAACCTCCTTAGCCATCAGCCAAGCGTCTTCACCGTCAAGATAGTAGAATCTTATCCTCTGAACCTTCCTGAAGCCTAGTTTCTCATATAATCTAATCGCTGGTTCATTACTTACCCTAA
>JAJHQR010000052.1 GCA_020833255.1 Desulfurococcaceae archaeon | reverse complement strand
GGAATTCAAACCTCCTTAGCCATCAGCCAAGCGTCTTCACCGTCAAGATAGTAGAATCTTATCCTCTGAACCTTCCTGAAGCCTAGTTTCTCATATAATCTAATCGCTGGTTCATTACTTACCCTAACCTCAAGATAGACCTCGTTAACCTTGTAGAACTCCTTTAGCCTCCTTAACGCCTCAACCATGAGAGAATACCCTATTCCCCTACCCCTATAGTCTGGGTGGACAGCTATGCTTATTATGTGACCCATCTTCTTAAGTAGAGACTTGTTGATGTAGCCCAGACCTCTCTCAACCCTACACATGACGTAACCTACAACCCTCGAATCCACGTCAGCCACTAAAAAAGCCTCACCCCACATCTCTAGATGATGCCTCCAGAAGTCTTCAGGGTAGTGCTCCTTAAGCGATATCATGTTTATGCCTATGACTGACGGAAGGTCTTCAGGTTTTGCCTTCCTGATGCTGACCATCGCCACCTTGGTAACCCTAATAATTATAATACTCAATAATTTAATTATGCTTGGGTAGGTAGCGTGCTAAGAGAACCAGAGTTCCACCCGGCGGACGAGATCAGGGGCATGACCTCGAATCACTTAAGGGGTGTTAAGATAGGTTTCGGGCTTACCGGATCAGTAGCTATTTATAGAATCATCGATGTAATGCGTGAATTAATTAGGAGGGGGGCGGACGTCTACGCCGTGATGTCTAAGGCAGCAACCGAGTTAATAAACCCGACGTTGATTGAGTGGGCTATCGGGAGCAAGGTCCTGACAGAATTTAAAGGTGAGGTAGGGCACGTCTCCTTAAGTAAGGAGGTATCTTCTTTCACGATAGCTCCAGCTACTGCCGACATCATAAGTAAGCTCGCGCACGGAATATGCGATAACCCAGTCTCACTAACCGCAGTGAACGTGTTAGGACTTGGGAAACCGGTCACGTTAGTGCCAGCGATGCATTCCGGCTTATGGTATTCACCCCCGGTAAACGAAGCTATGAAGAAACTCAGCGAGTTCGGTGTGGTAGTAGTCCCTCCAGACGTTTCTAGTGGGAGAGCTAAGCTACCGGAAAATGACGACATTCTCGCAGCTATAGAAGCAGTAACTCTGAGAGGTAGGGATTTGAAAGACCTCAAGATCTTGGTGACGGCAGGACCTACGAGAGAATACTTAGATCGCGTGAGGTTCTTATCTAACGCTAGCTCCGGTAAGATGGGCATAGCTATAGCTAGGGAAGCGTACTTCCGCGGAGCTGACGTGACGTTGGTTCACGGACCGACGTCGGCGAGGATACCTCACTACGTAAGAAGCTTCAGCGTCACAACAACTGAAGACATGCTTAACGTCCTGCTAAGTGAGGTTAGGAGTAGGGAGTATGACGCGGTAGTACTGGCTGCAGCGCCCGCCGACTTCAAGTTCAAGAAATACTTTGGAGGTAAGATCAAGTCTGAGGAAGGGTCTTTAACAGTGGAATTAGAGCCTACACCAAAAATATCGCTGAGTTTGAGGAGGGAGTTCTCAGGACTCTTAGTAGGTTTCGCTGCCGAGGTCGTTGACGGGGATATGAATAAGCTGGCTGAGCTAGCTCTGGATAAGCTAGAAAAAAGAGGTTTCGATATCATAATCGCTAACGACGTTAGCAGAGGTGACGTAGGCTTCACAGTTGATTACAACGAAGTGGTCTTAATCAGCAAGAGGGGGTATAAGGAATTGGTGAGTAAGTCTCTTAAGGAGGTAGTAGCTAGGAAAATACTAGACTTAATTAAAGAGGAACTCAAGAATGCGCGTTAGAGTACCGCTACATATCTCAGGTTTTTGGGTTCCGCACATAACTAACAATCCTTTGACGACAGGCTCTATAGGAGCTGGGATAACTCTGGAACCACCTGTCGAAGCAGAGATAAAGAACGGTCCCGGCGATAAAGTATTAGTTAATTCCGTCATTCTCGAACACGACCTCATAAATGAGGTTAAGAGAATCGCTGGTGTAAACAGCGTTAACGTCGAGATAACCTCGCCTTCACGTCTCGGGGAAGGTCTTGGGTTTAGTGCTGCCCTCTCCATAGTGGTAGCGGCCTCAGCCTTACACAACTTAAGAAAGCCCCTAACCTTGAACAAGGTAGGCACCATAGCACACGAGGCGGAAGTACGTATGATGACCGGGTTAGGCGATGTTGTAGCGGAACTACGTGGTGGCGGGCTGGTGGTCAGGCTGAAACCAGGAGCTCCCGGAGTGAGTGAATTAGACGTGATTCCTGTAAGAGAGTCTGTGAGCGTGATCCCATGCATTATCAAACCGGGATACACGACCCCGCAGATGCTCAGAGATTACTGGCATGCAATAAAAGAAGCTGGTGAGGCTGTTTTCAAGAAATTCATCGCGGAACCTTCTTTCGATAGGTTTCTTGAACTAAGTAATGAATTCAGTAAGGCGGTATTCATGAGTAGAGAAACGGATGAGAAGCTTAAGGAACTATTACGTAAACATATGAGTTCTGGGAGCGTAATAACATATTACTTTATTAAGAAGGGCACTCTAGTAATAGTTTCAGATAATCCGAGTGAAGAACTTATTAACACGCTAAAAAAGAGCTTTAATAGAGTTTTAGGGATCTTCAAATTATCTTCCGAAGGAACCGTGGTGAGCTACCCGCCCTGAAGAGCGAGGCTTTCGGTGTTTAGGGTAGGCTTTACACTCCCTCATTAGGTATGGGCTATGTTAATACGTGCGTTCAGAACCCTATAATATCTCGGTAAGACATATTTCATAGGTGATATGGGGGTGAGCGTGGTTGGAGGTTAATATTCCTCCTACGCATCCTAGATATCAGTCTCTTTTGATAAGAGAGAAGTTGATTAAGGGTTTTGAGGAAGGGTATGTTGCTAAGGCTGGGTTAATAGCTCACGGTAGGGGGGAGTGTTTCGATTACTTAATAGGTGAGACCACCATAGAGCCGGCACTGAAGGCTATAGAGGCGGCTGTCGCGGCTCTATTGCTATCTAATAATCCGGTGATTTCAGTTAACGGTAACGTCGCGGCTTTAGTTCCTGAGGAGGTAGTCAAGCTAGCCGAGCTCGTTAACGCTAAGATTGAGGTGAACTTGTTTTATAGGAGTGAGGAAAGGGTAATGAAGATAGCCGAGGTTTTAAGGGCTTGCGGCGCTCGTGAAGTGCTTGGAGTGAGCGACGCTACTGCGGAGATTCCTGAACTCATGAGTGAGAGGAGGAGAGTGAGTCCTAGGGGGATATTAATAGCTGACACGGTGTTAGTGCCTCTTGAAGACGGGGACAGGACTGAAGCTTTGAGGAGGCTCGGCAAGACTGTCATAGCGATAGACCTCAACCCCCTCTCCAGAACCGCTAGAGCGGCTTCCATAACGATCGTTGATAACGTTGTTAGAGCAATGCCTAAGATGATTGAATACGCTCAGAAACTAAGTAATGCTTCTAGGGAAGAGCTTTCCAGCATACTAAGGGAGTACGACAACAACGCTATCTTATCCGAAGTACTTAAGCATATAAGAAACAGACTGGAAGAACTCTCGAAATCTAACCTCTTAATTCAGTGTTGAAAAACTCTTACCTAGTTTTAGACACACGTGCTCTGGATCGGGAGGATTACTCAGTTTTGGTATTCTTTAAATACTCCTTTAGTTTCTTCAGCTCATCCTCACTTATCCCCCAGGACTCGCTAGGTCCTGGGAAAACGCCTTTCCTCACGTCCTCAGCGTATTTACTTAGAGCTTGCAGTATTTCGTTGTGTAAGTCAGCGTACTTCCTGACAAACGGTGGTGGTGTAGGGTTTATTCCTAGGAGATCGTGAATAACTAGTATTTGACCGTCGCATTCGGCGCCGGCACCTATGCATATGGTGGGCACTCTGACAGCACGAGTTACTTCAGCAGCTACTTGCCAAGTCGTGTACTCGATAACTATCGAGAAAACCCCGGCTTCTTGGAGAGCTTTAGCTGATTCAATTATGTTTAAAGCGTCTTCAGCGTTCTTACCTCTCAGCTTGTAACCGCCTAGCATTAAGTATCTTTGGGGGTTAAGCCCTATATGACCCATCACAGGTATGCCTACTTTAGTCAAGGCCTCAACGATTTCCGAGATCTCTAACCCTCCCTCTACCTTAACCGCGTCCGCACCCATCTTAATCATCTCACCCGCATTCCTAATAGCCTCATCCTTACTTACCTCGTAAGACAGGAAGGGCATATCCGCTACTATCAAGGCTCTAGGCCTCGCGTTCACTACTGCTCTAAGATGGTGCTTCACCTCATCAAGAGTTACTGGCAACGTTGAGGGATAACCCATTATAACCATCCCGAGAGAATCCCCTACAAGCAAGCCGTCAATACCTGCTTTATCAGCTAAGAGAGCGTCGTAATAAGAGTACGCCGTAACCATAACTATTTTCTCACCAATTTTCTTCTTCTTTACGAAGTCGTGCGGGTAGATCTTGGAACCCATCCCTCTTCCCGTAACTAAAACCCTTAAAGGATTAATAATTGAATTGATTAAATAGTTTTCCGGCCGAGTCTCGTTAAGTCATTCTCTTAAGAGATTCTTTATACTTTATCATCAGCCACAAAACCTCGTTAACAGGCGTTAACACGCCCGCTCTCCTCCCTCTCACGACTACCTCACCATTTATGTAATCAACCTCTGTTCTCTTCCCCCATATTATGTCTTGAAGCATTGATGAGTAGTTCTCCCCGGTTGCCTCAGCCACCCTCACCACCTCCTTTAAAGGATCTACAGGCATCACCACCCCGTACTTCTCCGCAACTCTCTGAGTCTCTGCTACCACCATCGTGGCTATTTTGAAGAGGTTTTCATCGATTATTATGAGCTTGTTCTTCACCTCATATAGAGCAGTTAGGGGGTTTATCGCTGCGTTGACAGCTAACTTAAGCCACCTATATGGTTCTATATCATCAACTACCTGGACCGAGAGGACTTCAAGTAATGACGCTATGGAGGATAACAACTCTCTTGAAATGCCTTTACCCCCCAAGTAACTGGTGGAACCGCCGATCCACTTAAATTCTCGGTTCCCCACTCTGTACACGCCGTGGTTTAACACCATAGTTGCTGTCTTGCTAGGACCTAGGATTTCGAGGGCTTCCTCATAAGATCTCAAACCATTCTGGCACGTTACTAAGACACCCCCACTCCCTAAGAATTCCCTCACTTGCTTGACTGCTTCCAAGGAATCGTACGCTTTAGTAGCTACTATTATCAAATCAAACAAGCCGATTTTTCTTAAATCATCATACGATATGAAGTGAACCCCCTCCAGCCTTAAAGACGTCCCGTCAGCGGTGATTATCTTAATTCCCTCATCTCTGAAAAGCTTTAGGTACTGAGGGTTCCTAACCAAGACGTAAACACTGGGTCTAGTGCTTGAGCTGACCAACGCGTAAGCTAGTAAAACCCCTACGTTCCCGCTACCGACAACGAGGACCTTCTTGAAGTACTCGTTAGTCATTATTGCGTCTCCTCAGGACCTCATGAAAGATTATTCTAGTTGAGATATAAGGTTGTTGAGTCAAGATATCTCGGGTTTAGGGAATGTCCGACGCGGGTAAAGCGGTTTTGGTGCGGGGGGTGGTGAAGGATTTTGGTAAGATTAGAGCTCTCAGTAAGGTCAGCATAGAGATTGATGAGGGGATTATTTTCGGGTTGATAGGTCCTAACGGCGCGGGCAAGACTACTCTCCTCAGGATCTTAGCCACACTACTTAAGCAGGATGAGGGTGAGGTTAAGGTGTTCGGTTACGGATTGCCTGAGAACAGGGTCTTGGTTAGGAAGTACATATCGTATTTACCGGAGGACGCAGGGCTTTACTCACGCTTGACTGGCTGGGAGAATCTCTACTATTACGCGATGCTTTACTACGGTAGGACCGGTAAGGCTTTAGAGGTTACGGAAATAGGCGCTAAGATTTCCGGTCTAAGCGAGAGAGACCTTAACAGGAAGGTCTCGGAGTACAGTAAGGGGATGGTTAGGAGGGTCTCTATAGCGAGGACCTTAATGATAGGTTCTAAGCTGGTTATCTTAGACGAACCTACTTCAGGTCTCGACGTTTTCTCGGCGTACGCCATACGTAAGACACTCAAAGAATACTCTAGAAACAACTCAGTCACCATAGTTCTCTCCTCACATAACATGCTGGAGGTTGAGGATTTATGTGACGTGGTTGCCCTCATAAATAAGGGGCGCGTGATAGTTCAGGGTCCGCCGAAAGACTTGATACGCGCATATAATGGCAGGAACTTAGAGGAGGTCTTCATAAGCTTGGCTGGTGAGGGGATGTGAACTCTGTTTACGTAGTTGTTTGGAAGGAACTTAAGGACATGCTGCGGGATATACGCACCCTAGCAGCGATAGCTTTCCTACCGCTCTTAATACTGCCCTTAATGAGCTTAACCTCTATCTACGCTCAAGGGCTTCAGCCAGGGTACGTAGCGCTCATAAACTATGACAAGACCTCAGGTAGTGTGGGAGGGGTCAACATAACGTCTGAAGACATCCTGAAAGAGATTAGTGAGGCTTTAGAAAAGAACGGTCTTCACGTGATTTACGGAGCGTCTGCTAACGCGGACGCTACGATCATAATTAAGGAGGGGTTCGCGAAGAACCTAACCTCACTAACTGAGAGGGCTAGATTAGAAATCATTAAAACTTTAGGGTCTAGTAAAGCAGACCAGGTAGAGAACATAGTGCTGAACTTAATCAATGACTTAAACTTTAGGTTAGCCTCACTTAAGGTAATCGAGTTAAGCGGTATCGCTGGATTGAATGTCTCAGTAGACTCGGTCTTAAGACCTGTTGAAGCTCAAGTGAGTGTTGTAGGGGTTGGAGGCGCTCCCGTTAGCTATGAGGAAGCGATCAGGGTCTATATATCCAGGTTCCTCTCCTTCAGCTTAATATTCGTCACCACCCCCTCAACAGCCTACATAACGGATTCAGTTATAGGGGAGAAGGAGAGGAAGACTTTAGAAGCTTTGTTAAGTACTCCAGTACCTAGGCACGCTTTAATAATAGGTAAGGTCGTCTCAACGTCTCTGATAGGTTTGTTGACAGGCTTTACTAACGCTTTAGGGCTTCTCCTATTCGCTTACGTACCGTCCCTAATTTACGGAATTAATTTATTTTACTTGATACCTGGAAGCGTTATGTTAGCTCACTTCATAGCCATATACTTCTCGGTATTAAGCTCTCTAGCTCTGGTAACGCCTGCCGTGATCAGGTCTGGGAGTTATAGAGCCGCGCAAGCTTCTTCAATGATAATAATCAGTGTGGCTACCATAGTGTTCTTCATATCTCTATACGTCGATATAGAACAGCTAAGCAATGTCTTCAAGTGGTTGCTCTACCTAATACCGTACACGCACGCATCACTCTTCATAAAGTTCGTGGCGCTCGGCATGTTACGTGAAGCACTAACACACCTAACGATATTGCTACTAGTTATAGCGGGCTTAATGTACGTCTCAATAAAACTCTTCAACGAGGAACGCATAATCTACGGAAGAACGTAGAACGCGAGATAGTTAAGTCTCAGACCCTTCCAAGCAGTTATGTGGTGTCGTAAGCATCTTTAGGGAAGCTCTTCAGGG
>JAJHQR010000011.1 GCA_020833255.1 Desulfurococcaceae archaeon | reverse complement strand
CCTATGTCTATGAACCACTGCTTATCAGCCCTGTATATCAGCGGTGTGTGACACCTCCAGCAGTGGGGGTACGCGTGCGTTATGGTGCCGGAGTAAATCAGTAACCCCTTAGACCTCAAGACCTGAATTACCTTCTCCGACGCTTCATCAACGCTAAGGCCTTGGAAAACCCCGGCATCGCCGTTGAACACCCCGTTGATTTCCACGTTGCTGGTTATCGGTAAGCCGTGCCTGGAACCTAGCTCGAAATCCTCCGGGCCGTGTCCGGGAGCTATGTGCACCAACCCAGTGCCTTCCTCTAGCGATACGAACTCGCCTACAAGCACTTTATGAGCGTTGCCGTGCGACTTATGTACGGGGACTTCCTCACCTAGTGGGTGCTCGTACTCCAACCCGGCAAGTCTCTCCCCCTCCACTACCTCAACACACTCACCCCTAACCCTAGCTAAGCTTAAGACTTCCTGCATCCTCGATTCCGCAACCCACCAAAACTCATCGCCTACCCTGACCTTGCAGTAGCTGCCTTTAGGGCTCACAGCGACTGCCTCGTTATCTACCAGTGTCCACGGGGTCGTGGTCCATATCAGGAGGTACGTGTTCGAGGAGTTCCTGACTTTAAACTTCACTATTATGGATGGGGAGGTCTTCTCTTCGTAACCTAGGTCTACCTCCGCGTCACTTAAGACGGTCTCGCATCTAGGGCAGAACGGGAGCACCCTATAACCCTCGTAGAGTAGGTTGTCATGATATGCTTTCTTTATCAAGTACCACACGTGCTCGATGTACTCAGGCTTCCTAGTCTCGTACGCGTTCTCTAGGTCTAGCCACAACGCTATGTCGGCGGTGGCCTGCGTCTCCCAGAACTTCAGGTAGTAGTCTACTAACTCGTTGCACTTCCTCGTAAACTCTTCTGGGGATATCCTCTCCCCAATCTCCTTCTTATGCTTTATCCCTAACTTCTTCTCAGTCTCTACCTCGACCGGCAGGCCCTGCTCGTCCCACCCTCCCTGAGCCCACACGTTATAGCCGCGTAACCTCATGAGCTTCAAGACGAAGTCTTTGTATATCCTCCCCCTTAAATGCCCTATGTGTGGGACTCCGTTCGCTGTAGGAGGCCCCTCCAAGAACGAGAATATGGGTTTCCCCTCCTCCCAAGACCTCCACTTAGCGGGTATGTTATTCGCTTCCCAGAATCTCCTCGCTTCCTTTTCTACCTCACTCAACTTCAGACGTCCTAAATCAATACTGGACACCAATATCACCTTACTCCAGGTCTTAATAAGTCTTGAAATTTTAAGCAATACAGCGGGTTCAGCAACCACCCACTACGTTGAGGGACACTCCACACGCATCGTAAAAAAGGGTTTTAGTGTGCGCGATCATTTAAACACGTTCATGTTAAATTCCAGGAAATTAATGAAAGCTCAGATTTTAATACCGCTTTACCAAAAATATAGTATTGGGACGTTCAATGCCTAGAGTCAAGACTAAATTAGTTTCGTGGGATGAGATAGTAAGCTGGGCCCGCGACTTATCTAGGAAAATCGAGGAATCTAATTACAGGCCTGACGTGGTAGTAGCTATAGCTAGGGGAGGCTTCGTCCCGGCAAGACTCGTTTGCGATTTCCTGATGATAGAGAACCTAATCTCTATCCAATCACAGCACTGGACCGAGGCAGCTAAGGTTGAGGAGAAAGCGATAATTAAGTTCCCTTACAAGCTAGACTTAAACAACGGTAAGGTCTTAATAGTTGACGACATCGTGGACACAGGGGATTCCGTGCTACTTGCTAAAGACTTCATACGCAAGAACTGGAACGTGAGTGACGTAAGGGTTGCGGTGCTTCAGTGGATATCCCCGGTCGCTAAGTTCAAGCCAGACTACTACAGCGTTGAGGTTCGTGAGTGGATATGGTTCCAGTACCCTTGGACGAGGCTGGAAGACACATACCAGTTTCTTAAGAGGATCTTGAGTGAGGAGGGGAAGTACAAGAAGTCTTGGACCTTCCAAGAATTAGTGAGTAAGTTTAAGGAATGGTACGAGATTGACGTCGGTGAGGACTACTATAAAGGCGCGGTTGAGTGGCTACTGAAGAATAAGATCCTTAGGGTTGAGGGGGGCTATTACGTATTAACTACCTAGATACGTTTCTTTTAATTTCTCCTTAGCCACGACCTCAGCTTCCGAGATAATCTTCTTAGCTTCCTCCACGTCAGGGAGTAGCATACTCCTCGACTCAGGGAAGGTGTCGAGGATGTCGTTAGCTCTATCCACCAAATCTTCAAGAACTATTGAGAGGTCAGGGATCTCCCTCACGTCACTCATCATCTTACTCAACACTTCCTTAACAGTCGCTATGTCGTTGCTCGTGACGTTTATGAACCCGATGGTTTCCAACTTAATTATGAGGACCTCGAGAAGCGCCTCAACCTTCACGAGTGAATTATATAAACCCTCGTAAACCTTTATGTTACGTAATATCTCGTTCCTCAGTAAAGGCTCGTTAACTTGGGCAAGCCTGTTTTGAAGCCTACTAATATTTTCCTGCACTCTAGACCTGTAGAAAAACACCTTCTTATGAAGTTGTTTCAAGTCAATTATAAATTTCCCGACACTCCTCAAATTCAGCTTAGGCTCCCTAGATCTCATACCAAATATAATAGTCCCCTAACAATAACTCAAGGCGTGATAAGTATTTAAGAATACACCCTCATACCGAAAAACACGCGGGAAATCTTTTTAATCTCCCTAAGACTTGTAAATATTGGGTCCCCCGGTAGCTCAGCGGTAGAGCACCCGGCTGTAGTCAGCCCCGGAGGGTACACACCTAAACAAGCCCTCCGGCAGGAACCGGGGGGTCGGGGGTTCGAATCCCTCCCGGGGGACCACTACAGCATCCCATCCTCACCCTCAATAAAATTATCTTTACCCTCTCCCGAGCTCGGGGTGACGGGTCTTGAAAGATACCTCTACCAGTAGGTATCTTAGTGATTCTATAACTCCTCTAGCAACATCTATTTTTCTTCTGGCATTAGGTAGTACGGCGTCTGGGTAGTCTAGGTGTTGGAGGTGTTCGTATATTACCTCCATTAGGTTGAAGAATTCCGTGGCTTCACGTATCGGTTTCTCTAGCGAGAGTAGTGTTAGGATGTATCTCTTGAGCTCCCCTATCACGTCAAGTAGTCCTAGCACGTAGGGCACGTAATCAATGCCCAGCTCCTCAGGCACTACTAACTTCCTGTTCTTGACCAAGTTGTAGAAGATTTCTGCTTCAGCATACTCACTTAAGTGATCGATGACCATGTTAGTGAATTCGTAACAAGGGTGTTTGCTGAGTACCTCACGTAATTTAGCGTGGGCTTCTCTCAGCTTGCGAAGACTTTCCTCGACCTCTCCCCACCTACCGGAATGTATGTAGGTTATCACGTAACCAGAATTCCTCACTATCTCGCGACCTAACTTAATCAGGTTCTCCCGAACCGCGTCACGAGCGCTTAAGACCTCGTCAATCCTAGAGCTCTCCTCCCTCAACCTATTCTCGATTACTGAAACCCATGAACTCATCCAGCCACACCACATAATCACTACTCACACAGACTATAAGTGTTAGGTAGTGACCCAGCACCTCAAAACGTTATCGTTGTTCTATTAACTACTTACGCATAGACGATACGGCAACGCGTTCGCCGGATTCTAAATCAATTATTCTAGCAACTACCTCATGATCAGATACCTCTAATTCCGCGTAACTCTTGAGTTTAGCTAGGTAGCCTGAGAGCGTGCCTGGATTGACTGCGAGACACCTACCTATGACCTCTGCTTTAGGTGTGTGGGTATGGCCGTAAAGCACTATATCGTAGTAACCGGAGACGCAGAGGGAGTAGACTATCTTCTCCGTTAGCTTCTGATCCTTAAACCCGTGCATGAGGAGTGCTCTCCACCCCTCTAAAACCTCCTCTACGGGTTGATCCGTTAGTTGCGGCGCAAGATTCTTTAGTAAAGCCTTATCACCGTCGTTATTACCGAAAACACCGATTAACTTCGGCGTTACGTTGAGTAACTCTCTGAGAGTGAAAGGCGATGTAAAGTCACCTAAGACCGCCAGCAAGTCGTAACTTTCTTTAAGTACCGCGGTCTTAAACCTTGAGATAGCTTCTAGGTTGTCGTGAATATCTGAAACTACCAACACTCTCATAGTATCACTCAAAATACGATACACGAATTTAGTTTAAAAAGAGCTCCTGATTTTTACCTCACACTTAGCCAGGGTTACTTAAGCCGGGTAGTCTTCCGGGACCTTAGCCCTGAAATACTTCCCTGTTTCCGGACTCTTGAAGAGCCCTATCTTAACTCCCTTCCTGCCCTTAGGGGCTAGAGTCCACACCTTCTCGGGAACTAGCTCTACCTCCTTCCCTGTGGTTGAGTCCTTAACCTTAACGGGCTTCTTGCTCATGGTTGTTCACTTCATGAGTTTAATGAATTAAACCCTACTTAAACCTAACTTCAAATCTTCATTACATTCTAGCTACATTTTTAAAGTAATTCTTTAAAGCAACTAAAGCAATGCTTTAGGTAATCCGTTGAAAATACTCTAATATGAGCTCGTTATTTATGGTTTGACTTTACATGCTTAAGTAAAGATTAACCTATTGAAAATCAAGGCATGTATTCCAGCAAACCCTAAGCTTTAATAGCTCCCGCGTTAATTAAGAAGCGGTGTCTCTAATGGACGAGAGATTTCTCTTAATGATTCCCGGACCCACGTTCACCGAGCAAAGCGTCTTACTTAGCTTAGCTAGGGTTACGAGATCTCATGTCTCAAGAGAGTTCGAGGACGTTCTGAGGGAGTCTCTCGACGCACTCAAAAAGATCTTAAACACTGACGGGGAGGTGATCGTCATGCCGGGGAGCGGGACCTCGGCAATGGAGTTCTCTATAGCTAATTTCGTGGATCAGGGAAGCAAGGTACTCAACCTAATTAGCGGGTATTTCGGCGAGTACTTCGTTCAAGCAACTAAAGCTAGGGGAGGGGTGCCGGTAGAGGTTAGGTGTAGGCCAGGACTTGGATTCAGAGGGAAAGGTATTCGAGAATTAGTTGAGAGGGAGGGAGCTAAGGTACTCACGGTACAGCACGTGGAAACCTCGACGGGGGTAGCTAACTACATTAAGGAGATAGGTGAGGAGATTAAGAATACCGAGACTATATACGTGGTTGACGCAGTCGCCTCGTTGGGAGGTATGGAGATAAACATGAGGGAGTGGGGGATAGACGTGGTATTCACGGGTTCTCAGAAAGCTCTGGCCGTGCCGCCCGGTCTAGCAATAATAGGCTTGAGTAAGAGAGCGGTGGAGTTAATAGAAGAGAAGAAGAGGGAGTTGTTCTTCTTCGACGGGCGTAGGTGGCTTGCCATGATGAGGAATGTTAGGAATTACTTCTCCACGATGCCCGTCAACATGATTTACGCTCTCAACGAGTCTCTCAAGAGGGTTTTATCGGAGGGTTTAGAAAACAGGTATCTGAGACATAAGGTAGTCGCGGAAGCTATTAGAGGAGGGCTGGAAGCTCTAGGTTTAAACATAGTTGCCGACAAAGAGTTCAGGTCAGACACCGTGACGGCGGTCTGGCTACCGGAGAACGTGAAGTTCCAGGACTTAAGTAACGAGATGATGCGACGCAACATAGTGATAGCTGGAGGTCTAGGAGAGCTGACGGGCAAGATATTCAGGATAGGTCATATGGGAGTAGTAAACCCCAACGACGCAATATCAACGATAGCCGCCCTAGAAAGAAGCTTAAGCAAGTTAGGCTATCCCGTCAAGCTAGGTAGCGGAGTTGAAGCCTCACAGCAAATCTTCAACAAGTACAACCTCTAAACCAGGACAGCGAGAGAACCCACCCGGAAAACCAAGTAACGTTTTAAAACCCTCTTAGTAAAACATTATTAGATGCCGGGGTAGCTCAGCCGGGTAGAGCGCCGGGCTGTTAACCCGGTGGTCGGAGGTTCAAATCCTCCCCCCGGCGTCAACCACCCCCAACCCGCTCTAGCAATCTATTAAAAACCCTCAACAGTCCCGTAGACCGCGAGAGATCTCAGGAGGTGGTTAATGAATGAAACGACCCGTAACTTTTAAAAGCTTGTTCGCGCCTTAGAATTCTTCCGGTGTGTAGCTTGAATGAGTCTAAGGAGAGATTAAAGAAGATGTTGGAAGTAATGGTTGGCAGGGTAGTAACCCCGGGCGATGTCGTCGCGTTATCCGGACTCCCCAGATACGAGGTTTTAGCAGCTTTCCACGTGCTCGAAGCCCTGAACCTTGTCGAGGTAATTAACGAGAAAGGGAACTATAAGGTATACAAGATAACTAACCTAGGACTCAAACTCCTTAAAGCTTTAGAAGAAGTCAATAAGGCAACCATAGATATAACGGTCTCTCAAGCGCAGGAAACGCAGGAAGTCACTACTTGATTGACTAGCGACGCGTTGTTCCCACGCGTCAAGACAGAACCCCTCAATGAAATCAGCCCCTTGAAAGCAAGGTAGCTTAAGCAATATTTTTATGTAGACATAGTTAGCTAGGTGGGGAGAGAACCCACGGTTGATTACAAGACCTCATCTAAGGAGGGAACCCAACACGTTTTTTCTTACGTGTTTATTTTACGATGCGGTGACACTCTAGTGAAGACAGGCTCTTCCGAAGCCTTCCTAAGTAGTGGCTACTACGTTTACTTGGGTTCCGCCAATATTAAACAACCCTACCTGAGGGTCTTAAGGCATTTCATGAGGGGCGGTAAGAAGCTTAAGTGGCACATAGATTACCTGACCGTAGCTTGCGACCCTGCCGGTGCTTTGCTATGTAGCGGGGTCAGTGAGAACACGCTCTACGAGATTCTAAAGAGGCTAGATTATTTAGTGCCGAGCGTTAAGGGCTTCGGCTGCAGTGATTACAGGGGGACGCACGAGACCCACTTATTTAAGTTCGGGGTTGGGGTAGGGTCGCCGTATGAGGTCGTGAACTACTTTACTTCAGTACTTAAAAAACACTGTAGTGAGGTTGAGTTAATCCTAGGTTGACGAATTACGTGAAAAAAGTTCGGGGATTCCCTGAGAAGGAGTAAATCACTCCTCACTAAACTTGATTAACTCTGCTTCGTGGAGCTGTCCTAAGATTAGCGTTAAGACTTCCTTTAATTCACTCTCACTTATTTCTTGAGAAGATTCTTTTAAGTCCTGCATGATGTGCGTGGCTAACTCTTCCACATTCCTGCTTCCATCGCATAATTGCCAGACGTAGAACGCGCTTAAAGAGAGAGAATATATTTTCTCTTCGCTGATGCCTACCAGGTAATTGTCTCCCTCAATACCTAACTCAACACCTTGCTTCACAGGAACCTTATTCTTGATGTCTTCGTACGTGAGCGGGTTACTCAACCTACTCCTCCTCACCAAAATCTGTAGACCTTTCCCTCCTGAAAGGCCTCCTAGTTCTCTGGAACCTCCTCTGGGTCGGTCTGCGTTCAGGCCTATAACCCTCTGGTGCTTGAGGGTACTTCTCCGGTATTTGCTCTGGTTCAGGTAAGGCTTCCTCAGAACCTACCTTTATGTTTTCCTCCCCGCCTACGTTGAGCTGAACCACACCCTTAAACACTGTTGTCCACGCGTTCTTAATCTCTATCGAATCTCCCTCCTTTAGCTTATTCGAGAGCGCTCTTCCCCACATAGTCAGCTTGACTTTCCCGGTCTCATCCCCTACTACGGCTTCCGTGATCGTTCTCAAACCAGACCTAGTGTTTATTGTTTTCGAGGGTTCTACGCTAATCACGCGTGCTACGAGATTAACTCCGTTCATTTCCGGTTTTAAATCACCTACTTTTACTTTCGTTTCTCCCATTTTCTTCCTCTCCGA
Source organism: Desulfurococcaceae archaeon (assembly GCA_020833255.1). Taxonomy (GTDB): domain Archaea; phylum Thermoproteota; class Thermoprotei_A; order Sulfolobales; family NBVN01; genus Zestomicrobium. The sequence goes on along the minus strand of JAJHQR010000011.1, from coordinate 26,043 downwards.
TTTACGTTACGTATAAAGCTAGTTATCAGAACTTATAAACTAGAGTGTTTTAATCAAGCGTTGAAAAACCGGTATTAAGACGCCTACACGCGTTTAATGAAAAACCGTATTTAAGCTTTCTCAACGGATATAGCTCCTACAGGACACGCTGTCTTAGCTTGCTCTACACAGTCGCTTAAGTTGTCCGGCACAACCCCCTCAGTAACGTCACTACCTCTATATTCTTTAACTATCTGTGATTTCCCATCAGGCCCTGCCTCGAATACTTGAGGACATAACGCGTAGCACACGCCGTCAGCTATGCAGAGGTTCCAATCTACCTTCACTTTCAAAGGCATATTAATTCACCACAATAAACTAATCCACTAAACCAAAATAAATATTAGCTTCAAGCATCCTGCAAAACCTTACTGAACGCAGCTCCCTAAAAATTTAAAAGCGAGAGAATAAGAATTAATGGGTGGGGCCCGTAGCTCAGCCAGGTAGAGCGCCCGGCATAGGTCGTTGAGACCTACGGGATTCATAACCGGGCGGTCCGGGGTTCGAATCCCCGCGGGCCCACCAGCTCGCTATTTCCCCGACGTCAAGCCTCCGAGTTCAGGGATCTTCACTGAAGTCTAAGGAGGGGGTCACACGTAATGTTAAATACGTTCCTTTAAGAATTACTATTTAGTAACGTGAGTAGGTGGTGTTAGGGGTGAGTTTAAGCACTGTCTGGGATTACGTTAAGGGCTCTCTCGACGTCCTGCTGAGCGATTATTCTAGGATGAGGGAGTTTGTGAGGAGTTTGACGAGTGACGTACTCGCTAACGACTTAAGAAAATACGGCGGACCCATAATAACTAAGGAAGGCGGTAAGACCTTCTTCATTATCGGGGACCTACACGGCGATTTAGAGACCTTGGGGAAGATCTTGACGAAACTCAACATAGGCTTGGTGAGGGAGGGCTCTGTGGAACTGGTTTTCCTAGGGGATTACGTTGACAGAGGCACCCACCAGCTAGAATGCTTGCTAACGGCGTTGCTACTCAAAAAAGATTTCCCTGATAACGTGACTCTTCTTAGGGGGAATCACGAACCCCCGCCACACCTAATACCACTACCGCATGATTTCCCCCAAGTTCTTAAGAAGGCTTACGGGTACGTTAAGGGTAATGAGATATACCAGGATTTCATGGAGTTATTTAATAACATGCCTTTAGTTCTGTACGTGAGAAACTCGTTCATAGCTTTGCACGGCGGGCTACCCACACAGAACTATAACTCCGACGCCTCACTCAACGAATACTTCCTAGGAACCAACGAGCACGAGAGGGTTAAGTTGATTGAGGAAATACTCTGGAACGACCCGGTAGACCTCAACGTAGGGAGGACTCCGTCCCCCAGAGGTGCCGGCTACTTATTCGGGATACCCGTTACCCAGTGGGTTCTGAAGAGGTTTAGAGTAAGGCTAGTTATCAGGGGTCATGAACCATCCTACGAAGGCTTTAAACTAAACCATAGAGGCAGGGTAGTAACCCTCTTCAGCCGCGTTGGGGAGCCCTACTACAACAGATACGCCTCATACATGTCTCTCGACACAAGCACGTCACTATGTTTTGAAGAACCTATGCAGTGCATCAACAAAATAGGGCGTTGACCTTCCTGAGCTACGGCCTAGTTTTAAGACGTCCAGGAAATACTGGAAGGGAACGGGGAAACGATGCTTTTGCGAGTCCTTCTTTAACTCAAGCAACTATTTCATCCTTTAACTACTCCAAGCGGTCTCATCCTAGCTACTAAGGCAGCTATACCCACTTTATGTGATACTAGGGCGACCCTATCAACGTCTTTGTAAGCTTCCGGCATCTCCTCAACCACGGTCTCCTTAGAGGTTGCTTTAACGTAGATTCCTGAGCTAAGTAGTTTGTTTAACACTGCGTCAGCCCTACTCCTCCTCAAAGCCTCATTCCTAGAAAGCCATCTACCGGCTCCGTGAGCCGCTGAGTAGAAAGTCCTCTTGCCTTCAGGGATACCGACCATTAAGTAACTAGCTGTTCCCATAGACCCGGGTATTAAGACGGGCTGACCGACGTTCCTATACACCTTAGGTATCTCCGGGTGTCCGGGCGGGAAAGCTCTCGTAGCGCCCTTCCTGTGAACCACTAACTTCACGTTCTTGCCCTCAACTTCATGTTCTTCTAGTTTAGCTATGTTGTGCGCTACGTCATAGATAGCTCTCAAGTCAAGGTTCTCAGGCTTGGTCCCGAACACCTTAGCCACGGACTCCCTAACCCAGTGAGTTATTATTTGCCTGTTGGTGAACGCGTAATTCGCGGCGGCAGCCATGGCTTCGAAGTAGTCTTGCCCTTCTTTCGAGTTGAATGGTACTGAAGCCAGCTCCCTGTCCGGTGGGTTGAAGCCGTACTTACGCATGGCTCTCTCCATAACCCCTAAATAATCGCTCGCTACTTGATGTCCTAACCCCCTAGAACCTGTGTGAACCATTATGGTTATCTGCCCTTCGTGGTCTATGCCCATCGCCTTAGCCAGTCTCTCATCGTATATCTTATCAACGACCTGAATCTCGAGGAAGTGATTGCCTGCTCCTAAAGTACCTAGCTGGTCAGCCCCCCTCGACTTAGCCGTGTTACTGACTTTACTAGCGTTGGCGTACTCTATCCTCCCGTAACTCTCTATGAATTCCCTGTCCTCCTCCCACCCAAAGCCCTTACTGATAGCCCAGTCAACACCCTCATTAAGAACCTTATCCAACTCAGTGAAGCTGAGTTTCAGCTTGCCCGTACTCCCAACACCTGACGGGACGTTCCTGAATATCGTGTCAACGAGCTCCTTAATCCTGTCTTTCACGTCTTTAACGCTTAAGTTAGTTCGCAGTAACCTGACGCCGCAGTTGATGTCGTAGCCGACCCCGCCCGGCGATATGTAGCCGTCGTCAGCTCTTACGCCGGCCACCCCGCCGATAGGGAACCCGTACCCTTGGTGACCGTCAGGCATCACGTAAGAAGCGACCTCAATACCGGGCAAGCAACCGACGTTCGCTGCTTGCTCTAGCGTCAAATCCTCACTCATCTTCGAGATTAGGAAGTCGTCCGCGAATATTATGGCAGGGACTCTCATGCAGTTCTTGTAAGACGACGGTATCTCCCACTCATACTCGTTAACCCTCTTAAGAGGCACCTTCACGTTACTCACCTAATTATATTAATGAGGTTTGATCAGTTTTAAATTGTTGTGCGAGGGGCTTGCCAAAAACGTGTTGAGGGGACGGGGGAGTCGCCGACCCCGGGGTTAACGTGGCTGTCCTACACGATTTAGCTTTTTAAGGCTATTATAGTTTAAAAAGTAGTCGCTAAGGGTTGGAGGGGTAGATAGTGCCGGTCTGGAGGTACTCCGTTAAGGTGGAGGATGAGGGGAGAGTTGCTAAAGCCGTGGTTAGGGATGTCCCTATTTCCTTGAAGGAGAGTTACGAGATCCTTAAAATAATAAGGGGTATGAGGTTGAAGGAAGCTGAGGATTTCTTAGAGAAGGTTGTTAGGAAGGAGGTTCCTGTTCCTTACGTCAGGTATAAGCTAAGCATCGCTCACAAGAAAGGTCTCTCCACAATGTTTCCTAGGTGGAAATCCCCTATAGGTAGGTACCCTGTCAAGGCAGCGAGAGAGATCTACAAGCTCTTGAAGAACGTAGAGAATAACGCGGAGAATAAGAACCTAGACGTTGAGCGCCTATACATACATCACATAGCTGTCCATAAAGGCAGGTACTTAAAGAGGTGGATGCCTAGAGCGTTCGCTAGAGCCACACCTAAAATCAGGACGACAGTCAACATAGAGATAATAGTGGCTGAGAGGTGATTGGCTTGGTCGACGTGAAGGAACATTTTATAGGGTTAAACCTCGTTAGGCTAAAGATAGACGAGTTCTTATCAAAGAATTTCGTTAGAGCCGGGTATTCTAGGGTCGAGTTGATAAAGACCCCGTTAGGGACTAGGGTGGTTTTATACGCTGATAGACCGTCGATGATCATAGGCAGGAAAGGGCAGACAATAAAGCAACTAACCGAGGTTTTAGAGAAGTACTTCAAGATCGAGAACCCTCAGTTAGTCGTTACTCAGGTTGAGAACCCTGACCTAGACGCCAGGATAGTTGCTAGCAGGATAGCGCTAGCTATTGAGAAAGGTTATCATTTTCGTAGAGCGGCTTTCGTAGCGTTGAGGAGGGTTTTAGCTGCCGGCGCTCAAGGAGTTGAGATAGTGATTAGCGGTAAGATAGTTAGTGAGAGAGCAAGGTACGAGAAGCTGAGGGCTGGGAAGGTCTATAAGACCGGGCAACACCTGGACAGACTCCTGGACAGGGCCGTCGTCCACCTACTGCTTAAGCCAGGTATTTACGGTATTGAAGTACTCATAGTTAAGCCCGGAGAGCCTGACGACGTGGTTAAGGTTGGTGCCGAGACCCCGGCGCAGGTAAGCGCGGGGCCTCAAACAGTGCCAGAGCGTGGGGGTAGTGAGTCGTCTTAGGGGTGATACGCCTTGAGTCTCTCCGCCAAGGAATTAAGGAGTAAGAGTAGGGAGGAACGGGAGAAGTTATTGGCTGAGCTGAGAACAGAGTTAATTAAGTTGAGGACTCAAGCTCAGGTAGGGACTCTGAAGGATACTGCGAGGATAAGGATCGTGAGGAAGAACATAGCTAGGATATTGACGGTGAACCGGGAGGAGGAGCTCAAGAAATCCGTGGGTGGGGAGAGCGCGAAATGAGGAGGACTGCTAGGAATTTAAGATATCACGAGTTGGTAGGGCTTGAGGTTTCCGTTAAGTCGCACACAGACGCATCTATGATTAGCGTGAGCGGTCTAGTTATCGGTGAGTCTAAGAATATGTTGGAGGTACTGAGTGGTGGGAGGGTACTTAAGATACCTAAGATTGGGGGTCTTTTTACTTTTAAGCTCGATGACGGAACTAATGTCATAGTGTGCGGTGATGATATAGTGGGCAGGCCTGAAGACAGGTTGAAGAGGGTTGCGGGTGGTTGATGATGAGTGAGTCTAAAGTACGCGATATAGGGATTAAGTTTGAGGGTCTCGAACCACCTAGCAAGACATGCGATGACGATGAGTGTCCGTGGCACGGGCACCTCAAGGTCAGGGGAGGGCTTCTCGTAGGGAGAGTCATTAAGTTGAGGGGTAGGAAGCTAGCTGTTGTTGAGAGGGATTACCTAGTTTACGTGAGTAAATTCAAGAGGTATGAGAGGCGTAGGTCAAGGATTCACGCTAGGGTACCTCCCTGCATTTCCTTGAATCTAGGGGATAATGTTCTGATCGGGGAGACAAGACCTCTAGCTAAGTCTGTTAGCTGGGTTGTGTTAGGCGTTCTTAAGGAGGGTGGTCACTGATGTCTGAGAAGAAGGGTGGTGCAGCGCTCGGGCGTTTCGGCAGGGTTGCCGGAGTAACCATAGGCACGAACCTTAAGGTAGCTGATAACAGCGGCGCTAAGGTGGTGACGGTTATAGGAATCCCAGGCGTTAAGAGTAGGTTGCGTAGGCGTCCCTCAGCCACCGTGGGTGATTTAGTCGTGGTTTCCGTTAAGAAGGGTAGTACCGAGTTGGTGGGTCAGGTTCTTCAAGCCGTGATCATAAGGCAGAGGAAGCCTTTCAGGAGGAGTGACGGTAGGTGGCTTAGCTTCGAAGACAACGCGTGCGTGATAATAGCGCCTGACGGAACGCCGAAAGGAACGGAGCTCAGAGGGCCTATGGCTAGGGAAGCTGCTGAGAGATGGCCTAGGATAGCTACCTTAGCATCAATCATAGTGTAGGGTGATTCACGTGAGTCCGTCCATCAAACCAGGTAAGCAGAGACTGAGCGTGCGTGAAGCACCACCACACATAAGGCATAAGTTCGTTACCGCGCCTCTCTCCAGAGAGCTTAGAGAGAAGTTAGGCATAAAGAGAATCTACGTTAGAGCCGGCGATACAGTCAAGATACTGAGAGGGGATTGGAAAGGTCATGAAGGTAAGGTCGTCAAGGTAGATTACGAGGAGATCGCGTTACACGTTGAGGGCGTGACCATAAAGAAGGCTGACGGGACACCTGTCTACTACCCCATCCACCCCTCCAAAGTCATGATAATCAAGCTGGATCTCAGCGATAAGAGGCGTATGAAGATCGTGGAGAGGAGGGGAGGTAAGGCTGAGAAGGTTTCCGAGGAAGAGGCTAGTAGCAGTAACGCTAATAAGGAGTCAAAACCTATGGAAGGAGGTGATGTGAGTGGCTAGGAAGGGAGGTAGCAGGCACGCGAAGAGTTTCGAGGCACCGGCTTTCTGGCCCGTGCTTAGGAAAGCTTATAAGTGGACTGTGAAGACCTCCCCAGGGCCCCACCCGATCAACAGGTCAGTACCCTTGCTGATAGTGGTGAGGGATTTCATCGGGTTAGCTGAGACTAGCGGTGAGGCGAGGAAGATCATAGCAGAGGGTAACATAAGAGTTGATGGTAGGGTTCGTAAAGACTATAAATTCCCCGTAGGTTTTATGGACGTGATTGAGATAGTCAAGACCGGCGAGTATTTCAGGGTTGTGCCGGTCCCAACGAAGGTTCTAGGCTTGTTGCCCATACCTGAGGAGGAAGCTCACTTCAAGCTATGCAGGATCGAGGATAAGACCACGGTTAAGGGAGGCCATATCCAGTTAAACCTTCATGACGGCAGGAACGTCTTGATTAAGGTGTCAGATCCTAGGAACCCTGTCGAGGACATTTACGACACTCTAGGCACCGTTAAGCTGTCTTTGCTGGACGGCAAGATAGAGGAGTACTACCCCATGAGGGAGGGGTCCCCTGCCATAATCATTGGCGGTAAGAACGTCGGCAGGGTTGCTAAAATACTCAAGATATCTGAGGGTGTCAGGCACTACCGTAAGCAGGTTCAGTTAAGTGATTTCAAAGGTAACGAGTTCTTCACAACCCTGGATAAAGTATTTGTCTTAGGTTCTGAGAAACCGGTAATTAAGGTTCCTGAGGGGGCTTTATGAGTCTCGTTCGTAAGACTAAGATAGAGGTAAGTGAGGAAGTAATTAAGAGAGTCCTAGAACTCTGGGAATCTAACCCTATGAGGAAGCCTAGGCTAGCTAAAGTCACGGTCAACATAGGTGTCGGGGAGTCTGGCGAGAGGCTTAAGAAGGCTGCCAGAGTTCTTGAGATGCTTACAGGTCAGAAACCCTCGGAGAGGAGGGCTAAGAGAACCATAAAAGAATTCAATATTAGGAAGGGGGAGCCTATAGCGGTCGCCGTGACCTTGAGGGGTGAGAGAGCTGTGGCCTTCCTTAATAAGGTTCTCGACGCGGTAGGCAGGCGTGTTAAGGCTTCAAGCTTCGACGACTACGGCAACGTCTCGATAGGTATTAAAGAACACATAATGCTTCCCGGAGTCAAGTATGATCCGGAGTTAGGTATCTTCGGCATGGATGTTTGCGTCACTCTAGAGAAGCCTGGGTTGAGGGTGATGAGGAGGAGGGTTAAGAGATCGCGCGTACCGCGCAGGCAGAGGGTATCTCGGGAGGAAGCTATAGTTTTCTTTATTAAGGAGCTTAATACTAGGGTGGTGTGAGATGGGGAAGTACAGAGCTCCTAGGGTCAGGAAATACGGCAGGGGCGTTCAGGTCTGCCAGCGTTGCGGGTCTCGTGACGCGGTCATACAGAAGTATAACCTATACCTGTGTAGGCAGTGTTTTAGGGAGGTAGCTAGTGAGTTGGGTTTCAGGAAGTATATGTGAGGTGTTGTTTAGATGGTGATGATGGATACTTTAGCTAACGCTTTGGTAACGCTGAAGAATTGCGAGATGAGGGGTAAGAGGGAAGCCATCATAATGCCTGCCTCCAAGCTGATAGCCATGACTTTAAGAACTCTTCAGAGGTATGGGTACGTAGGAGAGTTCGAGTACATTGATGACGGGAGGTCCGGCAAGATTAAGGTTCAGCTACTGGGCAGAATCAACGACGCCGGCGTGATAAAGCCTAGGACACCCATAAAGTACGCGGAGTTACGCAGCATGCCTGACTGGCTGAGGAAGATACTTCCTTCAAGAGATATCGGCCTACTAATACTCTCAACCCCTCAGGGGGTAATGTCTCATAAGGAAGCGTTAGAGAGGAAGATCGGGGGCATACTACTAGCTTACGTCTACTAAGAGGTGCTTGATTATGGTCAGGGTAACGGTGGTTAAGGATTACGTGGACATCCCCGACAACGTCGACGTGGTCGTCGAAGGGCATAAGGTAACGGTCAGGGGCCCTAAAGGGGAGGTCACCAGAGACTTTAGTTTTGCTGATAAGGTCAGGATAGAGGTCGAGGATAGGAGGGTTGTCGTAACGACTTTCTTCGCTAGGAGGAGGGACGTGGCTCAAGTATACGCTATCTCCGCTCACATAAAGAACATGATCTTAGGCGTTACTAAGGGTTTCAGGTATTGGTTGAGGATAGTGTACTCCCACTTCCCGATAAGCGTTAAGGTTGAGGGGGATAAGGTACTCATAGAGAATTTCATAGGTGAGAGAAGCCCTAGGGTAGCTAGGATAATCGGTAACGCTAAGGTCAAGGTCCAGAAAAACGACATAATAGTTGAGGGCATTAACCTAGAGGAGGTTAGTCAGACCGCGGCTAACATAGAGCAAGCAACCAAGATTAGAGGTCTTGACAGACGTGTGTTTGCTGACGGCATATACATATATAAGAAGGAGTTCATGGAGGGTGGTGAGATTTGAGTAGCGTTGACAGAAAGTTAAGGTTGATAAGGAGTAAGAGGAGAATCAAGTTCTTCAGGCACCAGTGGTGGAAGTTCTGGAAGTTCGTTAACGACCTGAAGTGGAGGAGGCCTAAAGGCATAGACAACCCGATGCGTTTAAGGCTTAAGGGCATGCCTCCGAGACCTTCATCAGGTTTCGGGACTCCTAGAGAGATAAGGGGGCTCCACCCCTCAGGCCTGAAACCCGTGGTAGTCCACAACGTCAGAGAGCTTGAGTCACTGAATCCCGCGGAGGTGATTGTATACGTGGGCAGAACCGTGGGTAAGCGTAAGAGAGCTGAGATAATCAATAAAGCTAGAGAGTTAGGTATTCTAGTAGCGAATGAGGGTGGTGTGAGGCAATGAGTGATTTAAGACTGCAGAAAAGACTTGCTGCCGAGATCTTGAAGGTCGGTGTGTCTAGGGTTAGGATAGATCCCGCGAGGAGGGATGAGGTAGAGTCTGCACTAACTAAGGAGGACGTTAGGAAGCTGATAGAGAACGGAGTTATCTGGGCTGAGCAAGCTAAGGGTAACTCTAGAGGTAGGTGGAAGGAACTCCATGAAAAGAGGAAGAAGGGTCATAGGAGAGGTTACGGGAAGAGGAAGGGTAGCAAGAAGTCTAGGAGTGACGCGGAGGAGATCTACGTTAACACCGCTAGGAAGCTCAGGAGGTACCTGAGGTGGTTGAGAGACGAGGAGGTAATCGATAGGAAGACGTATAGGGTTCTATACTCGCGTATTAAGGGAGGCATGTTCAGAAACCTCTCAGATCTTAAGAGGCACTTAACTGAGTTAGGTATAAAGGTGAGGTAGGGTGGCTCGCGGACCTACGTATAAAGTTCCTTTCAGGAGGAGGAGAGAGGGTAAGACGAATTACTATAAACGTTACAGGATGATAAAATCCGGGAGATCTTTGAGAGCGGTCATAAGAAAAACTAACACTCAGATAATCGTTCAGATAATGAAGTTTTCCGTGAACGGCGACGAGACAGTAGTAGGTGTTAGCAGTAAGTCTCTGAGGAAGTACGGGTGGTTAGGGGACTTAAACAACGTGCCGGCAGCTTACCTGACCGGATTATTAGCAGGTGTCTTAGCGATCAAGAAGAACGTGAGGGAGGTGATCCCCGACATAGGGCTTCATAAAGCGTCTAAAGGCGCTCGCGTGTTCGCGGCGATGAAAGGCTTGTTAGACGCCGGCGTTAATATACCTGTATCTGAGGGAGTCTTACCCCCTCAAGAAAGGATAGAAGGTCGTCATATAGCGGAGTACGCCAGGAAACTCTCTGAAGAGAGTGAGGACTTATTTAAGAGGTATTTCGGGGAGTACGTGAGGAGGGGTCTTGACCCACGCGACCTGCCTCAGCACTTCAACGAGGTGCGCGCTAAGATATTGGGTATTCTTTCTTCAGGTGAGGGAACGTGAGTGAGGCGTTGAGTGAGTGGGTTCCGAAGACTAAGCTCGGTAGGATGGTTAAGGAAGGCAGGATACTGAGTATTAAGGAAATATTTGATCAAAACCTCGTCATCAGAGAGCCTGAGATAGTTGATTACTTACTGCCTAACCTTAAGCACGAGGTCCTCGACGTAACGATAGTTCAGAAACAAACCGATGCTGGGGAGGTAAGTAAGTTCAGGGTTGTCGTAGTGGTAGGTAATTTCGACGGGTACGTGGGCTTAGGGGTTGGTAAGGCTAAGCAGATAAGGCAGGCGATAGATAAAGCGATTAGGGAAGCTAAGCTCAACATAACGCCCGTGAGGAGAGGTTGCGGGAGCTGGGTGTGTTCCTGCACGGACCCCCACAGCGTACCCTTCAGGACTGAAGGCAAGAGCGGGTCTGTCAGGATAACGCTGGTTCCCGCCCCGAAAGGCACCGGGCTCGTGGCGGGCGACGTAGCCAAGGTTGTTTTGAGATATGCCGGGATAAACGACGTGTGGACCTGGTCTAAAGGCGAGACGAGAACCACCATAAACTTCGCTTACGCAGCTTTCGACGCTTTAAGAAAGACTTACAAGTTTGTAACCTCATATGACTGGGCTAGGGGTAGTTCTTGATGGGTACGCTCTACGCTATAATCAGGTTGAGAGGTCTTAGCGGGGTTCCTCCAGAAGTTGCTGAGACTCTTAGGAAGCTTAGGCTAACCAGGAAGTACACCGCGGTAATCTACCCTAAGAACCCGTCTATCGATGGAATGCTGGCGGTGGTGAAGGACTGGGTCACGTGGGGGGAGGTGAGCGAGGAAACCCTCAAGGAATTGCTGGTGAAGCGCGGCAGGTTAGTAGGGAATAAGCCGTTAACGGAGGAAGTTATTAAGGAGAAGTTCAACATGAGCTTAGACGAATTCGTGAAAGCTCTGATGGAGGGTAAGCTACACCTACATAAACTCGACAAAATAATAAAACCTGTGTTCAGGCTCCACCCACCTAAGGGAGGCTTTAGGAGGAGTACTAGGAAACCCATAGGTAGTGACGGGGAGCTAGGGTATAGAGGGTCTGAAATAAATAAGCTCTTAATGAGGATGATGTAGTTAGGTGGTGGCGATGGTGGTAAGGAAAGAGAAGAAGAGCAGGAGGATGAGGGGTAGTAGGACGCACGGCTACGGGAGGGTAGGCCAGCACAGGAAAGCCGGTAGCAGAGGCGGTAGAGGGGCTGCAGGCCTACATAAACATAAATGGACTTGGGTCGTTAAATACCATCCTGACTGGTTCGGCAAACACGGCTTCAAGAACCCTAACCCAACAATAAGGAAAGACGAGATCAGAGCCATCAACCTCAAAGAACTTTCAGAGAAGGTAGAAGAACTACTCCAAGGGAACCTACTTAAGATAGAAAACAACTTGATAGTAGTCAATTTAGAGGAGTTAGGATATAATAAGCTACTTGGTGAGGGAAGCGTAACGAAGCCTATGAAAATACTAGTCCCGAGAGCTACTAAAACGGCTGTGGAGAAGGTTAAGGAAGCCGGCGGGGAAGTAGTGATTACTTCACAACAAACTCAATAACTTCATCCCCGCTCCAGGGAGCCAGGCTTTATAATCGCGAATCCTTCTAGGAATCGTTAAAGCTTTATAACTTTCAGGCTTTTAGTCATTAGGGATAGATAGTGGGCGCGCTGTCTTGGCTGGCTAAGATCGGTGAGTATGTTCCTTCAACGCCCAGGCCTGCGAGAAAGCCTGAACTAGGCAAGAGACTCCTATACACTTTCCTCGTCCTCTTGACCTTCTATATCATGTCCTCTACTTACGCGTTCCCGCTGTCCGCGTACCCGAATCTTCAGGGCGTGCAGTTGCCGACCCTGATAAACGTCATATTCGCTTCGCAGAGCGGTTCTTTGACGCAGCTAGGTATAGGCCCGTTAGTAACGGCCGGCTTAATAATACAGATACTTGTCGGGGCTAAGCTCATAGAACTAGACTTAACGGACCCTGAGGACAGGAAGTTGTTCACGCAAAGTCAGAAAGGCTTAGCACTCTTAATAGCTGTTGTGGAAGGTCTTGGATTCGCGCTTTACTACAGATTGAACGCTTTTCTTACGGCAGCGCTCTTCCTGCAGTTCTTAGCCGGTGCTCTAATACTGATGGTTTTAGATGAAGCTATGCAGAAGGGGTACGGCATAGGCTCCGGTGTTAGCTTATTCATTCTTGCAGGGATCGCCAGGACTATCTTGTGGTCTATGTTCGCTCCCGTAAGGATCTCTGGGACCGATCAGTACTACGGTATAATACCCTACCTAGTGAGTGTTTTTCAAGGGAGGGCCTTAGACATGAACAGGTTAGTGTTCGGTATAGTAGTGACCAGCTCCGGAAATCTTACTGCGCCTTCCCTAGTAGGTCTCGTATCGCTTTTCGTTCTAGTCATCGTCATAGTATACCTGCAGGACATGAAGGTTAATATCCCGATAACATCGCATAGAATGCCCGGCGTTAAGTCCGGCATGCCTCTCCAATTCCTCTACGTGAGTAACATACCTATACTACTGGTAGGCATCCTCTTCTCCGACCTAATACTCTTCTACAGACTCGCTTCCTCATACTTTTCCGGGGTTCCGTGGCTGGTCGAGGCGTTCGGAGCAGCTATTCATTACTTGAACCCCCCTTCATCAATACTTGAAATAATAGTTGATCCCGTCAGGGTTAGTGTGTACTCTGTCCTACTCATAGTGTTGGCAGTACTATTCGGGCTTATGTGGGTTGAGGTAGCCGGGCTCAACCCCTCCGCACAAGCGGAGAACTTGGTTAAGTCCGGCTTGCTGATACCCGGTCATAGGAGTAATCCTAAATCTTTCGAGACCGTCTTATCGAAGTACATATACCCACTAGCCATCCTCAGCTCAATAATAGTCGCTTCAATAACTTTAGTTGCCGACATATTCGGTGTTTTCAGTTCCGGGATGGGGATATTGCTTGCTGTCGGCATACTGCAGCAATTCTACGCTCAAATAACTTACGAGAGAGCTCTGGAGACGTACCCGTTACTTAAGAGACTACTTGGTGAGTAGGATGGCTCGTAAGCTGAGGGTAGTCATAGTGGTTGGGGTTGCCGGAGTCGGTAAATCCACGGTTCTCTCACACGCTAAGAGTATTTTAGGTGGTGAGGGGTACGCTGTCGAGATACTTAATTACGGGGACTTCATGCTGAAGTACGTAGTGGAGAAAGGGATATGTAAGAGCAGGGACGAGATACGGAGTCTCCCGCTAAGCGAGCAGAGGAGTGTTCAGTCGTTAGTAGCTAGGGAGATGAGGAATTACATCGATTCACTCATGCTTAAGTACCCTGAGAAAGACGTCGTGGTTTTCGTGGATACCCACGCGCTCATAAAAACAGCCACAGGCTTCTGGCCGGGCCTGCCAGAATACGTTATTAAGGAGTTGAGGCCGGACACGATAGTGGTTGTTGAGGCAGACCCTCAATCAATAGTTCAGAGACAGAGTAAGGACTTAAGCAGGTACAGGAAGGACTACAGCGACGTAGAACTAGTTAAGGAAGTGATGAACTTTATAAGGATGTTTTCAGTAGCTAGCGCTACGTTGGTTGGCGCGTCCGTAAGCATCGTGAGGAACGAGGAGGGTAGAGCTCACGAGGCGGGTAGGTCCTTAGCTGAGTTGGTTAAGGGGTTGTGAAAGGGATGATCACGTTACTGTACGTCATGAGCGTAATAGTGGCGATGCTTCCCTGGTCTTACTTAGTTGGTTGGTTAGGGTTAAGCAAGTTCAGAATACTCGACATATCTAAGGAGTTGAGGAATATCGAGAAAGAGTATAGGGCGTTAAACCCGCAGGAAAAGAAAGCTAAGATTTTGGAGGAGAGGGCCTCGAGACTGAGGAAGAGGTTAAGTAACTTCTTCATAGTTAACTTACTCGCGTTATGGGGAGGGGTTTTCGTCTCAATGCTCATATCGGAATACATGTACGTGTTCTTCGTTCTGACCTACGGCGGGGGTAAGCCAATACCATCGCCTCTCAGCCTGCCCGTAATCTCCAGCTCAAGCGGTTCCTTCAACGAGTTATTCCTGTTTTTAGCTACCCTCATAGGGTATCAAGTACTGCATAATAGGATCGCTGGCATAGATCTGCTAAGAACTCAAACAACTTCTTAGGACGTAAGTAAAACTTTTTAACCAAGACGTAGTAACGTCTTGGTTGAGGCGTATGTCGGGGGCTTCGGTGAGGTCTAGGTCTCTTAAGAGGGTTTGGAGACGCACGCCGGGCGGCAGAACCGTAATTCATTATAGGAGGTCTAAGGTTGGCGTAGCCGTGTGCGGGGTTTGCGGTAGTAGGTTGGGTGGAGTGTCTACGTCCAGCGAGGTTTTAAGAAAGGTAGCTAAGTCTTCTAAGAGACCTGAGAGACTCTTCGGCGGGGTGCTTTGCCCTTCTTGCTTATCACTAGCTCTGAAACTCTCTGTTAGAAGCTCTTAGGGGAATTCTTATTGAGTAGTTGTTCTTGTAAGCTAGTCATAGCGGTTAGCGGGATGCCGGGAAGCGGGAAATCTACTTTAGCTAGGAAGATAGCTGAGTGGCTTGGTTTAAGGATGGTTTCAGCCGGTAGCTTATTCAGGGGTCTAGCCGCTCGAAAAGGGCTGACTTTAAGTGAGTTATCAAGGCTTGCCGAGGAGGACCCATCAATAGATAAGATGATTGACGAGATGTCTTTAAGCGAAGCTAGTAAGGGGTGTGTAGTCATCGACGCGCACATAGCTGGGTGGATACTCAAGAACGTTGCTCATGTGAGAATATACCTCACAGCACCTGAGGATGTGAGGGCTAGGAGAATAGCTGAGAGAGATAATAAGAGTTATGAGGACGCTTTAAGAGAGCTGAGGTTGAGGGAGGAGTCGGAAGGGAGGAGATTCAAGATATACTACAACATAGACATAAAAGACTTAAGCGATTTCGACCTAGTTATAAACACCTCCAGCTTTAACGCGGAGGAAGTTTTTGAAATAGCTAAGAAAGCGATTGAGTTAAAACTAAAGACTATACGCTAACGCGAAAACGGCCGAGAAGTTTTCTCTGCGTGGCGGGCAGGTTACGGATGTTTTACTTAATCCCCTCAAACCATCGATAACAAATACTTAAAAAGGGTTCCTAGTAATTCTACTAGGCTCTAAGGTAAGGGTGGTTGAAGTGCCGGCTATAGAGATTGGCAGGATATGCGTGAAGCTACGTGGTAGGGAAGCTGGGAAGAAGTGCGTTATAGTCGATATAATCGACGAAAACTTTGTTTTGGTGACAGGTCCTAAGAGCCTCTCAGGTGTTAAGCGCAGGAAGGTTAACGTGAATCACATAGAGCCCACGGATAAGAAAATAAACATCAAGAATAGCGCTACAGACGATGAAGTCTTGCAAGCTCTAAGAGATAGTGGTTTAGAGGATTATATGAAGGAGCGAGTAAAGATAACTCCTAAAGAGTTAATTTACGTGAAGAGTCAAGCAACCATAGCTAAGTAAATTTTCACCCAAGGTTTGTTAGCGTAATTCGATTAATTTCCTTCCTTAACTAGGAGTTTTACGGGTGAGAAATTGCTTAAGGGGGTTGAGTTCGTTAAGAAGCTAGACGAGTTTGCAAGTCTTGAGAGATCGTATATACTGGTTAAAGAATTCCCTACTAGTGGTGAGTACGGCAAATCTCCTGAAGAGAGGTCTATAGAAGAACTGCTTAGGTTCGGGGTAATAAACCTGGATAAGCCCCCGGGACCTACGAGTCACGAGGTCGTTGCCTGGGTTAAGGAGATCCTCGGCGTGAGTAAGGCGGGCCATGGCGGCACCCTAGAGTCCCCGACCTAACACCGTGGGTTGGGGGCGGGGATATCCGAAAGTAACCGGGGTACTCCCAGTCGCTTTAGGTGATGCCGTGAAGTTAATCGGATTCTTGATGCAGTCAAGTAAGGAGTACGTCACGGTCATGCAGCTCCACGGGGAAGTTGCTCTCAATACTTTGAAAGAAGTTGTGGGATTGTTTAAGGGTAAGATATATCAGAAGCCCCCGGTAAGGTCTTCAGTTAAGAGAGCTCTGAGGGTGAGGGAGATACTGGACATAGAGATCTTAGAGTATGAGTACCCGTACGTGCTACTCAGGGTAGACTGCGAGCACGGGACATACGTACGTAAGCTAATACACGACATAGGGGACATATTGGGTGTTGGGGCCCACATGCGTGAGTTGAGGAGGATTAGAACAGGGCCCTTCAAAGAAGACTCTGACTTAATCAAGATGCAGGAGTTGTCAGAATACGTTTACTTATGGCGTAATAAGGGGGATCCGAGCTTCTTGATGAAGGCTGTTAAGCCGGGGGAGTACATAGTCTCACACCTACCTAAGGTGATAGTAAATGACGTGGCCGTCAGCGCGGTTACACACGGAGCGGACTTGACGGTACCCGGTATTTCGGTAATTCATGAGAAGATCAGGAAGGGAGATCCCGTAGCTATATTCTCGTTGAAGGGGGAGCTAGTTGCTGTAGGGATAGCTCAAATGCATACGGAGGAAGTACTTCAAACACGGAGAGGGGTGTTCGCGAAGACCCAGAGAGTAGTCATGAGCAGAGAAACGTACCCACCACTCTGGAAAAAGCACCGTGGAGCCGGTTAATGAGGTATGAGAATATAGCTGGGCTATTCTAAGCACTAGCTTGATTGTTGGTAGGTGAGCGCCGGGGGCGGGATTCGAACCCGCGTGGGCGCGAAGCCCACTGGCTCTCCAGGCCAGCCCCTTGACCGCTCGGGCACCCCGGCTATGCGGTAACCTCACATTAATGTGTAGTAAACGAAAATATAAATGTTGATGACGTTCCCAACTTTATTATATTGTTTGGTAAAGTAATACTTAATGGGAGGTAGGTTGACGAAGATTGTGGTCGTCGCAGTCGATTATGATGACGATATTTCTTTGAGCGGGTTTGAGACCCCGATTATTGGTTACGAGAACGTGGTTAATGCTTCCGTTAAGTTCGGTACTTTAAAACCTGATGACTCAGATCTCAACGTCTTGTTTCACGCTCTCTCAACCTACTCAAGTCTTAAGGATAGGGGTGAGGACGTCGAGGTTGCCGTGATTTCCGGTCATCCTGAGAGCCACGTTGAGGCTGGCAAGAGGATTAGGGCTCAAGCAGAGTATTTAGTGAATATTTTAAATAGCAGAGACTTCATACTGGTTTTAGATAGTGTGGAAGACGAGCTAGTCATACCGGTTATTCAAGGCATAGCTAATATCGTAGCACTTGAGAGGGTGGTCGTGGAGCAACTGAGGGGTGTGGAAGAAACGTATATTTTGTTCGGCAGATACTTGAGGAAAGCTATTGAGGAGCCTCGTTTCTCTAAGGTCATTCTAGGAATACCGGGCATCCTCTTATTGGTTTTCGCGGTACTGTCCTTAACCCCCCTCTCGATGTATGTGTGGGAAGTGATGGTGGGTCTCCTAGGCGCGCTACTCTTAATTAGGGGGTTCCAAATCCATGAGGTGGTGGCTAAGAAGTGGAGGCAGTCATCAATATACAGAGTTTCAGGGATCTTAGCTATTTTCTCGTTGGTGGTGGGTATCGCCCTCACCGTTGTTTCAGCTGCTTCACGAAACTTTTCCTACGACCCACTATCTGTGAGGACCTACGCTGAAGTAGTAGTTCCTTTCATCGCGCTCTCAGTCTCGATACTGTTTACGGGCAGGTTAATTAACAGGGTCCTCAGAAGGAGTATTAGGGTTTGGAGAGATATTGTAGCGGTGTTGGTTACCGTCTTGCTAGCTAGGTACGTCCTAAACCTAATAGAGGTAATCACGTTCTACCCACCTGATGAAATTGTTAAAGCACTCTACGAATACAACCTGATTCAGATCTTCGCTTTAATATCTGTCTTAGTAGTAGCGATAGTCTTCTTAATGAGTTTCATAGAATACCAGATGAAACTAACTCGCCAGACATGAATTAACGCTGACTAGAGAGCTCTACGGTGGAATTTATTTTTCTTCCACCTATTAAAGCAGTGGTGTCTTCAATGGCTTCGGGGTCTCAGACATTCCCGGACGAGGTGAGAACCCACACAGCACTTCACGTTCTTAAGGGTGCTGTAGTCAGGGTTTTAGGTGAGGGTTCTTTATGGACTGCGTCAACGTATGTTTCAGGCAAGCACGGAAGACTGACCGTGACCTGCTCTGCGAAACCTAGCGACGAGCAAGTTAAGGAGATTGAGGTACTAGCGAATAAGAAGATCTCAGAAAACCTACGTGTTGAGGTCAAGACAATGCCTAGGTCGGAAGCTGAGAAAACCTACGGTAACATAATATATGATTTGTTCCCAGTACCTCCCGAGGTTAAGGAACTAACCCTGGTCATAATACACGACACGGACGGAAGTATCTGGAACATAAACGCATGTAATAAGGAACACCTACCCACGACAGGGCTCATCGGTAAGATAACGATCGAGAAACCGAGGTTTAGAGCTTCTAAGAAGCTTCTTGAAATACCATTCGATATAAGTCCTTGATAGAGGTGTTTTAAATATAGTCCATAAAGTAAAAACATTTTTAATCTTATTAAGTCATTATAGTCGTGGTGAGTGGCATGAGTCGGGAGAGGTTGGTCGCAGGGGATTACGATTATCTTAATCTCCTACGTTCCAGCATGAGTGAGGAGATGCTTAAAAGACTCTTAAGAATTCCTGACCCGGAACTTCATAGGTGGGTAGCTGACATAATAAGTGTGGCTAGGCCTTCATCCGTTTACGTGAATATCGGGAGTGAGGAAGATTTCGAGTACGTTAGACGTAAAGCACTCCTCAACAAAGAGGAACTACCTACCAAGTACCCTAAACACACAGTACACTTCGACGGCCCTAAAGACCTAGCTAGGGACAGGGGTAACACGAGGATATTACTGAGTAGTGGGGAGAAGATACCCCTAATAAACACCTACGAGAGGGTCTCAGGCCTTAACGAAATCAAGAAAATTCTTGAGGGTATAATGAGCGGTAAGGAAATGTACGTATCGTTCTACTGCTTCGGTCCTAGGAACTCCCCGTTCACCATGTACGCGGTTCAGGTAACGGATTCAGCGTACGTAACTCACAGCGAGAACATCCTTTACAGGGTATGCTATGATGAGTTCGTTAATCAAGGACCTAACCTGAATTACATGAGGTTCCTCCACTCGGCCGGGGAACGCGACGAGAACGGCTGGAGCAAAAACGTAGATAAGAGGAGGATATATATAGACTTAGAAGACGACACGGTATACTCTACTAACACACAGTACGCAGGTAACACGGTAGGCTTGAAGAAGTTAGCGCTCAGACTCTGCGTTAATAGAGGTCTTAAGGAAGGGTGGTTATGCGAGCACATGTTCATAACGGGCGTTAAAGGCCCTGGCGACAGAATAACTTACTTCACCGGTGCTTTCCCAGCAGGGTGTGGCAAAACCTCAACAGCTTTAATGTCGGATACGGTGGTCGGCGACGACCTAGCTATCATTAAGGAATTTGACGGGATAGCGAGAGCGGCGAATCCTGAGGTAGGCATGTTCGGGATAGTTGACGGCATAAACCCGAAAGACGACCCCGAAATCTACGAAATACTGAACTCGCCGGAGAACGAGGTAATCTTCTCCAACGTCTTGTTAACAGACGATGGCGAGGTTTGGTGGACTGGTAAGGTCGGTGAACCACGTAAGGGAATTAACTACGCTGGCGTGTGGTGGCCGGGCAAAGACAACGTGCCTTCACACCCGAACTCCAGATTTACTACCTCGATAAGGTACCTGAAATCCCTTGATCCTAAGATCGACGATCCTATGGGGGTTCCTGTAGGAGGCATGATATTTGGTGGCAGAGATTCCGACACCCTACCCCCTGTTGAGGAGTCTTTTGATTGGGTACACGGGATAGTGACTAAGGGGGCCGCCCTAGAGTCAGAGAGGACTACGGCAGTCTTAGGTAAGGCTGGTGAGAGAGAGTTTAACCCGTACGCGATCCTAGACTTCCTATCCATCTCCGTAGGCAAGTTCACGGAGCTTCACCTCAGGTTTGCTGAGAAACTTAAGATTAAGCCGAAGGTTTACGGGGTTAACTACTTCTTGAGGGACGAGAAAGGAAACTACCTAGCTGAGAAGGTGGATAAGAAGGTCTGGTTGAAGTGGATGGAGCTAAGAGTTCACGGCGACGTGGACGCGATAGAGACTCCTACCGGGCTTATACCGCTGTATGAGGATCTCAGAAAGCTATTTGAGAAGCACTTAAGCAAAGAATACCCAGAGAGCCTGTATGAGAAGCAATTCACTTTAAGGGTCCCCCAGCAACTCTCGAAGATTGAGAGGATATGGGTTATATACTCGGAGATACCTGACACCCCGAAGATCTTGTTCGATGTTCTGAGAGCTCAGAAAGAAAGGCTTGAGAACGCTAGGAGAAGGTACGGCGATTTCATACCGCCTCATACCTTCGCCAAGAAGTAACGTTAACTAGATCAACCCTTTACTTTATTTCCTAAATGAAAGCTTATAGAGATCTTCAGCTATTTTCACTACCTCCTCATGCCTGGGTACCTCGTGCGAACCCAGCCTACTCACTTTTACCGAGGCCACTAAGGCCGCGTACTTAACAGAGTCTTCTAATCCGTAACCGCGTTTCAGCGCTGAGTAGAAACCGGCTATGAACGCGTCCCCGGCTCCAGTAGTATCGACTATTTTCTCGGGCGGGAAAGCCGGCATGTCCACGACTGCTGAATCACTTAAAACGTAAACCCCCTCACTACCCCTCTTAACTATGACTATCTTAGGGCCTAGGCGCCTCAATTCTTCAGCAGCTCTAACGTAGTTTTCCTCCCCGGTAATGTAGGTTATTTCCCTCTTATTGACCGAGACTATATCTACTAACGAGATTATCGGTCTTAGCTTGCTCAACCCGCTTAAAGCTAGTACCCTGCCCGGATCCCAAGACACTACAGGCTTGCTCCCACCCTCCAACATCTTAAGGATCTCCAGCGTTGTGTCAGGTCTTAAGCTAGCTATGTGTAGGTAGCGCGTGTTCTGCAGGAGCTCCTTATCAACGTCTTTGATGGTTAGGTCTTCAGACGCCCCCTTAAAGCCGTATATGAGTATCCTGCCTTCAGAATCCCTGACCACTATAGAGAAGCCTGTGGGGAGTGTGGTAGATATTCTTAGTCCGGAGATATCCACCCCCTCACTCATCAACTCGTCGACAACCATCCTCCCGAAAGAATCAAGACCTACCTTAGCTATTAGGCCTGTCCGAAGCCCTAATCTCCTCGCACCTATAGCTACGTTAGCAGCTGAACCCCCAACACCTCTCTTCTCATCGAATATCCGTGCTTCCTCATCCGGTAGCGGGAACTTATTAACTAAGAACCTTATATCGACTAAGGCGTGGCCGACACACAGTAGGTCGAGCATACGTCCCAGCCCGTAATTACTTCACGTATTGCAGAACTTCGTCAGGACCCTTACCTTCGTGAACTATCTCCTTGATAGCTTTAATCACTCCCTCCGGGTTCTTATGCTGGAAGACGTTCCTACCCACAACCACGCCACTAGCTCCAGCGTCCATCACGTTCTTAACCTGAACCAGGAACTCCTTAATGTCTTGAGTTTTAGGACCGCCGCTCATTAAGACCGGCACCCCGGCCGCGGCCTTGACTACCTCGGCGAAGGTTTCTCTACTACCAGTATAGTACGTCTTTATCATGTCAGCGCCGCTCTCGCTCGCCGCTCTAGCCCCGTACCTGACTATCTCGACGTCGTATATGTTCTTCATTTGCGGGTTTCTGGGGTAGGCTAACTGCAGGCACGGCATACCGTATTTTTCAGCTGCTTCTCTCACAGCAAACCAATTCCTCAGCATAACGTCCTCGTATTGACTGCCCCAGTAAACGGTGGCCGCAACGGCTTCAGCACCCATAGCTACGGCGTCCTCCACGCTGCCGAAAACGCTCTGAAGGTATCTCCCCTCTTCAGGTCTCAACATAGTCTTGCCGGTAACCTTCAATATCAGCGCCGCCTTATTACCCCATATATCGTACGTTGCTTTAGCTATCCCGTGTAGTACTAGTATTGCGTCAACCCCGCTCTTAACGACCTTGCTCAGAATATTCCTGGGATCTATAGATTCCTCAGTAAAGTCTTTAGGACCGTGTTCCACCCCGTGATCGAAAGCGAAGATAACGCTTCTCCCGTCAGGCATTATCCTACCTAGCCTAACGTACTTGCCTACGTAGTTACTCGTAGGCCTCGCGTGACTCACGACTACCTCACCCACTCATATACGAATTAGGTGACGCGGATTTATATGTTTGCAGCGACTTTAGTATCGGGTCACGTAATGAGCGTTCCCGATCCTGTCATCAAGGTATTTAGAGGTGAGTGCGGAGTCCTGGTGTACGGCTTAGGGTACGTAGGGCTTGCTTTGACAGCAGCTTACTTAAGGAAAGGCTTAAGAGTTTACGGTGTTGATAAGAACTCACGTAAGGTTAACGAGCTCACGTCACGTTCTTTTAAGTTCGTGGAGAAGAAGGTGGAAGAGGCAGTGTATAGAGGTCTGGAGGAAGGAACGCTGAGAGTTACCACGGAAGCTCTCGAATTCTCCGATAAAGCCTGCGTTAAAGTGATTACCGTGCCAATACACCTAGATTGGCTGACTAAGGAGGTTGACTACACCTCATTAATAGAG
The DNA here is from genome assembly GCA_020833255.1 of Desulfurococcaceae archaeon. Lineage (GTDB taxonomy): Archaea > Thermoproteota > Thermoprotei_A > Sulfolobales > NBVN01 > Zestomicrobium. The sequence continues at coordinate 3,106 of JAJHQR010000011.1, read as the reverse complement.
GTCGGCGAATCCGTCGGGGAGGGGCTGAGGGAGGGTGATTTAGTTATTCTTGAGTCCAGCGTCCCCCCAGGCACCACCGAGGAAGTCTTAAAGCCCGTGCTTGAGAGAGTTAGCGGGCTACTAGCCGGGGAAGACTTTTACTTAGCGTACAGCCCTGAGAGAATATACGTGGGTCACGCGTTAGAAGACATAGAGGATAATTACCCTAAAATAGTTTCAGGGGTAAACCGGGAATCAGCCGAACTAGCGGCCAAGTTTTACTCAAGAATCTCGAGTAAGGGCGTTATTAAGTTGAGTTCGGTGAGGGCGGCTGAATTCTCTAAGCTAGCTGAGGGAGTGTATAGAGACGTGAACATCGCCTTATCTAACGAGCTAGCAATGCTGTCGGAAATCATCGGGGTAAACTACTATGAGGTTAGGGAAGCAGCTAACTCACAACCCTACTGCCACCTACATTTACCTGGTCCCGGGGTCGGAGGACCCTGCATACCTGTCTACCCCTATTTCGTAGCTAACGTGTCTACGAGGAAGGGCTTCATACCACGACTCCTCCTCCTAGCCAGGAATATCAACGAGTTCATGCCTTACGAAACACTTAAGAGGTTTGAGAAATTCATGAGGTCACACAGCCTACGAATCAGCGACTCAAGGATAGGGGTTTTAGGAGTTGCTTTCAGGGGAGATACAGACGATACCAGGCTCTCACCGTCTCACGACTTCATAGCTTTATTAAAAGCCCGGGGATGTAGGGACATCATAGCGCACGACCCCCTAGTGACGAGGGACGAGACCCTCGAACAACTAGGTGTTCCGCTAACTCAAGACTTACGAGTAGCTCTGGAAGGCAGGGACGCTGCCGTGGTCTTAACTAAGCATACAGAATACAGTAGGTTGACGACGGAAGACATTGTGAGACTCTCTAAGAATCCCAACATACTGATATACGACTCCGTTAACGTAGTAATCAATAATAACAAATACACTAAAATAGAGAAGCTGGGAATACCGGCACTCACACCGTGAAGAACAGGCTACGTTTTCGTGATTTGCTTATGTAATTCTGCGGGGATCTCAACCATCCTACCGCATTTCTCGCACTTGTAGATTACCGTCCTCTCGTCTTCCCTCATCTTCTCTTTTTCTTTGAGCGGCTTACCGCAGTAACACACGAAGCCAACCAGCCTAGCAGGGTTGCCTACGACGAGTCCGTGGGGCGGGACATCCTTGGTGACCACGGCTCCCGCACCGACCATGGCGTACTCCCCTATGGTCACCCCGCAAATTATGGTCGCGTTAGCCCCTATGGACGCACCCCTCTTAACCAACGTGGGCACTATCTCCCAGTCAGCGTTAAAAGATCTCGGGTAGATGTCGTTAGTGAATGTTGCGTGAGGTCCTACGAAGACGTCGTCTTCTAAAGTGACGCCCCTGTAAACAGAAACGAAGTTCTGGATCTTGACATTATTACCTATCCTCACCCCGGCGTCTATGTAGACGTCTTTACCTATATTACAGTTCTTACCTATCCTCGCACCCTTCCTCACGTGCACGAAATGCCATATTCTGGTTCCCTCACCGATCTCAACGTCCTCCTCTATCACGGCTGTCGGGTGAACGTAGTATGTTGGCTTACTCAAGACGTTCAACACCCTCTCTAAAGAGATAATAAAGTCTCTACAGACTCACGCCCTATCCTAAGAACTTTCTGTTGTTGTATTGCTTTGTTGAAGTCCCTTAACCTCATGTAACGATCTACTAATGTGGAGGAAGACACTACGTTATACCCGTCGCCCCAGACTCTGTAGACGGTGTAATAGGTCTTCCTGGCTTCATCCATCGTCTCATAACCCCTCACCAACGAGGTAGCGTACAACCTCACGTCGTTCTCCCCGCAATAAGTTAAGAGACCCGTTATTAACGCGTCCCCCTCGCGCGTGTACTCGTTATATAGCTTTTCGTACGCGGTAGCTACGCACTGATCTAAGTCCTCGCAGCTTGCGGCACACGAGCTCAAGTACTTAGCTAGTAACTCAGCAGCTATGCGTGAGTCTACGTGAAGATGCGGGTCCATACCAGCCTCCCTGGAAGCACGTAGCTTATCTATACCACCGTTATGGATGAACCATATCTTACCTAACTTGAAGTCTACCTCGTAAGGGTGGGCGTTGCTAGTCCCCAACGGCTCGGTGCCGGTAGCGCGTGAGTGGAGTAGTAGGTATAGCTCGTCATACCTGCTTAACTTGCTGACGAAGACCCTCAACAACTCTCTTGAAACATCACTGAATATCGGGATCGCTGATTTCTCGTAGAATATGGTCATCAACCCCTTCCTAACCCCCGCTACCGCCAGGCCCCACCCATCGTCGTGCGACTCCCTATGACCTCTCGTGACCTCAGCTAAGTAGGGGTCTTTACGAGATGATTCGATGAAGTCCTCAACAACATTACTTAATTCCTTCTTCGCGAATTCCCCGCTCATAAAACCTACCAGGATCCTACACACGTATACCACCAATACATTGTAGTCAACGAACTTAAAATTAGGTATCGTATTAAGTTTGGGGATGGCCGTGCGTGAGTTAAGGATAGGTATATTGCAGTTCTCCTCGTTAACTAACGAGAGCGAGACTTTAGTTAAGATCAGTAAGTTGATTAAAGAAGTCACGGCAGACATAGTTATCTTACCTGAGTACGCACCATTCAACATAGTGAGGTTAAGGCCTGAAGAAGCTTACTCCATGGCTAGCGGTCTTGAGGGCGGGTTTCTCAAATTTTTCAGTAGGTTAGCACGCGAGTTTTCCTCATACTTCGTTATCACGACGTTTGAGAAGAGCCCGGAACCGCCTAAAGTCTATAATACGGCAGTCATTATAAGACCTGACGGCGAGATAGCCGGAACTTACAGGAAGACTCACTTATTCGACGCTTACGGGTATCGGGAATCAGATTACATAATGCCTGGAAAAGAGGTCTCACCAGTGGTAGATATAGGGAAAGCTAAGATCGCCGTAGCCATATGCTTCGACATAAGGTTCCCTGAACTCTTCAGGATTTACTCGTTAAACGGTGCTGAGCTCGTGGTGATTCCATCCGCGTGGTTTAAGGG
>JAJHQR010000010.1 GCA_020833255.1 Desulfurococcaceae archaeon | reverse complement strand
GGTTGCCGGAAGTCAAGCACGTGATAATAGAATTCCAAAAACCTACATCACCACCGATGAGTTTTAAGAAAGTGCTTAAGGAGATAATAACTTTAGGAGATTAAACCACGCTACGCTAGAGGTGAGCTCAGTCGTAAAAAGCCTAACCCCTTATAAAGTAATGAAGTGATCTAGATGTTTTAGGGAGTTACTTGACGTATAACGCGGCAAGCAAAGATGAAGTCAACGAGATAGTGTTTGGGGAGAAAACAACTTCTGAAGAGGTTGTCAGCAAGTTTGGTCTCGTAATGAAGATAGATGGTAAGGGTCACGTAGCTGACGTAGTAGTGAATGTTCCTACGAGGGTGGCAGATCCTGAGGTAATAGCTAAGATATCGGCCATAATGAGTGTCCTCGCCGAAAATTTACTTACCTACGTCAGCTCTCAGAGAGTTGAGGAAATCAACGTGAGTTTCAATAACGGGATGCTCTTGATAATACCTGAAGGCAATGAGATTAGAGTTGCTTTAATGACCTCACCATGAGCTGGGACTACTGCGAGATAAGTTCCTAGAATTAAGCTAATACGGCTTGCCATAAAAATTGATGGTGTTTTGAGTCTTAAAGTTTTCTCGCGTGTCTGTGTGCTTCCTTATTTCCTCTCAGACTAGGTAGCTTAACCACTTCAACTGCTATCCCATCATCCCTCTTTTTGAGGATGACTTCCTGTAATACCTCCCTGTAACCACACGCCTTACACTTAATGACGTACCTAGCTAACTTATACCCATTACTTAACTCGACTTCCCCGTAGTATGTCACGCGTTTGCCGCAAGCAGGGCATCTCGCTCCGTCAGCACTACTCAGCGTCACTACACTCACCTCGTCGCTGATTTCCCTTTCCCCTCAAATTATTATTTGGTCTGACTAGTAAATAAGTTCATTACATAAACAAATTTTTGCGAGGGGTTTCCCGGTGATTACGGGAAATCTAATCTAGTTCAAGACCAGCTCTTAAAGCTTTAACGTTTACGTCGTAGAGGTTTTCCGAAATAATTTCCTTCAAAGCTTTCTCAACGTATTCCGCTTTCTGAACACCAGTCTTCGCGATTATGTGACCTAAAGCCACCATATTAGCTACCCTGGAAGTTCCAGCCACTTTCTCAGCTACCTCGTTATACGGTCTCATGAAAACTTTCTGCGTCGTGTACGGGTGTTCTTTAACGAACGTGGAGTTGATGAATACGTACGCGTCTCTCTTCAAGACTTCCGAATACTTCACTAAGTTGTAGGGATACATGAAGAGAGCTATGTCGGCATTCAACACTTTCACGTAATCCATCTCCTCAGACTTATCGGAAACTATTAGGTCTACGCGTGACTCCCCACCCCTAGTCTCGGAAGCGTATGACTCCACGCCGGTGACGTAGAGGTTAGCGTACTTAGACATAGCGACTCCTAAAACACGTCCTAGGAGTAGGATTCCCTGACCCCCTCTCCCAACGAGAAGTATCTCTATCTTCACTTCAACCCCCTCCCAATCCTATCCAAATAACCTGGATTATCACGAACTAAATACTCCCCTATAACGAAGCCTTTCCCCCAGTCAAGATCCGATTCTTCGATGCTGGGTGATTGTTTAACGATTACCTTACTCCTTAGCGTGCTGTAGAGTGTGAAGGGATCCCTCATGCCTATGTGCCTACCGAATATCTCAGGACAGGTGGAGAGTATCTCTATGAACCTGAACCCCCTCATACCTAGAGCTTTATACACGTACTGCTCTACCAGTGCCGGATGCGTGACTGAAGCTCTAGCCACGTAGTTAGCGTTAAGAGAGGAAACAACCTTAACCACGTTTAGGGGTGGTTCAGGATTCCCGTGAGGTGTCGTGGTTGTGTAAAGCCCGAGCGGTGTTGTAGGAGCTACCTGACCCCCAGTCATCGCGTAAACGAAGTTAGTTATCATCAAGACTATCAAGTCCATATTTCTTTTAGCCGCATGGAGTAGGTGATTACCCCCTATGCCAGCGATATCGCCGTCACCGCCGATAACTATTACTTCCAGTTCAGGTTTAGCTAGCTTAGCGCCCGTAGCGAAAGCTATGGCCCTCCCGTGCAGGGTGTGTGCTGCGTCGAAATTAACGTAGAATGAGGTCCTGGCAGAGCAACCGATGCCTGTAACGAAGACTAAGTTCTCTTTCTTTAGTGTTCCCTCCTTAATTCTCTTGTCTATCGCTCTCATTATGCTCCCTAAAGCTATTCCGAGCCCGCAGCCAGGACACCATATGTGTGGTAGCCTCGCGGTCCTCAAGTATTTGTCTAGCGGGTGAGAACTCTCCAAAGTGCTCACAACCATTTCCTAACACCCTCCACGATATCTTTAGGTTCAGGTATTTCTAAGTCTAGTAGTGGCAAGGAAATTACTTTATCGTTCTCAGCCGCTCTCTCGACATCGTGCACTAGCTTGCCCATGTTATTCTCCACAACGAATATTTTCTCAGCCTCGTCACAATACTTCCTAAGCGTCTCGAGCTTGAGAGGCGATAACGTCTTAAGCCTGAGTAAGCTTGCCTTAATACCTGATTTCCTGAGGATCCTGGCGGCAGCTAATGCTGACCTAGCAGTAGAACCGAATGAGACTAGCAGGTACTTGTAATCATCACCATAGTAAGCCTCTACCTCAAATAAGGAGTCAACCCTGCTTAAAACCTTGTTGACAATCCTTTTAACTAGGTTGCGGTAAGCCTCCCTATCTTGCCTGTAGAACCCTCTCTCATCATGTATTAAGGACTCAACTATCACGTTATAGCCTTCGCCGAATGTCGCCATAGGAGGCACTAAATCATTGTCTGGCTTGTAAGGCAGGTACTCGTCAGGCGGGCTACTAGGCTTCTTCCTATTGATTACCTCCACCTCCCCAGGCTCCGCTAGAAGCACAGACTCCCATAAGTGAGCGATTACAGCGTCTGAAAGAAGTATTACAGGGGTCCTCAAAGACTCAGCCACGTTGAAAGCTTTTATGGTTAAGTCGTAAGCTTCTTGAGCGGACCACGGGGCGAAGACGGGGATTACGTAATCCCCGTGCGCGCCGTACCTGACTTGCATGACGTCACTCTGAGAAGTCTTGGTAGGTACTCCAGTAGAAGGTCCTGCCCTCATAACGTCTACCACAACCAACGGGGTCTCAGTTATTACGGCGAGACCCAGAGCCTCAAGCATGAGTGAGAATCCAGGGCCTGACGTAGCCGTCATAGACTTGACCCCGGCCCACGAAGCACCTACTACAGCGTTTATTGACGCGATCTCGTCTTCAAACTGCGTAACTACTCCCCCGATCTCAGGCAATCTCTCAGCTAGGTATTCCATTATATCAGACGCGGGCGTTATGGGGTATCCGGCGAAGAACCTCATCCCGGCGGTGATGGCCCCCTCAGCTATCGCTATGTTCCCGGAAATAAAAGACTTCCTCATTTCTTAACGACCTCCACGAAGATAGCGAAGTCAGGACAATTATACTCGCAAAGCCTGCAACCAATGCATCTCTCGATATTGACTGGGAGTGGGTACCTAAAACCATGCTCGTTATGCTTATCCCCCTTCACCAAGACCTTAGTAGGGCAAACGCCTATGCATATACCGCACTCCTTACACCTGTTCGTTATTATGTTGACACGGAACTTCGTGCTAGAAGCACTCACTAAACTGGTAGTGATTGACGCATGCGTTGTAGGTAACCTTCATCACCTATTAATATTCTTGGTTAGAGTTAAAAATATTTTTGCTAAAGTTAAAACCCATTTAAGTAAGGACAACGTCTTTGACCACTGTTTCAGATCCCATATAAGTTTCTGACCTCCTCCCCGTTCTGAAGGGTGGGTTCCCTTCAGGCGGTTCATTGGTTTGGGGGCTGCATTTCCCTTCTTCTGAGGGTTTAGTCCCGGGGTCGGGTCTCCGGCCCGTTACCCCTTATCTCTAGTCAGCCAGAGCCCCCACTAGCTGGTTCATCGAGACTCGGGGGTTATGCGTAGACTACCTATCATCTCCTCGAGGGCATAGACGTTTAGTCCAATGTGTCCAGCGTTTCTAACGTGCATCGCTAGAGAGTAGCCCCCGAGACCCACACACATCACAAACAACATCATCAAGAAAACTAAATCGAGAAATTTATAAGCTCTCCCCTCCATACCTGCCATAAATGACGAGGCTTTCGGTTGTAATGTTTTGTGAATTTGATGTTATTTGGTTTTGAGAGTCTGAAGTTTATTAATCCCTATGTGGTGAGCGGTGTGTGAGGAGCTTGCGAGAACTTGATGAGTAGTTGTAGGCGGGGGAGGGGCATCAATGAAGCTTTCTGACCCGCTTCAGAGAGCAGGATAAGGAGTGAGGCTGTTTCGGTCTTCATAATCATTTGCAACATTTATTGGTGACCCCGGGTTTCCGAGATCCGTAGAGGCTGTGAACCCTAGGCGACTAGAGGGGAGTCACTGCGGTGAGGGGGCTCGGGGAGACCGTTGAGAAGCAGATGGCGGGGATCAAACAAACGAACCACCATCTGCATAAACACTCGCTACTGAGAAGTGTTTTTAAGTGTGGTTAGAAAATATGTTGGTGTGCGACGTTGTCTGCTCACAGGATGTTGAGGGATAGTGAGAGGACCATAGTGCTTGCCGTGAATTACCCGCCACCAGACCTGATCGGGTTAGATATGTTGCTCGACAGAGTGTATAACTACGTGTCAGGCATAAAGATCGGCCTCCCTTACGTGCTCAGGTATGGTCTTAAGAACATAAGCAACTTAATTAGCAGGCGTAAAGACAAGTACTACTTCATCGCCGACTTGAAGCTAGCTGACATAGCTGACGTTATGTTGCCTGTAGTTGAGGAGTTGTCCGAGGCCGGTTTCCAAGGCGTCGTATCCCACGCTTTCATAGGGTATAAGGGGGCTTTAGAGCCTCTCTCATCAAGAGTTAAGGATCTGGAGATGGAGCTCTTCCTACAGGTATCTTTACCTCACGAAGGGGCTGGTGAAGTCATCGACCAATCATATCACCTAGTAAAGAACGTCCTCAACCTAACCGACGCTTCAGGACTGATAATACCGGCTAGCAAGGGTTTCATGATAAGGGAAATCAGGTCGAGTTTCGGTGCGAGACACGTGATTTTAGCTTCAGGCATATTAAGGATGGGTGCGAAACCCGGTGAGGGTATTTGCCACGGTGCAGACGCGGAAGTTGTTGGGAGAGCGATAACTCTCTCAACAAATCCTGAGAGCGCTACCAAGGAAATAATCTCCTCTCAGAGAGCTTACGTGGAGAGCAGGAGGAACATGTGTGTTAGGACATGAAAGTTCTTTATAATTTGAGAAAACAACTTGAAATAGAGGTAGTAAAATGGTAACGAAAATAAAGGTTTTAAAGGAGTATGAGAGTGAGGGTAAGCACCTACTCATAGGCTTGCCCGGCATGGGTAGGGTTGGCTATGCCTCAGTAAACTATATTCTGGAGAGGATGGGCGGTGACTTAGTCGCGGAGCTTTACTCAACGACATTCCCTTCCCAGCTAGTCGTTAACAGGAGAGGGATCTCAACACTCTTCACGGGCCGCTTATACGAGGTTAATAACTTTCTGATATTCACTGGCGAGACACAGCCTCAGAACCCGGACGGGCAGCACGAGATATGTGTTGAGTTACTGAATCACGTGGTGAGTAGGGGTAGTCCCGCCTCACTCATAGCCACCGCAGCCTACGTAGTTCCTGAGTACAGCGACTCAAGAAGAGTCTTCGTGGCCGGGAACGATGAGGGGTTATTAAACGAGTTAGGGAATCTAGGCGGCAATATTCTTGAGGAGGGGGTCATAACCGGGGTTAACGGAATAATAGTTGGGTGGGCTTCCTACTACGGCATTAGGAGTGCCGTCATGCTGGGCGAGACTTGGTCAACTATAGTGGAGTTTAACGAAGTTGATTACAGGGCTGTTAAGTCTGTCGTAGACTTACTTAAGAGCTACCTGAAGATAAAGATCCCCACTGAGGATCTTTTGAGTCAGGCGGAGATAGTTGAGTCTAGGATTAAGGCAGCACTCTCACAAGTTAGTAAGCTTATGGGTAGGGGCGCTGAGAGGAGAGAATCCAGGGAAATAATGTGAGATCCGGGAAGTTTTTATGAGAGTTTGCGCCGGCACCAAGAACCCCTCAAAACTAGAGGGCATAAGACAAGCTTTTAAGGAAGTCTTCAAAAACGAGGACGTGGAGTTGATTAGCGTAGAGTTCACGAGTCTAACACCACAGCCTATAGGACTTGACGAGATCGTTAACGGTGCTTTAGGGAGGGTTCACGCCTCGCTATCACGTAAAGACTGCGATTTCTACGTAGGGGTTGAAGCAGGGGTAATAGAGGTTATGCCCAACACGTACGTCGACGTGCAAGTAACCTTGATTAGGGATTTGAGAGGGCGTCAATCAATAGGCTTCTCACCAGGATTTCAAGTACCGGATAAGCTGATGAGGCTAATCGTAAATAACGAAGTTAAAGAATTAGAGGAAGCCGTCGCTAAAACTTACAATATAGTGAATATAGGTGAACGTGAGGGGGTCATCCACCTGCTTTCTAAGGGATTACTAGACAGAACCTACTTAACCAAGCTATCCGTTTTAATGGCTTTGATGCGGTGGGTGAACGAAGAAGCATACGGCTAAGGATTCAGCCAAGCAATTAAATCTTTAAACACCACCTCCCAGTGTTTTATTGTGAAGCGCGTCATCGAGGGATTAATTTATTAAGCGGGTGAAGTCTTTTATATGATCGTGAAGCCAGAATTGTTATGTGAGTAAAAATGTTGGAGAGTAAGTTGCCACTCTTGTGGTTGCTGAGGATAATTAAGGAGCAGGAAAATACGGGTAGCTTACTAGAACTCCATAAAACGGTCTATAAGTTACAGAACGAGAGAGGTTTTAAATTCGGTTACGATTTCGTGAGATATTCTTTCGGTCCTTACTCTAAAGACTTAGAGAATGACTTAATGCTGTTAGCTCAGGTAGGGTTAGTCGTGATAGAGAGTAGGGAGAGGGGAACGCACGTAAGGCTAAGCAATAAGGGCCTGGCTCTACTATCATCCCTGGATAGCTCACGCACTAACACCACAAAGTAGTCTGAGAGACCTTTCCTAGCGATCTAATTAATCTTCTTAAGAACTTTTATGTAGCTAAAGCGTACTTCCTCAATATCTCGTTGAGTCTTTCCGGGTTTTTCGTATAGAGTCTAATCTTGATGGACGTTCTGCCACCACTTGGTGTTTGGATTAGGTCTACGTACATTCTCTTCGTGTTTTGTTCCACCCTGTACTGATCTACTTTCAGAGGGAATTTTAAGGTGATTCCAGTCCCCACGATCCCCTTATCGTAGACCTCATATTCAGCAACTACTTGAACAAAGGATTTGACAGCTCTCCTCCCCGCGAGATTCACTACTTGGACTAGACCGTACGGGACCTCATAACCTATTAAATATGCTAAGAATCTGTACTCAGCTACCTCTATAGCTAGAGTCCTGATGAAGTCGAAATACCACCAATACCATACCAAGAATGCCGGGAATATCACTAAATTAAGTAGTGAGATTTTAAGTATGGGCTTTAACTCAGAAACGAGTTCCGCGTCCTTGCTCTGGAGTTCTAGAACGTCATTCCTCGAAGCCTTAAAAAGTAGTCTGCCAGTCCTTATCTCGCTCGGCGACACGTTACCGCCTATTCTTGATTTCCTCACACTCCAGCTCGTAAAGAGTATTGCTACTATAAAGAACACTACGAAAGTGTACTGGTAGTATTGAGGGTAGAACACGTTTATGATAGCTAAGCTAAGGATAAGTGCTTGAGAGTATATGAGTGTGAAAACAAGCTGCTTCCTGCTCTGGTAGTAAGCCACTGCACTCACCCTAAGGAAACTTAATTACGTGCTAATAAATTACTAATTTAGGTGGGTTGATCAAGGTTGAGTAGGCTAGGACTCATCACATTACTAGACAGGATGATTTCCCAGTCTGAAGTTATTGAGAAGTCCGGTGTCAAGTACGTGCTGAAGAACTTCGCTAAAGAAATGTCTCTTAAGTGGTTCCCCTTAAGTACTTTCTTAAGCTTCGTCTACCCATTCACTTACGACCCCGCTGAGAGGTTGGAGAGGGAGCTCGCTTTCTTCAGCAGAGGGTGGGAATTCTTTAAGACTCCTAAGGTAGTTGAGGTTGATAAAGAGAATCATAGAATGCTGCGCGAATATGTGGAGGGCAGGGCGTTAGACACGGATATTGACGCGGATAAGCTAGGTAAAACTTTAGGAGAGATTCACAAGGAGGGGTGGGCGCTAGGAGACGTCAAACTAACTAATTTCCTAGTACGTGATGATGGCTCGGTTTATGTGATAGACGCGGAGCAAGCTATACCTAAGGCGGAAACACAACACATGGCTTGGGACTTATACCTGGTTTTCTTAGCAGTTAGCTACGTATACATAAAATCGCCTAGCAAGTTTGAGGAGTTTCTCGAGGAATTCTTAACTAATCATGACAAAGTATGTAATTGCGGGAGGGTTTACGAGAGCTTTAATACGCCGAGACTTCAAGGCCTGCTAATCTTGCTCCCACCATCACATCTCCTCAAACTAGCTAAGGTACTTTAAATCTGCTCGTTTTGACTGATTTAATGACTTAGCGTTTAAATATTTAATTGCTTGCTTGAGATTTCTCAGGGTGTGAGGGGTTACTATTGAGTGAGAGAGAACGCTACCTAACCTTAACGAGTGTGTTAGTAGTTGGTTTACTGTTACTTACGAGTTTAGCTTCTCAAGCTTCTGATAGCGTGAGCTGCACATATATTCTCTATCCTGACGGGCACGCCGATATAAGGATCGTGTATAACGTGACTGGCAAGGATTTCGTTGAGATAAGGCTTGAGAGAGGGTACGTAAATGAGTCAATAACTGTTTTCTCAGATAATGGGATGCCGCTACCTTATGTTTTGAAGCCAGGCGGGGAAATAATCGTTAACACGACATACTTGAGTAACGTGACCGTGGAGTATGAGGCTGTGGTAGGGGTGGTACTTAACGAGGTTCAAGTCAACGCAGTCATAAATCCGTTAGGTCCTGCTGAAGTAATACTGCCGCTTAACTCAGCCCTCCTCTATTTTAACGGCTCACCAAGAGTAAACACCGTTACCGACTCGTCAGGCAAGCAGTTTTATATAGTGTTGAGTTACGATAAGGGAGGTACTTACGAGGTAAGCTTCCTGTTACTCCCTCCCACGGAAACGACCACGACAGGAGCCCCCGGTCCTCAAACAAGTCCGCAACCCTCTGGAGGTGCAGTAATCCCAACCATACTCATCCTTGCCTTAGCTGGCGCGGCGGCGGTAGCTCTGTTAGCGTTCTTCATTTTGAAGAGGAGGCTTGAGAAAGCGCCTGAGATAGAGCCTCTGCTAGAGTACGGTTTCGATGAACGCGATAAAGTGATTCTTAAAACCTTAGGCATGGGTGAAGCAACTTTATCAGATTTGAGTAAGGCAACAGGACTAAACAAATCCGTGGTTTGGAGGAGGCTGGAAAGACTTAGGGAGTTAGGATATGTTGAAAAGATCTACTCTAGGGGTAAGTACATATATAGGCTTACGGAGAAAGGGTTCAAAACACTTAGAGAGTTGGGTTAGTTAAGCAATTAACAACAGACCTCTCCCCGTCCTGAGAGACGAGGTTTCCGGTCGTGATTTTCTTAAGCATATCCCTCCTCCTTACTAACACCTTGGTTAAGTCGTTGTACTTGCTGATTGATTGCCCCCCACCTAGGAGGCAGCCTCCCGGACACGCTTCAAAGACTATCTTCCTGAAGGGTTTCTCAGGATTCGATAACGCTTTCCTCACATCCTTAAGCTCGCTAACCACTATAATGTCTTCCCCATAGCCTACCACGCCGTCAGGTCTTTCCGAATCTAATTCTTCCGTACCTAACTCCCTTATGAGTGATTGGAGCTCGCGCGTGGTTAACGAGTTCACGACATTCCTCCACGAAACGCATTGAGATATGTATATGGAGTCCTGAGGTATTCTTGGAGCGAGTAAGTAAACACTATGCTCAGGAACCTGCTTACTAAGTATCGAGAATTCTACGGGCGATCTTGCTAGGACCTCACCCCCAACACTGTTTTTAGCCTCACAAAGGTTTGAGTATATGAATACCTTCGTAAACCCTATCTGTTTAATAGCTGAAATCACTTGCCCTAACTCAAGATTATCTGACTCCATGAGAGACGCCAGCGCTTCAGGCTCTACGTAAGCTGTTCTCAAAAATCCTTCACGGATCTTATCTAGCAGATCCTCCGTTCTCGTTTTAAGGCTTACTGCCCCGACCGGGCAGTAAGCGAAGCAAAGCCCGCAATTAACGCATCCAGCACTCTCTAAAGACTCTTGATATGGTGTGGAAATATTTGTCTGTATTCCCTTAAAAACGTAGTTTAGTGCTCTAGCGCCTATCAGCGAGCAAACCTCAACACACCTACCGCATACAACGCACTTAGAAGTCTCTATCTCAAGGAGCGAGCCGCTGATCTTGAAACTATCCCTGCTGACGTAATTAAATCTCCTACTACCGACGTAAATTAAGTCACCACTAATCAATGATTTCAATAACTTAATCATCTCGCCTACGTTTACCGGACACCCCCTAACGTAGTGATCCACCTTAACGTAATGATTTATGGGTCTGGAAAAACCTGCTTCACTCACCAATTTCCTCGAAATCGAGTTGCTTGACCACGCTTGAACACCCCCTAACAACGCGCAAGCACCCATAGCTACTAAGACCCTTGACTTCCTCCTCGCGTCAAGAAGGGTTTTCAAGTCTCTGCTCGACATTACGGATCCCTCAACTAACGCTATATCGTACATTTCTGCGCCGTCCCCCAGCCCTAGCAAAGGCCAGGAAACTAGCTTGACGTTAAGTCCCTTCAGTAAATCTAGGAATTCCTCATTCAAGAGATTATACTGACACCCATCACAACTTGAGAGAGGCACTACCGCTAACCTAACGGACACTCTCGACTCACCTCTTCATCTTAATTACGTGAACCGCGCAAGGGATGCAAGGGTCGTAAGCTCTGACCAGGGCTTCAACGAATCTTTTAACTAGTGATTCGTCTCGCCCCTCCTCGCTGGCTAACAAACCTTTTATTAAAGCCTCACTACTAACCTCTATGTGTTTCGAGAACATTACTGTAGGCGTTATTATGTCTGCCTTAATTACCCTCATCTCAGGGTTTAACTCATAATAATGTATTAAAAGACCTCTAGGAGCTTCAACGACCCCGACGCCGAAACCACCACTAAAACTATTGCCGGGCCTCACCCTACTAAGTTTTCCTGTATCTAGCGAGGATAGTGTTTGCAGTAGGTTCTCGTATATGAGTAGTGACTCAATTATTTTCGCGTAGATATTGGAGAACGGGTTTTTCTTGAAGAGCGGTTCATACCTAGCTATGAGATATCTGAGCTCGCTACTTAAGCCCGACCCACCCTTTAAGTAATTGATTAATCTAGCTCTAGCACCCGTGTGGAAAACCTTCTCACCATTCATTAAACACTTCTTACTCGTTGATAAGTCTAGGTAACGTTCAACGAAGATTTCACGGTAGTTTTCGTAGACGGTATACGTGTTCTTGCTAGAATCTATGATGTAGGGCCCTTCAACAGGTACTGTCACGCTGGGTGAATTCCTCAGGGAGACGTACTCGGGGGAAGGATCCTCAAGCTCCGGGAGCTCGATACTTAATATAATGTTAGCTAATTCTCTCAAGTCGTTACCTACGCTTTCCAAGAGGTTCACGACCCTCTTAATCACCGGTTGTTTCAGATCTTCGGTGAAGCCTCCGGGGACGTACACGTTTGGGTTGGTTAGTCTACCACCTAATAGCCTTAGAGCTTCGTTAACCACCCTATTCACTTTGAGTAGCGTGCTTACGTACTTGTCGTTCCCCACCGAATACCCGTAGTCTGGCAAGACCAGGAATCCCAGATGTATTACGTGGTTTTGAAGTATCTGGAGTTTATTGCAGGCGTCTCTAAGAGTTGATGTGGCTTCATCTACCTTAATCCCTAGAGCTAACTCTATAGCTAAGTTTGACGCCCAGAAATGGGCGTGGCTACAGACCCCGCACACCCTGGAAACCACGTACGGCACTTCCCAGTACTTACGCCCCGTAACCAAGGATTCGAAAGACCTGGGGCTGGCTAAGCTATCATACTCTACCTTAACTCTCTCCCCATCAATCGAGACAAGAATTTCTGATTCTCCAGCAACCCTCACCACTTCTGAAGTAAGCTTAATACTCAACGTTACTCACCTCCCTCACAAGTCTGTAAAGGTTTTGCGGTAGGTATGACCAGAAGAAACTAATCAATGATTTAAGCTCGTTTAAGCTCACATTATCTTTATAGAATTCTTCAAGAGCCCTAACCCAGACGTCCTCACTCATGATATAACCTCTGCACCCAATGCACGGGGATCCCCTCCTAGGGCATTCAGCATCGCATCCGGCCACTGTTAGGGGGCCTAAACACGGAAAGCCTTTCAAAACTAGGCAGGAGCGACCACGCAACGGGCACTCACTACACACGGGAATACCCTCCACCCCCAATCTCTTACTGAGACTAAGTAACTCACACATACCCTTCCTCACGCAAGACCAGCACTTGATCTCGTGTGTAGCTAGGAGTAATTCTAGGTTAACCCTCCTTAACCTTCTTAACTCACTATCGTCTACTATGATTCTAGCGCCTTCGAAGACGGGAAACCTGCATGACGGCACGACCTTCCCATTAACCTTGACAACACATATCCTGCAAGTAGCTTCGTTGAAGAGGCCCTTAAGGTAGCACAGGGTCGGAACCTCATATCCAGCTTTCTCAACAGCATCGATGACTAAGGCGTCTTGAGATACCTCGACCTCATTATTATTCACGTAAACCTTAACCATGCGATCACCCCTTCACTACCGCGCCGAATGGACAGATTATTAAGCATTGACCGCACTTAGTGCAGCGACTCGTATCTATCTTGAATGCCTTGCCTGGTTGGCCGCTGATCGCGCTTACCGGGCAGTTCTTAGCGCACTGCCCACACCCCCTACACCTAGCCGGATCTATCTCGTAGGTTACCAGCCTAGAACACACTTTAGCCGGGCACCTCCTCATGACTACGTGTTCTTCGTACTCGTTCTTGAAGTATCTGAGCGTAGACAACACTGGATTAGGTGCTGTACCCCCTAACGCACAGAGGGAGGACCTCATAATGCTCTCCCCGAGCTCTCTCAAGAGCTCGAGATCTTCTAGGGTCGCAGTACCTGACGCCACCTTCTCAAGAATATCACCAAGTACCTTCACCCCCACCCTGCAGGGCAGGCACTTACCGCAAGACTCTGCTAGGGTGAACGTGATGAAATACTTAGCTACATCAACCATGCAGTTAGTATTATCTATCACTACAAGCCCTCCGGAACCCATTATAGCACCGTAAGACTGCAGGGTCTCGTAGTCTAGCTCTAAGTCGAGTAGATCAGCCGGTATGCACCCGCCGCTCGGGCCGCCGACTTGAACCGCCTTAACAGATCTCCCGTCAGGCGGCCCTCCAGCTAACTCATATACTAAGGTACGGATCTTAGTGCCTATAGGGACCTCGTACACGCCGGTCTTCCTAACTGAGCCGGTCACGCAAAACATCTTGGTTCCTTTAGATCTCTCGGTCCCGTACTTAGTGAATTCGTCTAAACCTGTCTGGAAGATAGTTGCTACGTGTGCGAGAGTCTCAACATTGTTTATTACTGTAGGCTTACCCCACAAGCCGCTTGTTGCCGGGTAAGGCGGTCTCTGCCTGGGTCTAGACCTACCCTCTATTGCGGCAATGAGAGCCGTCTCCTCACCGCACACGAAAGCGCCGGCACTCCTGTAAACCTCTACATCGAAGCTGAAGTCAGTGCCCAGTATCTTCTCGCCCAGGAAGCCGTAGTCTCTAGCTTGCCTCACAGCCACCTCAAGCCTGTCCGCCATGAGAGGCTTCTCAGCTCTCACGAATATGTAGCCTCTGGAAGCGCCTATAGCGTAACCCGCTATAATCAACCCTTCTAAAACTCTGTGGGGGTCTGACTCAGCCAGCAATCTATTCATGAAAGCTCCTGGATCCCCCTCATCGCCGTTGCAGATCACGTACTTGACATCGCTTCTCTGCTCGTACGCTACCCTCCACTTATACCATGTAGGGAAGCCCGCTCCCCCACGACCCCTAAGACCGGATTTCCTCACGATCTCTATCACTTCTTCCCTACCTAGCTTAAGCGCTTTCTTAAGCCCTGAGTAACCACCGGTTCTCAAGTAATCTTCTATTGACTCAGGGTCTATGAAGCCGCAGTTTCTCGAGACATACCTTACTTGAAGCCTCCACTCAGGCAGGGAGTTAAGGGTTGGCACGCCCTTGAATCCGCTTGCTTCACTCCTGACCGCTAAGGCACCGCTTAAGTCTCCCTCAACGTACCTCCTTATTATTCCCTCAGCTTGCTCCGGTTTGACGTTAGCGTATATCGTCGGCGGTAACCCCCTCGACTCCAGCTCTATCCAAGGATCTAGGTAGCATAAACCCATACACCCGGTTTTCTTAACTCTCGCTTCAAGACCTAGCTTCCCTAAAGCTTTCTCAATAGATTCTAGTACTTTGCTAGCGCCGGCCGCCAGAGTACAGCTAGCTAGAGGTACCCTAACTATGAGTTCACTGATTTTTCGAGTGCCTGAACCTAATTCTAGAGCCTCACTCATTCTTAAGTCCCTTTAACTTCATCAAAGCTTTCGATCTGTAGTCTAGAACCACTCTCTTACCCTCAGATACGTTGAGCCTGCCATGAACGTATCTCTCACTCCCATCCGATGAAGTAACCATGATGACTGGGGCCAGGCTACAACAACCAAAACACCTAGCTTTCTCAATAGTTATAGTGCCGTCCCTAGCCGTGTTCTCTCTTTCCCTCAAGCCAAGCACCTTCCTCATAGATTCGTAGATTTCCGAAGACCCCTTAAGGTAGCAAGTCGTGCCAAAGCATACCTGAATAACGTACACCCCGACAGGTTCTAACCTGAATTGATGATAGAATGTAGCGACGTTGATAATCTCAGATAATGAGATGCCTAGCTTAACAGACAGCATCTCGAGAGCTTGTCTAGGAAGGTGCTGAAACTCCCTCTGTATTTCCTGAAGCATGTTAATTAACTTACTCCTGTCAGCGCCATACTTACAAATAACTCTATCTACCACGCTGAGATACCTCCTAGGGTCTAACACGGCGCCTGACTGAGGCGTCCGCAAATAAGTCCTCGATTGCTCGTAATACATGACTACCCCCGCTATACTAGGGGTCACAATCTATATAAAGAGAACTTAATTAAACTTACTTTTAGGTAAGTAAGTTTAATTAAGAAGGATCTAACTCGAGGGGGTCACGCGATTTCACTCGTGTCGTGAGACTCACACCTTAGGGTAAAAATGCTTACACCTACACGCTTTATTCCTTATGCAACGTCCTAAAACCAATTCCGAGATTTTCGATATGAGGTACGAGCACCTCCTGCAGAAATCTGTTTCCACGTCTATGTCTTTAAGTAGCTTAAGTATGTTGCTCGCTGTATTGACGGCTGCGTCCACGTCTTGAGCTAGCAAGGAGTTTATAGATCCCTCAGCTAATTCCACAAGTTTCTCAACACACCTCATTTCTGAGGGGGTGAGTTCCCGTACGTTGAGGAAGGTATTTACTAGTTCTTTAATGTATTCTATAGAGAGTAGCAGATCTATGGCTTCATAAGGCTCGATGCTGTTCTCGGCTAGACTGAGTTTCAGGTTTCTCAAGAAGTAGAGGTAGTTCCTCATAAACTCTTTATAATACATAGAAGCCTTCTCGTAATCCTTGCTAACCAAGCTCTCCAAGACTTCAGTAGTTATTGATTCGATAAGCTTCAGCGTTGACGGCATGTCTGTCTTCACGTCATTAAACAGTATTTCATGTATTTTCGAGCCGGGCTCCGCTCTAAGCATGAACATGGAGATATTCTCTCTGAGTCTCTCAGAGATCTTAAGTAGCTCCGTGTACTCAGCTCTTACCTTAACCTTAGTAACCCCCTCAACGTATGAGGCTATGAGTTTTCTTAAGGCTAAATCCAGGTCATCGACCTCGATCAATATGTTGACGTTCTCAGGCTCTTCCTGCGTGTGAGGTACTAAAGTTATTTTAGAGCCGTTAAAAATCAAGCCTATCTCGTCACCAGGCTTCACACCCATAGAATCCGCCCACTTCTTAGGTATGACTACTGATAAGGATCCCTTACCGACCAAACCAACCTTCTTAACGATCTTCTCAGTCATTCACCTTAACCCAACTAATATTAAGGATACGATACTTTAAGAATTACCGTAACGTAAAATTCCTGCTAGTTTGTTTACGATTAACTCTCCTAAAACTCAGAGGTTTTAGTGATTGATTACAGTACGTGAGAGGCTGAGTGGTTTCACACAGATCTTTCCTCGCTAAAGAATATCTTTCCTAGGTGTTTAGGCGGTGCGAACCTCCTGCGTAGTTGCGGGATCGCGGTGACTACTAGGGGTATGAATACGGCTGCTATGAACGGGAGTGCGATGACTATGAAGGTTGATATGCTTATTCCGTACCCCACTAGCACGTCCTGGAGTACGTACGCGTACCTGATGAGTGTAGCGAATATTATTGAGGTAGCTATCCCTACGAGGGGATGTCTGCCGGACGATAAAGATATTGCGAAGGAGATCCAGCCGTAACCCATCCCTAAACCTTCTTGCCAGTTCTTCGTGTATAGTAGTAGGTAGAGTGAGGACGCAGAACCTATTAGAACGTACCCTAGGAAGGTAGCCACGATCCTTATCTTAAGGACGTTAATACCTAGGGCTGAGGCCCCGGCAGGATTCTCGCCCACAGCTCTTATAGCAGCCCCTAACTTAGTTCTATAGATGAGTAAGTACGTTAACACCCCGATCACTACAGACAGGGTTAAGAAAGTTAAGACGACCTCAGGTATCGTAAGGTAGGTATTGAGGCTTATCCTCTCAGCCCTAACCTTCAACGACATCGGGTACGCGAGGAATGACGCGAGACCGTAACCCACGAACTGAATTGAAAGACCTACGGCACCGTGAGATATAGGTAGCTTCGTAGTCAAGAAAGCTATTAACACGCCTAACAACCCTATCAAGAGTGATGTGATGAGCAACGCTAGCGTGGGGTCGTTCACGAACACCAGTAAAGTGAAGACCAGAGCCACGCCCAGCGTGTACGCGCCGTCAATAGCTAAGTTAAGTATGCCTGACTTCTCAACCAAGGAATTACCTAGGCTCGCTAAGTACAAGAAAACGAATATCGGGGACATAGCGATTATCACGTTGAGTATCTCCCCTATCATCGTAGCTCACCTCATTATCCTTACCGAGTATTCCGTGAATATCCTCAGAATTACGTAGACCACTAGTATAGAACCTATGGGTATGTATGTCAGGGCGGCCCCAGTCAAGGATAACTCAGGAAATAGCGAGTTAATCTCTGACTGAAGCAAGCTACTACCCTGGAATAAGGAGGCCACGATATAAGCGTATATAGGGACGAACCGTAGGTCAAGTATTGAGAGCCACGAGACTAATATAGCGGTGTAGCCTAAGTTCATCGTAGGCGGGCTAACCACGTTAGCTATCTTCTCCAACTTACCTATGCCAGGATTAGCGAGTATTGAGACTCCTGCAGCACCCGCTAGCATCCCACTCAAAAACATCGCTAACAGGATATACCTCCTCTCATCCACCCCTACAGACCTAAGAAGTTGCGGGTTCGACCCAATTATCTTCAGCCTAAGACCTACCGCCGTATACCTGTACATCAAGACGACGGAAACAAAGAATATTACAGCCATGAGCACTTCCTGCACAGTAACTGAGGTGCCTGGGATTAAGTTAAAGAGGAGCGCTGAATTCATCCTATCAGTCCTAAAGAATTGCCTAGCTTGAACACTAAGACCCCTCAAGTTATAGGAGACTAAGTGGTTAAAGAGTTGATACGCCACATAATTTAAGATGAGGGTTGATGCTACCTCATCTATGTCTAGATACGCCTTAAGCACCGCAGGTATTAAAGCCCATAAACCTCCGGCCAACATCCCGAATAAAACCATCAATAACTTGCCTAGAGACGGATCCATTAAGAGAACTGAGATGACCGGCTTAACAGGGGACGCGTCAATGATCTCCACCCCGGGCACGTTAGCATAGTTAGGGAGGTCGCTGGGACTTACGTACATGGATTGCGCTGCAACGAAAAGCGCTATATAACCCCCTGCAAGCATCCCCCAAATCATCTGACCCTCAGCACCGATATTCCAGATAGAAGCTCTGAAACTCATGGTTAACGCAACACCCAGTATCACGAGTAGAGCGAAATACCTTAAGGTCTGAGGACTTTGGAAACCTGCGAGGATCTCGCTGATGAATAGATCCGGCGGCACACCTATGGAAGCGAATATGAGTGTAGATAACGCTAGACCAGCAAGTATGGAGAGTACTGGTATCCCAACGTAATATAAGTTTGATGTCTTCACGCGCTTAACCACTATCAAACGCATCTTAACTCACCATAACCCTCTCAACTTCCTCCCTACTCACACCAGACTTGAAAACACCTACGAAGGAACCGGAGTTCATGACAGCTATTACGTCACTTATCTCCATAATCTCGTCAAGATCTTCGGAAGCGACCACAACGCACATACCCTCACTCACGGCCTTACTAACTATTAACCTCCTAACATAACGTGTTGAGACCTCGTCCAACCCCCTAGTAGGGTTGTAAGCCACTAAAGCAACCTTAGAGACCGTCAACTCCCTAGCTACTAAAACCTTCATTAAATTACCTCCTGACAGTACCTTAGCCTTAGCATTGGTCGACGGCGTCACTATGCTGAACTCCCTGACTAAATCGGTCGCTAAGCTCTTAACGTCCCCCCACCTTATTAAGAATCTCGTGAGTCTGGGATGTACCGCTATGTTCTCCTCAATACTATTATCTAGTGAAACACCCTTCTTAACAGGTTCGTCCGGTATGTACCCTATCCCTAAACGCCTGATCGCTGTCGAACCCTTGTTAGTAACATCGATCTCATTCCCGTTAATACGTAAGCGTATACTACCTCTCTCAGACTTCCTCAACCCCGCTAACGCCTGAATAAGTTCTAGCTGACCGTTACCGGCGACCCCGGCTATCCCTAGGATCTCGCCCTTACGAACACTAAATGACACGCCCTTCACCGCGTAGACGCCGTAATCACTCCTAACCCAGAGATCCCTCACAACTAAAACCTCCGAACCCTTCTCACCCAGCTTCTCATACTTACCGGAGTTGAGTTGTGTGAGCCTCTCACCAAACATCATATACCTGACTTGATCTAGGGTGGTCTCGCTAGTTCTGACCGTGCCGACCACCTCCCCCCTCCTGAGAACCGTTATCCTGTCCGAAACTTCCATGGCTTCGGGAATCTTATGCGTTACGAGCAGAACCGAACCCCCCTTACTCTTAAAGAGCTTCATGAAGTCATAGAGTTTCTCTTTCTCGGCGTGAGGGAGGAGTGTGGTCGCTTCGTCGAAGGCTATTACCTTAGCGTTAAGCAACAACGCTCTCAAAACCTCGACTAATTGTTTCTGAGTATAACTCAGCTTCCAAACCTCTATGTCCGGATCTACCCGCACACCGTATTCTCTGCCTTTCTCTAGGAGAAACTTAGATACCTTCCTCACACTACTCACGTAACCAAACTGACTTAAAGATAGTGATAGGTTCTCGGCGACGGTTAGTGAGTCTATGAGTTGAGGAACTTGAGAAACGAGTACTAAGCCGTTCCTCACAGCGTCCTGAGGAGATGTCACTACTACCTTTCTCCCCCCGAAGAATAAATCCCCCTTATCCGGCACGTAAATACCATACAATATCTTCAGAAGCGTTGACTTACCGGCGCCGTTCTCGCCTAAGATAGCGTGTATCTCCCCGGGGAGTACGTCAAGACTAACATCTTTTAGAGCTACAACACCCGGGAAACTCTTCCATAAACCACGAGCGGAAATAATGGGGTTTAAGGATTTCTCTCCATTTAAAGAAAAAAAGGTCTGGGTACTCATTTTTGAGACACCTAACCAGCGGCTCTACCGACTATCTTAACGAAGTCCGGAACCCAATCCATGCTCCAAAGACCGTCATGTCCTAGTCTAGTGCCGGGAGCTACCGTGACCTTCTCTGTAGGTTTATCTATCTTATAACCGCTTAGCGGGCCCATGAACGGATCGAATACGGGTGCTATCGGGTAGGTGGTTGGCGTGCCTCCTATGGTTATAGTGATAGAGGTTATGTTCTCGTAGATGTGGCTGGTAGCTATCTGCTGGAAAGACATTAGCATCGGCGCGTTCCTCATCTGCTCGTACCTGAGCCATATCAAGTCGTAAACACTCATAGTCTTGCCAGACAGCTTATCAGTCACAGTAACTCCCTTAAGAAGCCCCTCAAACTTCGGGTTGATGTGCATGACGCTACCGTTAGGGAATATGTGTGCGGCCATCTCAACAGCTCCTGTGTTGAGGAGATACCAGTAATCAACGTTCTTCAGGTTTGTTGGGGTGTAGATACCTGCCTTAATCTTGCCTAGTATGTCAGCGTATATTATCTCCCACCTAACTAACTGACCGCTAACTACTACGTCAGGACCGTAAACGTACATGGGGCTATAGTGGCTGAAGACATATATCTCCTTACCTAAACTAAACTGTTCTTGAGCATAATCTATTATAGCTGTTGAATCCTCTGTGAATGCTATCACGTCGACACCGTACTGCTCGACTAAGGTCTCGGCAGCGGCTTTCGCCTTAGCAGGGTCATACCAAGCACCAATCTCTATCACGTAGAGAGTCAGGTTAAGCCCTCTCTGCTGAGCGACCTCCCTAGCACCTATAGCGAAAGCGCTTAAGTGCCTCACCACCTCGGGAATTAAGAAGGCGGCTACGTAACCCACCTTACCAGTCTTCGTTAAAGCGCCGGCAGCTAACCCGTTGAGGTAGTAGACCTGGTAGAAGTCAGCGAAGTAAGTACCCATGTTTTTCTCCCTTGAGTAACCACTACAGTGCCAGAAGATCAAGTTAGGATATTGTAAAGCCACGGATCTCGTGCCCTCCATGAAACCGAATGACGTAGTGAAGAAGACGTTGTATCCCTTCCCTATCAAGTCCCTCAACTTATCGACCTCAGCACCTTCAGGAACATTCTCGTAGTATGTGGTTTCAAGCCAGTCTTTATAAAGCTCAGCAACAATCTTCCTCCCTAAGTCGTGCATGAAGGTCCAGCCGTAGTCTCCTATAGGACCAACGTATATGAAGCCTGCTCTAATCTTCGCAGGCGGTTCATAAACGGGTGTGACGGTCTCCGTCTTCGTGGTGGTCATGAAGACTGTCTGCGCTGCTTGCGTGTACGTAGTCGTGTAGACTGGAGCCGTCATGCTCCCTAAGTAATAGCCTAAAACACCCACAACTATTATAGCTATGACTAAACCAACCAATAACATGTTTGATCTAGGTGCTGAAGCCAAGTTATTACACCACATGTGTGTATTCTAACAAAGCTTTTAAAATACTATTTGATAAAGATGCGTGAAATAGTGCGGCGTATTTGCAAAGAACCGACTAACAAACGTAGTAATGAGGTCTTGCACGGTATGCTATCACATCAACAATGTGTTCATGTTAAAATATAAGAAGTTCTTAAAACATATTTTAACATGAATATTATAAAAGATTCTTACCATATCAACGCGTGTATTTAACTAATAATTAAGGCTGTTCCTCAGCGGGATGATAGCCTACTCTTTCTTGGTTTCATAGATGCTACTTCATTAACTGGTCGGTTTTTAAATTAATGCGTTATCTTTAAGTAAGGAGTTAAGCTGAGTGTAGGGAGCTAACTAGTAGTGCTTGGTGTTGGCGGTTGCGTGCGCTGGTGGTGTTGCTGAATAAGGATAATGCTGAGGGGTTGGGGAAGGCTCTTGAGTCTTTAGTTAACCAGTCCGGCGTAAGTGTTTGCGTTGATTTCGATATTCTAGTCGTTGACGGATGGTCTGAGGACGGTTCCGAGCTAGTCGTCGAGAGGTTCAGGAAGGAGTTTAAGTGTGTTAACTTCGTTAAGCAGAGGTTTAGGGGCGGGGTCGGGCAAGCTAGGGTGGAGGCAGTTAGGTACGCTATAGACTCAGGTTATGACTTGATTATTTGGGGGGATTCTGAGAACGTGTATTCTAGGGACTACGTAAGCAGTTTCCTGAAGTGTTTTAATGATAGGGGGGCTTGTGACGTGTGTTCCGGGTCCACGTACGTGAGAGATAGTTTCTGGGGCATGCTCTTCTACTGGTATCACGCATATCACCACCTCTTCAAATTCGTCTCCAGGAGGCACGCTCCAGGGAATAACAAAGCTGTTAAGACGAGTCTCTACGAGAGGTTCGTGTATCCCGCAATACCTAGGAGTGATGATTTCTTCTTCAGTCTCTCAATACAGGGTAACGCTGAGTTCTGTCATTGTGAGGGGGCTTCATTAATAACCACGGTACCGAAGTCCTTCAAGGAGGTTGTTGCTTGGCAACGTAATAGGGTGAGAGGATTGGTTGAGGGCTCATTACTTACTGGGAGGAAGCTCCCGCCAGACTTCATCCCCTGGTTCCTCCTCGCTTTATCGCCCACCATAATAATGCTTACCTACCTTACCGCAGCGTCGTCAGGTTTTACCTCTTTAATATCAATACCTGCCGAGACCGTGTTCTTAGCGTATTTAATCGGCTTAACCTACCTTGCGGTAAGGCTTGAGCTCCTAGCTAAGGAAAGATATTTAGGGTATAGACCCCTTCAAGGATTGCTCGGTCTTCTAGGAATGTACCTACACTCAATATTCACCACATACTACACGCTTAAATTCTTGAGACTACTTAAACACCGCGTTGCGGAGATTAGAGAACGTGATAAGCAAGTTAAAGAATTCTTCGGGTTCATCAAGCAGATCCCTCCCCCCGAATCGTAGGGGCGAGCACGCGGTTCCCGTATTAGGAGGTTATTTTATTTGTTTACGAATTAGTTATGGGGCTTTGGTTGGAGTGCGAGTTTGAGAGTAGCATGAGTAATGAGTTGCTGAAATATGTGAGAGCTGTCGTCAACATCGTTAAATTAAGTAATGAAGGTATTAAATTACTTGAGGAATTCAGGACTGCTGAGGCTATGGAGTCTTTCGCTAAGGGTATTCACGAGGATACGTTAGCGGATGAGATCAGGCGTAACCTGCTGGTGAGGTTGCAGGACCTGCACCCAGGCTTTATGAGGGAGAGAATATCGACGCTCCTTAGGAGGCTTGACTTAATAGCTGAGCAATCTAAGGAAGTCGCTAGGAACATGACCTTATTCCCGTACCTGGAGCTACCCGGCGAGATTAAGAACGCTGTTAACGAGCTCTCCGCGAAAGCTTACGAATCTGTCTCAAGACTCTATGATATAACCTCACTACTAATCAATCGCGAGTATGATAAAGTCTTGGACGAGGCGTATAAGGTGGAGGTAGCCGAGGAAGACGCTGATAAGATCTTAGTTAGGGGGCGTCAACTACTAGTTAAATACGGGTCTGTGATAAGAAACCCGGCGATAATACTGATGGTTGATAAGCTTATTGAAGCACTTGAGGGAATAACTGATTTCGCTGAAGACGCTAGCGATTATCTGAGAACGCTCGCGCTCTACTGCAGGAGCCTTAAATAAGTCTTGCTATGAATGCGTACGTCGCATACGAGATCGCCGCGCACGCAGGCGTTGTTAAAGCCCACATCACCAACATCTTCCTCACAACACCCACGTTAACGGCGCTGTAGCCCTCCGCTAAGCTAGCCCCAATAATACTTCCTGCAACGACCATGGTTGTGGCTGCAGGCACTCCTAACTCAGCCAGCAACAACACAGTTAATGATGTTGAGACGTACGTCACCACAGCCGTTGAGTAGTTGAGGGTGGCTAAATCCTCAGCTAGGGTTCCCACCACCCTCTTACCCCAAGAAAACACGCCGAGAGAAATGAGTAAGCCGCCGAATAATAGCAGGATCGATAAGTACTCCACGCTAACAACCCCTAACTCGTTAACCATGATCACGTACAGGGGTCCTGCAACTATCCCGGCGTTGCTCGCGCCGTAAGCTAATGACATCAAAGCAATCGTTAAGAAAGACGAAACACCCCTAAACACGCTTATCTTCTCGTATCGGTTGCTTGTTTTCTCATCCACATAAGCTTTACTCACGACCAGCAGTAAGGTACTTAAAGCAAGCGCTGTTACTAAGCTGAGCACTACATCCAACAACTTACTTAAGATGATGTACGTTATGAACGCTGATATTAGGTGTAGGGAGAGTAAGCTAGCTGGTAGGGTGGTCTCAGGATCTTCTAAGTACCTAGCTAAGAACTTCTTTACCGTGAAAGATATGAGGCCTGACAGAGGTATTGTGAGGAATCTGAGGACGTATATCAGGATTACCTCCCCCCACATAACCACGTGAGGATTCACTGAAACACCGAAGCCTATGAGACCAGCTAATACGGTCTCGTTTACTGAGACAGGCACCCTAATCAGTGAAGCTACAAGAACCCAGAAACCGGCGGCAAACATAGCTACCAGCATGCCTGTGGTGAGTAAGGATGTGTTTACTGAGCTTGAGTTAATCACTCTAGTGCCGAGAACCCGGGCAACGTTAGCTCCGAGCATTAGAGAACCGAATACCACGAAGATTGAGGTAATTAATAACGCTTTATTTAGCTTAACGATCCCGGCCCCAACCACGGCCGCAACTATGTTAGCTGCGTTGTTAGAGCCAGCACTCCAAGCGAGAAACGCCGCTATAGCTAGCGAACATACCAGTAAGGCCGTGTTCGTCTCAAGCACCTTTAAAGTTATCTCCTACAATGATTATTTAAGTTTTTAAGAACTCCTCAAGGGTCTCAAGATCCTCACCCTTAAAACTAAGCCTACGATATCTTTCTGGAGGTAGTGTAACGTGGTCTCCACTTCGCGTCTACCGGGTTTTCACAAACTAACTTTGAGTGAGAGGGTTGAGAAGCTTAAGGAGTTAGCGGGCTTAAGCGACGAGGACGTGAAGCTCTTGCTTAAGGAGGGTACGTTACCTCTCGAAATAGCTGACCGGATGATAGAAAACGTTGTCGGCACCCTATCCCTGCCGCTAGGGATAGCTACTAACTTCCTGATTAACGGTAAGGAATACCTGGTCCCTATGGCTATAGAGGAGCCCTCGGTGGTTGCCGCGGCTTCTAACGCCGCTAAGATGCTCAGGGAGGGTGGTGGTATAAAAGCTCAAGCTACTGAGTCACTCATGATAGCTCAGATTCAGTTAGTCGGTGTTGCAGCACCTCATGCCGCGAAATACTTGATTTACGAGCATAAGGAGGAGATAAAGGAGATAGCTAACGCTACGAACCCCCTCTTAATCAGTCTGGGAGGGGGTGTTAGGGATGTTGAGGTCTACGTGATTGAGTCCCCTGCAGGACCTATGGTCATAACGAATCTCATAGTGGACGTTAAAGACGCGATGGGTGCTAACACAGTCAATACTATGGCGGAGAAGGTCGCTCCCTACATAGAGAAGTGGACCGGCGGTAAAGTTTATTTGAGGATAGTGTCTAACCTAGCTGATAGGAGGTTGGTGCGTGTTTGGGGTAAGGTGCCTAAGGACGTCCTAGGAGGGGAGGAAGTAGTTGACGGCATTGTTTACGCCTGGGCTTTCGCTTCAGCAGATCCATACAGAGCTGCGACACACAATAAAGGAATAATGAACGGAGTGATCGCCGTCGCTCTCGCGACAGGGCAGGACACCAGAGCTCTGGAAGCCGGTGCTCACGCGTACGCCGCTAGATCAGGCAAGTACACATCCTTAAGTGTTTGGGAGAAGGACGAGAACGGAGACTTAGTAGGCTTCTTAGAAATGCCTATGGCTGTAGGACTCATAGGGGGCGCTGTCAAGGTAAACCCGATAGCACAGTTAAGCCTGAAGATTTTAGGTATTAAGACAGCTAAGGAACTAGCCGAGATCATGGGTGCCGTGGGGTTAGCTCAAAACTTAGCGGCGCTGAGAGCACTAGCTACTGAAGGCATACAGAAAGGCCACATGAAACTACACGCAAGAAACATAGCCATAACCGCCGGCGCCAGAGGATCGGAGATAGACATAGTTGTTCAGGAGATGATTAAGAGAGACGCCATAAGACTTGATGTAGCCAAAGAAATACTGGAATCGATTAGGAAGAAAAAGTAAGGATTAATCAAATATTTTTCATTAGACTGGAATAACGGACTCACTAAATAATTTAAAAAGACCGTTTCTCATAACCGCGCACGATATTCGGAAGTGTTGAGGTACTTATAAATTCTTAAAGCTTTATTTTATTGGCCCTCCAACCGGGTTAAGATGAGGAGCACGAGGAGTTGGTGGTGGTATCCGAGGAAGAATCACGTAGGAGGTATGTTGAGGGAGCTATAATATCCGCGTTACGTCTCTACAGGCATTGGAGGAAGAGGGGTTTAACAAAGAATGAGGCTTTCAAACGCTCAGTTAAGCAGGCTTTAGGTATGATGGAGGTCAGCGGTCTTTCTAGAGAGGAAGTGATTGACGTCCTGGAGGATTTTAGGAAGATTCTAGACGAGATTAAGAACGAGTTAACGAGTCAGTCGCTCAACTATAAAAACGAGAAGCCGAGAATAGGTAGTAGGTGATGAGTGGGTTGGTTCTACCCCCTATTAAGGGACTACTCCTCAGGGTTTTCTTTGAGTCGGCTGACGGGGGTTATTACTCCCCGCATTTCGAGAGGTGTTATGAGGTTTTGCCGGTTCCGGAGCCTGTGAGGGGTGACGTTGATGCTTCAATAATTCAGAGATTTGCTTACTCGAATATTGCGAGTAGGTGCGGGGATCACCCGCTGAGTAAGTACATGCCTTACGACTACGTCTTGATAGGGGGGTCAAGCCATCACGTGAGCAAGATAGTCGCTCACTGGGACCCGAGATTCGATATAGGTGTTTACGCTGATTATTGGAGGACTATCGGTGGTAGAATACCTAGGGATTTTAAAGACTGTGACGACTGCCACATATTTTTTGCTGCAGGCCTCGCTAAGTACCCGCCAGGATTCTTTAACGAGAAGAAAGGCTTCACCGAGATTAGGAAGACTTTCCTTAAATCTGATAGGGGGATCTACGTCGTAGGCTATATGAAGGTAGATGAGGTAGTGGACTTAACGGAGATATCGGCGGAGCTGAGCTTGAGGAAAGCCAGGTATAGCTTGAGGGAGGTATGGGAGGAGGCTATAAAGAGGTACGGGAGTAAGATAAGGGAGATACCGCATCTCTTAAGACCGGCTGATCTCCCCGTAATAGTGTTAAGCAACGAAGGCAACTACAGGTTATTCAAAGAGCCATTACCATTAATAGAGTGGGTGGAGAACTACAAGCTATTAAGCGATATCTCCTACACTTTCGGTATCAAAACACCTGAAGACCGCATCAAATACAAGGTATACACGGAGGAAGAACTGAGGGATATCCTGAGAACCTTAGAGAAGGAGAGGCTCATCTAAAGATACGTGAAGACCCGCACGTAAGCTATTTAGACCCGTTCCTAACCTATGTCTTGAGGAGATCCCGCGGTTTCGGGGGTGCTATCTTGAGCATAGAATTCATGGACTTATATGCTGGGTATAGAAGAGGTGATTACGTACTTAAAGGAATTAACTTGAGGATCGCTAACAACACGATAATCCTGGGCCCGAATGGGTCCGGGAAAACGACGTTAATGAGAGTAGTGCTAGGAATCACCGTGTCGAAGAAGGGGAGGATCTTGATTGACGGTTTAGACGTGGATTCTGTGAGAGGTCTTCCCGGGTTAGTCGCGGCTAATCTTCCGGAAGTCGTGGTATCGTCCAGGTTACCGGTTAAGCACGTTGCTTCATACTACTTAGACATACTCGGGGGTGACTACGAGTACTTTAAAGATCTCGTTGGTAGGTTGGGAGGCGCGGAAGTACTTGAGAAAAGACTTCACGAGCTCTCAGCCGGGTTGAGGAAAATCGTCTTGAACGCGATTGCTCTAGCTACTAAAGCGAAATACGTATTGCTAGATGAACCGTTCGAGAACCTAGACCCGGCTAGGAGAGTCGCAATGCTTAAGGAGATATTGGGGGTGAGAGGGGTTAAGGTCATGGACACTCACTCAACATGGTTGCTTAAAGCACTCCCAGACTGGGATACCTACCTGATGGTTGAGGGGTCGGTCTACGGCCCGCTAAAACCTGGGGAGCTAGAGGAGTTAAAGGTCTCTAGAGAACCTGTGAAAGACGTTAGGATCACTATAAAGCTGAAGACAGGCGACGTATACCTATCTAAATCGTCTGGAACCCCTCTCACAAGTCTTGAGTCACTGGATAAGCTGTACGAGGTGCTGGCATGGCGATATTGAGGACATGCAAGTTCTACCTTAGGAGCCTGCTTAAAGACCCCTACTACTGGTTTTGGGCAGTGTTCTTCATGCTGTTCTGGCTAGTGATGGGCGCCTTTGTTTTCGGCTCAACGATGACGAAAGACTCGCTTAGAGAGGAACTCGCAAGTCACATACCCTCAAGTATGCCGGGCTTTGAATCGATTTTAGAGGATGCGTGGAGTAAAACTACATTCTACTACACGGCGGGTTGGTATAGCGGGATCGCGCTATACTCACTCGCGTCGATTGCTATAGGGCTAGTCTATTACGTATACTACTCCACCATACCTATACGATACCTCACAAAGTATTCGAGGGCGTCACCCACCAGGTTTTATGCGGGCTTAACTCTAGCCGCGGTAACGGTCTCCTTAGTTGCGGCGGGAATACTAATAGCCTCAACCATAGTCGTGTATAGCTACAGATTCCACGAGCTGTCGAAACTCATACTCCCAAAGAACTTGCTAGGGGTCTTCGCAACCACCGCCGTCGGAGGAGTGTTTACATTCTTCTTCTCCACGACCTTAGCTCTCTTAGTAGTTGTGTTGAGGAAACCAAAACTACTAGGAATGATTAGCTTCGTTCCGTTCCTACTGAGCTACGCTCTTGGAATGGCGGGAATATACGTGGGGAGCGGCCTGCTACACCTCTCTCCGTTCAACCTAATCATGTTGTTAACCTACCACTACTACTCAGGAACTTCAATAGCCTTAGATCTCCCAGCAACTATGATGTGGCGAACGGATCCCGAACTTAGTAGCTGGCTAGGCACCACCACTCACCAAACAGTGGATCCGCTAACGCTGTGGCTCATACTCACGGCGTGGATTCTAGTATTTGTGGGCGCGGCGCTAGCACTACTGAGGGTTCAGAAAGGTGTGAGTGTAGAGGAGATAATATCTTAATCTTAAAATGAATAACGCATTACGTTCACACGGAAAGGGATTAGCGTAAATCAAGTAATTTCTTCTATCCCTACCTACTAGATTTATAAATTCGTGAAAACTGTTTAAACAGGTAGTCGATGAGGTATGAACGCTGCGAGCGGTGGCAGGAGGGTTCCAGGACAACTCTACATTCTTCTCTCCTTCATACCCTGGATTCTCTACTGGGTTTTAAGCGGTTTTACTGGTGGGGTGGGAGTTGTCGCAGCCTTCGTGGTTTCTATCATTATCATCATTCCTCAACTACTCAGGGAAGAGTTTAGCTTGATGGACTTCGCCGCTGTCCTCTACTTTAGTGTTGCTGTCGTAGCCGTGTTTGCTTTCGGTTTGAACGTGTTTGTCGAGAAGAGCGGTTTTCTCGGCTATCTAGCTCTGTTTTTAATGGCGGTGTTCTCCCTAGCTATTAAGCAACCGTTTACTTTCCAGGTCTCCAAGAGAGATTACCCTGAGGTTTACTGGAGAGATAGTCTTTTTCTATCGATAAATAACGTGATTTCAGGGGTTTGGGCCGCCGTATTTTTAGTGAGTGCGATCACATACCTATTTCTCAAACCACCCCTCAGCGTGATCCTTTCAAATACTTTAATAGTTCTCGGCATCGCGTTCTCGATGACCTACCCGATAAAGGGTCCTGCGCGCCGTGCTTACAGAGAGTTTAAGAAGTATGATTGGTTGGTTGAGGTAGATCCGAGGAAACCTAAGGGGGAGGGCGAGTATGATGTGATTATTGTTGGAGCGGGCGTAGGCGGTTTAACGTGTGGCGCGCTACTCTCTAAGAATGGTTATAAGATTTTGGTCTTAGAACAACACTATCAGGTAGGCGGTTACTGCTCCTCATTTAGGAGAAGAGGCTTTGTCTTCAATACTGGCGTGGAGGACGTGAGCGGGTTATGGGAGAGAGGCCCTCTCACGTACCTTCTTGGAGAGCTCTGGCTTGAGAAAGATGATTTGTTCGTGAGGAATACGAGGAGAATAATCTTTAAGGGTAGGGTGATCGACGTGCCTAACGACCTGAGCAAGCTGGTGGAGCTCCTCGCGGGGATGTTCCCGGAGGAAAAGGAAAATATTGTTGCTTTTTTCGATGAAGCTCGGATAGCCTATGAGGAGTGCTATCGGGACGCCCACCTATACGGGGCTCCACTACCGGCTGAGCTCATCGTGAAGGTTTATGGGGAGAGGAAGCTCCTAGACTACCCGAAAGAGCACCCACACTTCTACGATTGGATGAACAAGACCCTTAAGCAAAAGCTTGACGAGTATTTCGAGAACGAAGATCTTAAGACATTACTATGCGCTCTAATAGGGTATGTTGGTTCTAAACCGGATAAAGTGCTTGCCGCAAGTGCTCTCACGGCCTCCATATCCTACTTCCTCTACGGCGGTTACTACCCTAGGGGGGGTGCTCAGAATTTCGCGGAAGTCTTGAGGAGGTTTATCGAGGATCATGGCGGTAAAGTCCTGCTTAAGCATAGAGTTGACGCAATCTTAGTTGAGGACGGGAGGGTTGCGGGGGTTAGGTGTGGGGACAAGATTTTTAAAGCGCCCGTAGTCGTGGCTAACGCTAACGCGAGAGAGGTTTTCCTAGAGCTTGTGGGTGAGGAACGTCTTGATAGGGGGTTTGTTGAGTATGTGAAGAGCTTGAGGATGTCTCCATCAGCATTCATGGTATTCCTCGGGGTGGACATGGACCTCTCCAGCTACCCAACAATCATAATAGACCTGGATGAAGAACTCCACATAGTCGTGAACTCAAACGCTGATTCAAGTCTAGCGCCTAAGGGTAAGGCAAGCGTTACTATAACAACATTCGCTAACTACCACGACTTCCCTGAGAGAGGGACTGAGGAGTACGTTAAGAAAAAGAAAGCACGTGCGGAAGAATTAATCAAGAAAGCCGAGAAAGTCATTCCAGAACTAAGCAAACACATAGTGGTCCAAGACGCTGCAACACCGAAAACTCTCGAGAGATACACCTCGATGCCTGAAGGAGCGATATACTCCTTCGACCAATCAATAGAGACTAAGAAACCCTACTTCAAAACACCGATTAAAGGCCTGTACCTAGTCGGTGCCTCAACATTCCCGGGAGGCGGAGTGGAGGGAGCAGTGATATCGGGAATCATTTGTGCAAACGATATAATGGGGTGGAACCGCAGAACCAGAACCTCATGAAACTTTCACCCCATTTTCTTTCACTGCTTAGGGTAGGGATAATGAGTCGGAGACCCGGTCCGGGACTGAACCCTCAAGAAGAGAGGGTGTAATTCCAAACATTCCCGCCCTAAAGAGTGAGGTTCTTGCTAGTGTGGGTGGAGGTCAGACAGCTTCATTAATTTCCCGAGCACACTGCTGTTAAAGATCGGCATAGATTTAAGAAGTTGATAGGGATAGTATCTTGGTGGAGGTCCTTGAGCAAGCTAGAGAAGTGGTATAGACTAGAGGAAGAGGCTAGGAGATTCGAAGAAAGAGTGTTGATTGGGGTTTCATAGAGACATTACCTCCGAAATTGAGAGCCGCGTTGAAGTACTATATTGAAACAGGCGATATAAGAACTTCAGCTAAACTAGCAGGTTTAGACCTAGAGGATTTCAGAGAATTGCTAAGAAAAGCTAATATCTCCGTTGTCGTATAGACTTCAGTTACTCGCTAAACCTTTTGCTACGCGATGCCTCATCCGAGACGCGGAAACAGTAAGGTTAGTGATTAAATTATTCATGAGTTATAGAATACGTCGAAACACAGCATAGTGATGTGAGAACGCGCTCCCCTCTCCATAATTATAGCTTCATGGTTTAGCAACTATCCACGGCCTGGTTCTCAGGATGCTGTACCCTAGCTTCTTGTAGATCCTTATAGCTAACTCGTTGCCTTCCTCGACACAGAGAAACGCGGTTGCTCCAGAAGATACTACTTTCCTGGTGGCGGCCGAGGTCACTGCCGTAGCGTACCCCCTACCCCTGAACTCCTCCCCAGTATACACGTCACAGATAAGTCCCATCTCTGGGAGTTTCGCGCACACAGCCCCCGCTGATGCGAGCTTGTCCCCCACCAACACACCGTAGTATGCTCTCTTCGTTAGTTTCTCCCTAGCTTCCTCGAGAGTTATTTCCTCGCCTCTACGCCTCACGAACTCTGCGAAAATCTCGGCATAACTAGGGTTTAATCTAACCGTTATGTGTTCGTTTGCGCTAGGCTTAAATACTTCCTCCGTGCAGATCATGTCATGAAATCTCTTAACCTCAACCTCCTTGAACCCTGCCGATAATAAGAATGAGGACACACGCTCTATGAATTCCTCCCTGACACTGTAGAGCTCCACTATATGAGGCTTCGTGATATCCGGCGAGACATGCTGTAGGAGCTCAGGACCCTTATCACCCCATACGTGCACCACGCCGCCACGCCCATACTTCCAAACAAGCACGTAGGATCCTATCTCACCGTCCTGAGCAAGCTCGATGACAACATCTACGTTCTCCTGCTCGTAGATTAGGTCGTACACGAGGTAGAAGTGTGGTGGGAGAGGCTCTCTTCGATAAAGTCTTGAAATTGCGGAAAGCAATCCCTCAACACTGTAGCCGCTCACCCCTACAACTTGAATCCTCATACCGGGCTACCATAGAAATTAATGATACCAAAATTTATACAGCCCCCCTTCGGGCGCGGCATCATGGTTTGAGGACTCGCCGCCAGCTCTGGGAAGGCGCGGGCTCATGGCCTGCTAAACCCGCTTCACACTCGAAAGCAAGAACAAAATATCGTAACAGAGAATCATAAGCTTTAAAGCATCTCCTCACACTAAGGAGGGGCTTTCAGTGGGTGGGGTGAGCGCCGGGGGCGGGATTTGAACCCGCGCGGGGATTCCCCCACCGGCTTAGCAGACCAGGTTACACCCAAGTTTCAGATATTCTTCTCGATTTAGAACGAAAGTTTCTAGCATCTTAGCGTAGCATAAGCTTGAGGTGTTGTTTAGTAAGGAGAAACTAGACTTCATATTGGTAATGTTGTAATTCTGATAAAAGTTTATAACTTACGGGGGCGTAAGTTACTTACGGGGGTGTAAGTCGTGTTATTTGATAGGAGACCTAAAATTAGGGGGGAAGATTTTTATGATAGGAGAGAGGAACTTCAATTATTCTTTAAAGGTGTTGAAGCTGGTGAAGGCTTGATAATAGTTTATGGTGTTAGAAGAGCGGGGAAAACTAGTCTTGTTTACGTAGGTCTCTCAGAGCTTGGTATACCTTTCATCCCTATTGATGTGAGGGGGTTTCTTGCAGACCCATCCTTTCTATCACCTCAAATTCTCTTAGGGGTTGTTTGGGAGGTTTTGAAGCGGTATGAAAGTTATCAGGGCAGGGTTAAAGAGTTTCTTAGTGATGTGTTAGAGTATGTGGAATCTCTAGACTTAGGAATGTTGAAGTTGAGGATTAGAGAGAAGAGAGGTGAGCTACCTACTAAGGTATTAGAGCATGCTAATAGATGGGCTAAGAAACGAAAAACACGGGTTGTCATAGTTCTTGATGAGGCGCAAGAACTCAGGGCTTATCCTCGATGGAGAGACTTGCTCGCGTGGTCAATAGACACCCTAGAAAATGTAACATTCGTGGTCACAGGCAGTGAGGTCGGTGTGCTAAGCGACTTCTTAAAGCTAAGCGACCCAAACTCACCTTTATTTGGTAGAGCAAGACTCGAGATAAAACTAAGTAAATTCTCTAGAGAGCAATCCATAGACTTTCTCAAGAAAGGCTTCAATGAAGCCGGAATAGCCGTTAAAGAAGAAGAAATCGAGGATACCGTAGATAAGCTCAACGGCATAGTTGGTTGGCTATCTCTATACGGATATTATAGAGTAACATACGGGTTAACCCATGTTGAAGCATTGAAGCATGTAGAAGAAGATGCGGCAAAGCTACTAGCTAGCGAACTAGAGAAAATAGTTAAATACTCTCCCAAAAGATATATAGCGATTCTACGGGCCATCTCACTAGGCTTAAAATCTTGGAGTGAAATAAAGCATTTCACTGAAGGCTCTACAGGGTATATACCGGATAACAGATTCAACTCACTACTTCAAAACTTAGTCAAATACAGCTTCATAGAAAAAACTGAAAATGGAGAGTATAAGCCAATAGAAACTCTCCTACCTAAAGCAGTAGAAATACTACGCAAAAAATACGGAACATAGAATTTATTGTTTCAGCAAGCATGGAATCACTCTTTTCTGCTACAGGATATTCAAAGCTCTTATCTTCGAGTGCCCAGTCCTTTACAGACCCAGAGACACGCACGACGAGACAGGAAACAACTTGAGTTAGAGACAACTAAGAGTAAAGCAATGATTGAGGAG
>JAJHQR010000049.1 GCA_020833255.1 Desulfurococcaceae archaeon | reverse complement strand
CTACCCTCAGCACGGCGTCTAAGTTAGAGCCCGAAGTAATGAGGACGTAGTACTCCCTCCCAGTCTCCTGATCCTTCCTCTTCTGAAGTATTACCTTCTTGATGTCTTTCAAGCCCTTAATCTTAACTTTCAATAACCTGTCCCTCAATTTCTGCGCTTTTATGACGTCGCTGTAGCTCTTAGGTATCTCGACGACGATTAGGTATGGGTTCTCCTCAGAGGCGCTGACCTTCCCGGCAAGCAACTTACCCTTAGATAAGACCTTAACGACCTCGTCAGGCGTGACGCCCTTATCGTAAAGCATCTCAGGATCTAACTCTATGAAGAGCTTCATCTCGGATAGGTCTATGTCCGCCGACTTAGTCACGGTCTCTAATGTGGTCAGCTCTATCTTCCTAGCCACCTCCCTAGCCTTAGCCTCATCATACTTAAACTCCTCGCTCAAGTGTATCTCCATCATGGGGGTCTCGGGAACCCTCTTAGCGTCCACCAACTCGATGAGTCTGGGAAGGCCTAAAGTCACGTTCAGCTCCCTAACCCCCGCGAAGTGGAACGTTCTTAAAGTCATCTGGGTGCCCGGCTCACCTATAGACTGCGCGGCCACAGTACCAACGGGCTCCCCGGGATCAACCAGCGAGTGCAGGTAGGTCCTGACACAGTCATCCACTATAGCAGCTAACTCGGAATCACTTAAGTCGTGCTTAACACGATACTTAAAGAGAGTCAACAACATCTCGTTGTAGACGGCTTCAGGAACGTAATCCTTGACAGGCTCCAAGAACTCCTTAATCTTGAGAGCTACCTCGTTATACCTCGTTAACTCCCTGAGGAGAGCCTCCTCCTGAGTAACGCCCTGGAAAACGTACAGGTTCAGAAGGTTCTTCCTTATCTCGTCAGCGAGCTCCGGAACCACCCCAACCCTACTCATCAAACTACTTACGACGTGGTAGGGTTCCGCAACCTTCTCCAGAATCTCCTCAGCCTTAGTAGTGGGCGGCTTAACCTTACTCTTACCCTTCTTACGCGTCGCCTTCCCCTGCTTAGTCTTCCCTTGCTTAGACTTCTTCATCCTATCTTCCACCCCACGTGCTTCTTAACTATCCTGTCAACATTCACCGCCTTACCGAAGGAAGTGTTTTTAGGATCTACCCCGTCCTCACCATACCTAAACTGTATTAAGTCCCCGTAAGCAGCCCTCACGGTCCCGTCATACTCTACGACCACGTCTAGCAACGAGTTTATGAGTCTACGCTGCATGTAGCCGCTCTGCGAAGTCCTGACAGCGGTGTCTACCAAGCCCTCCCTACCGCCGGCCGCGTGGAAGAACATCTCTATCGGCGTGAGCCCCTTAACGAACGAGTTCACGACAAACCCTCTCGCTTCAGGCCCTATATCGCCTCTCTCGAAGAAGGGCAGGGTCCTGTTCGTGTAACCCCTGTGTATTCTCTCACCCCTGACGGATTGCTGGCCAAGCATAGCGGCCATCTGAGTAATGTTCAGAGCGCTGCCCCTAGCGCCCGTCTTAGCCATGATGAAGACGTTATTGAATGGGTTAAGATACTTAACAGCGATCTCCCCAGCCTCATCCCTAGCCTTAGACAATATCTCGAGGATCTTAAGCTCCAGCGATTCCTCGAGTGTCCGCCCTGGAGTAACCTCCAGCTTCCCCTCCTCGTAAAGCTTGAGAGCCTTATTAACCTCCTCTAAAGCCCTCTTATAAACCTCCCTGATCTCCTCGTAAGCGCGCTCAGGCACTAGTATGTCGTCTAAAGTCATCGTGAACCCCCTCATCTCAATAAACCTTAAGAAGAGCTTGAAAGCTCTGTCCATGAACTGCCTCCCGAAGCTAGATCCGTACTCCATGATCAAGTAATGCAGCATGGACTCAGGCTGTTGAGCACCTATAGAGTTCTTATCTATCACGCCCATCAAGAACTTCCCCTTCTTAACTAAGACGTAGGAATCCCAGAAACACTCCTCGTCCTGACACTTAAACGCGCCGCTAGAAATCTTAGCTTCCTTAGCGAAGTTGAAGTCCTCCGGGAGGAGCAAGCTGATTATCTGCTTACCAAGCCAGGCCTGCTTCGGAGCCAGTATAGCGGGCTCAGGTATCTCGCCCTCGTAGTTTATGCTAGCGAGGAGGTCTGAAACCCTGTCCTTAGTTAAGTAGGTAGCCTTAGACGAGAGTAGGTACCCACCACTAATGTAGTCTTGAATACCCCCTATTATAGGCCCGCCATACCTCGGCGAGAGTATGTGGTCCTGGACTAGGAGTAGCATACGCGCCTCAGCCTGAGCCTCAGGGGTTTGAGGGACGTGTAAGTTCATCTCATCCCCGTCGAAGTCCGCGTTGTAGGGCGGGCAGACAGCTAAGTGAAGCCTGAAGGTCCTGCCCGGAAGCACCTTAACCACGTGAGCCATTATCGACATCCTGTGGAGGGAGGGCTGCCTATTAAAGAGAACTATATCACCGTCTATCAAGTGACGCTCAACCACGAAACCAGGTTTCAGAGCCTCAGCAACGGCTTTCAAGTCCTTATTATACCTGAGATCCAGCCTACGCCCGTTAGGCTCTATGACGTAGTTAGCTCCGGGATACTTGAATGGCCCGTTCAACACGTACCTCCTCAACTCATCCACGTTCCACGGAGTCACCCTGACAGGCACGGTCAGATTCATGGCAACCTCGACAGGAACCCCCACCTCATTAATACTTAAGTACGGGTCGGGGGATATCACGGTCCTGGCAGAGAAGTCAACACGCTTACCCGACAAGTTATTCCTGAAACGACCTTCCTTACCCTTAAGCCTCTGAGCTAAGGTCCTTAAAGGAGACCCAGACCTCCTCTTAGCCGGCGGGACGCCGGGAACCTCGTTATCTATGTACGTCGTTATATGGTATTGGAGTAAGTCCCACAAATCCTCTATTATTATTTCAGGGGACCCCACGTTTATAGCTTCCTTAAGCCTCTCGTTAGTCCTTATTATGTCAACCAACTTATGAGTTAAGTCGTCCTCAGCCCTTATACCGGTCTCAAGAAGTATTGAGGGCCTGACCGCTATCGGCGGCACGGGTAAAACAGTTATTATGGCCCACGCCGGGTGCGCGGTCTCAGGATCGTAACCCATAACCCTTAAGTGTCTGTCGGGAATCCTGCTAAGCCAGTCCCTAATGAACGTGGGCGTTAGCTTCCCGAGAGGTCCCTCCTCGATGAAGGTGGTGGGTTTCTCGTAACGTATCCTGTACTGCCTCTCACCACAGTGAGGGCACTCGTAAACCTTCATAGCCTTCCTCTTCACGTACTCCGAGAGGGACTCAGCTAGCTGAGGCCACCTATCCCTCAACTTCTCCAGCAACCTCAGGTATCTCTCGATCTCGTCTTCCGGTATCTTAAGCTTCCCGCACTTCCTGCACGTAGCTCTAAGCAACTCGTAAATATGCTTAACGAACCCTATGTGTATGACAGGCCTAGCGAGCTCGAGGCTGCCGAAGTGTCCGGGGCAGAGAGCCAGCTTATTACCGCAAGTCTCACACCTCTGATCCGGCTCTATGACGCCCAGCTTAGGATCCATGACCCCTCCCTTAACGGGCATGCCGTTCTCGTCGTAGACGTCGGGAGTCACTATAGCGGTCGTCGACATCTTCCTTATCATGTCCGGCGACAGTATGCCGAACTTAATACTCTTTATCTCCTTCTCAGCGACCATGATCACTCACCCGAGAACTTCTCCTTAAGTATTATCTTGGGGTATATGAGCATACTCATCATCTCCTGCAGCAGTAGCTTAAACGCGTAGGAAACCTCGACGGAGACTATGCTGCCTTCCTCACCGTGCACGGGGCACACGTACTTACCCTTATTCCTGTCAAACCACCCTAGAAGCCCGCACTTCTCGCACACGTATATCGTGTACTTATCCGAGCTATCCAGGAGCCTCTCCTTAAGCAGTATCGTAGCGCCGTGACCTATTATCGCGTCCCTCTCCATCTCGCCGAAACGTAAGCCTCCCTCCCTAGCCCTGCCCTCGGTAGGCTGTCTAGTCAGCAACTGCACAGGACCCCTAGACCTCGAGTGCAGCTTATCCGCCACCATGTGGTGTAGCCTCTGATAATATACGACACCTATGAATACGGGGGTCGATATCAGCTCGCCTGTCCTGCCGTCGTACATAGGCTCGGTACCGTCGTGCGGGTAACCGAACAGCAAGAGCTCTCTCCTCAAATCCTCAGGTTTCTCGCCGAAGAATGGCGTGCCGTCAACAGTCCTACCCTTGAGAGAGCCTACCTTACCAGCTATAGACTCTATCAACTGACCCACCGTCATCCTAGAAGGCAGCGCGTGCGGGTTAATTATCAAGTCAGGAGTCACGCCCTCAAACGTGTACGGCATGTCGTACTGAGGAACTAACAAACCTATCACACCTTTCTGCCCGTGCCTGGACGCGAACTTATCGCCTATCTCAGGAATCCTTAAATCCCTCACTTTAACCCTTATGAACTTATTACCCTCGCCGTCAACGGTCACCACCACGGTGTCCACGATACCCTTATCACCGTGCCTCAAACTAACTGAGGAATCCCTCCTAGCCTCACCAACCAAGCCGAACTCCTTATACTCCTCCAAGAACCTCGGGGGCGATGTCTTGCCTATGAGGACCTTACCCGAGACTACGTCAACCTCCGGAGGCACTATGCCGTCCTCATCAAGGAACTCGTAGTTCTCCTTACCCCTATAGCCCTTCACCTTGACGTCCGGGATCCCTATGATATCCCTCTGACCGCCAGGATACCTCAACTCCTCAGTACTGTAGTCTCTGAAGAAGGTCGACCTAGCAAGCCCTCTCTCAACAGAGGACTTATTCATTATGACGGCGTCCTCCATGTTATAGCCCGTGAACGAGAGAACCGCAACTATGAAGTTCTGCCCGGCAGGCCTTGAGTTAAACCCTATCAATTCCAAGAACCTAGTCTGCACGACAGGTTTCTGCGGGTAGTGCAGGAAGTGAGCCCTGCTATCAAACCTTAAGTGGAAGTTAGCGGCGTTCAAACCAACCGCTTGCTTAGCCATAGCCGCCTCATACGCGTTACGAGGTGATTGATTGTGGTTAGCGTAAGGAATTAAAACAGCTGCAACGCCTAGGATCGACGGCGGGTAGAGCTCTAGGTGTGTGTGGTTCGGGGTCGCTTCCTCAGGGTCTAGAGCTATCAACGCGTTGTCTTCCTCCTCAGCGTCCAGGTACTCAACGATGCCCATACTAACTAAGTCGCTGAACGTGATACTACCGGATTTAAGCTTCTCCACAACATCACCGCTTATCCTAACCCTACCCTTCTCCAAGACTAGTAAGGGCCTCCTAACCCTGCCACTATCGCAATTTATGTGTACCTCGTTGACGTACTCAGTCCTCATGTAAGAGACGTTTACCTCGTGATGCAGCTTCCCGGACCTCCTCAACCTCCTCAAACTACTCACTAACTCGGAAGCGTCCTCCTTGGGGTAATACCCTATTAAAGTACCGTTTAGAAAGACCTTAGCGTAGGTAGTCACCTTCTCCAGAAGTTCCTCATCACCTTTCTTAAGCCTCTCGTAAACCTCAAGCAAGCTCACCACGCCGAGTTCGAGTACGTGCGGTATGACGGAAGACTCCTCCACTCCCGCGGTGATATAAGCTGAGAGAGCTAGGTTCTTAACTAAACCACAGTTAGGTCCTTCAGGGGTTTCGAAGGGGCAT
This sequence comes from Desulfurococcaceae archaeon, assembly GCA_020833255.1. GTDB lineage: Archaea > Thermoproteota > Thermoprotei_A > Sulfolobales > NBVN01 > Zestomicrobium. The sequence goes on along the minus strand of JAJHQR010000049.1, from coordinate 2,686 downwards.
ATCCTCCCCCACTGAGTTGGGTGTAGGTCTCTGGCCTCGAAATGCGGCTGACCCCTACTCAACGGGGCTACAGTCCTCCTCAAGTGACTCAACATGGAAATCCAGTTAGTCCTGTCAAGTATCTGGCTAACCCCCGTCCTATTACCTACCCAATTACCCGTAGCTAAAGCGTAGTTGAGTCTCTCAGTAACTATGTCGGGTCTGGCCAGAGCTCTCAGAGAGAGCTTCCTCCCCTTAGTAAGCCTATACCTCTCTACCTGATACCTCAAGTCCTTCATGTAGGCCTTGAAAGCAACCCTGAAGAGCTGAGCCATTAAATCACCGGCTAACCTCAACCTCCTGTTAGCGTAGTGGTCCTTATCGTCCGGTTTCCTCCTACCCAGAACCAACTCTATCAACTTACACGCCATCTGACCCAGGTAGAGGGCTTTAAGGATCCTGGTATTCGGGGTGTTACCTAGGTGAGGCATGAAGTACATGTCGAGTATCTGGAGAACCCTGTTACGCCTAGCTTCAGGATCGGTGATCCCTATAGTGACTCTCGAAGCCAGGTAATCCAGTGCCTCAACCTGAGTTCTGATCTCCCTAGCAGCGTAGAGAGAGGGGATCAGCTCCTTCTGTATTTCAGGGTCTGGGGAAACAGCTAGAGCTATCTCCATATCCGTCTCCAGGCCCAACGCCCTCATCATAATTACGAAGGGGACTTTCTGAGGTATTGAGGGGAAGTTGATGGTGAGCGTCCCGTCCTTCAAGCGATCAAGTATTATCGGGACTCTGTACCCGGCGGAAGCCGAGATTACTTTAGCTGTGTGAGTTATTGAGGAAGCCTCCCTACCGTAATCAACTAACACCCTGTTAGGTGCTAAGTCTTCCTGACCCACTATAACCCTCTCAGACCCGTTTATTATGAAGTAACCCCCGGGATCTCTCCAGTCCTCCTCATACTTAATGAGCTCCTCCTTACTGAGCCTGCTCGTAGGGTCTAGCACCGACCTAATCATCACCGGCATAAACCCTAACGGGACGTTATCCTCAACATGTTCGAAGCCGTCCTCGTGTATAGCTATCGTGAGATACATTGGCGCGCTGTACGTCAAGTTACGGATCCTGGCGATCGTCGGGTTAAGGTTCTCCAAACCTCTTAAGACAGCGCCCTCAATCTCCCTAAGCTCCGGCTCACCGATCTTGACGTCAATAACCTCCAGGTATATCTTCTGGTGAGCTATCTCAACCCTACCTAACTCCTTAACTATCTTCTTAATCCCTGAAGTCACGAAGGTGTTGTAGGAATCAAGATGCTGCTTCACGAGACCCTTCTCCTTCAGAAAAGACTCCACGAGTAACCAACGAACCTCCTTATCTAACTTGACCGGATCCTCCAACACAATCACCCAGCTATAACGAACCTGTAAACAACTATCTTACCGGCGGTAGGGGACTTACGCGTTATCTTAACTATGTCGCCGGGCTTAGCCCCTATAGCTCTAGCAACCGGGTCTGAAGCCCTAATATAAGGCAGTTGCTCGGGCCTAACCCCGAGAGACCTCAAGACCTCAATAGCTTCCTCAGGTTTCAAGACCTCGTGCTCAGGAACCAGCTCGTGCTCAAGTATTTTAAACTTAAGTTTCTCACTCATCTACTTCCCCACCAGTTTCCTCCGCTAAACAAGAAAACTAGAACACACATTTTAAGCTTTAAACCTCTCGACCAAATCAATAAAGTTTTAAAGGAGTTAATAAATATAAATGAGTGGGTTGGGCCCGTAGCTCAGCCAGGTAGAGCGGCGGGCTTTTAACCCGTAGGTCCCGGGTTCAAATCCCGGCGGGCCCGCCACAAAACCCTGAGAGGGCTCTGAAATAACTAAAAATAAAACCCACGACATCACATCCTATTAGTGATTAGGTTGAGGTGGTACGCGAGCAAGAAGATTCGCGAGCTGGTCGTTAGGGTTGACTCAGTGATTGTCCTCTCCTCGGTCAGGAAGGTCTATAAGAACGTTGAGCTTTCTCACGCTTTAGGCATCAGTGAAGCGACTTTAAGCAAGTACTATCACGGCATAACGGTCCCGGCCTACCCGATGGCTGAACGACTACTCAAGAACTTCCTAAGCGAGGAGTTCGTTAAGAAGTACGTGAGCAGGTTCATGAATAGGGTAGGCTGGGATTTAAGGAAAGCCTGCACAGACCCGTACTTCATAAACTACGTCACCACGTACTTCAAGTACAGACTACTCGAGAAGCTACCGGGTTTCATCGCAGACAGATTCGTGACCCTACCTGACTACTCACTAAACATAGCCTCACAATTATCGACGTCGCTAAACATCCCCCTAGCAATGCCGACAAGCGAGGACGAGATAATAGGGCTTGAAGCCAAGAGCAAATCGCCGGCACTACTCCAGAGAGGGGATTACGTGATCTCAGTACACGCAGTACTCAACAAGGAAATAGCTGAGTACTTCAGGTACGTGGCAGACGTATACAGCCTGAAATACGTAGCAGCACTAACCATAGTCTTGATGGATGAGAAGAAAGTAGCGGAAATAATTAAATCCCCGATATTCAACTTAATACCTTGAAACACTTATTAGGTCTGATAACGTAAGACCATTGATGATTTAGGTCTATAAGCGCTGAAACACGTGATGAGAAACCCACGCTATGATATTACAACCATGTTGTTGCAG
>JAJHQR010000048.1 GCA_020833255.1 Desulfurococcaceae archaeon | reverse complement strand
CAACCCACCAATACGTGAGAGTAGCTAACGCGATGAACAGAACCACCCACGTGAAGTACCCAACTACCCTATCAGCTAGTCTCGCTAATCCAGGCTTCTGATACTCAGCCTCTCTAACACTCTCGACCACGTACGCGATGAGGGTCTCATCCCCTACCCTGGTAGTCCTTACCCTCAAGTAGCCTGAGTACAGGAAACTCCCGGCTAGCACCGGATCCCTACCCTCACCCTTCTTAACTCGAGGGACCGGCTCGCCGGTGAAGCTAGACTCGTCCACGTACCCGAAACCCTCCACGACAACCCCGTCAACCGGTATGATCTCGCCAGCCTTAACCTCTATGACGTCACCGGCCTTAACCTCCGTCACAGATCTCTCGACGACTGTGTCGCCGACAACTACCCTGACCCTACCTCTAAGTGAGGTGATGAGGTCCTCAAGCGATTTAAACGCTCTCTTACGTAACCTCTCCTCCAAGTACTTACCGAACCCAACGAAGCCTACGACCCCTGCAGACGCTTCGAAGAAGGAGGACGCGTGGAAGCCGCTGTGGAGGTGTAGTAGGCCAGCTACCGACGCCACCCCGGCAACGAATGTCGAGATTGAGGATACGGCTATGAGGGAGTCCATGATAGGCGTCCCAAACGAGAAAGCCTTAAACCCCCTAACGATTATGTCGTAGTTGAGCGCTATAGCCACTGCAGCCGCAAGCATGAGAACCGCGCTAGACCCGCGATCAGCGAAGTACGCGTTATTAGTCAGCATCGAGTACGTAGATAGCGTGATGACGCTTAAACCTATCAAGAAGGACGCCAACCTCCTGTAAAGCAACAACCTCTCGGCGACGACGCTGGACCTCCCCCGTACCTCAGTAATTAATTCCGCGCCGAAAGACCTCAACCTACTCACGACTTCCTCTCTAGTAGTTTCGAGAGGGTTGTATAGGACTGACACCACGCCGGACGCTGAAGACACCCTGACGTCCAGAACCCCCCTCACCTTCAGAATCCTCGATTCCAGCGCAGCCCTCTCCTCCCCGCTGAAACCCCTTAAGTCGAAGTGGAGCTTCTCTTTATAGACGTCGTAACCAGCGTCTCTAATAGCTTTATACAAGTCTCGCAGGGAGCACACACTCTCATCATACTCTAACTCAGCCGCGCCAGTGCTCACATCAGTGTTAAAGAAACTAACGCACCCTAACGACCTAACCCTCCTCTCGATTGCGTAGACACAGGTAGGGCAATCAATCCCCACAATCTTTATCCTCACTCTACTAACCAAGAAACACTACCCCCACTACCCGGTAAGTACCTTTCAACGCTTACTACGCTGATTAAGGCATGCCTTGAGGACCGTGCGTCAAGTAATACTCAGGATTCTTCTCAAACTCGCTTAAGCAACGCTTACTACAGAAATAGTAGATCCTCCCCTTATAGACTGTCTTATACTGCGTCTTCTCAGAATCAACCAACATACCACAAACAGGGTCTAAGTGCTTAGCCACCTCAAACACCCCAATATCATATACGTTAACAATGTTATAAATACAGCCCCCAGCATAGCGAGACCCGGCAACGCTTAAGTTTGTTCCCCGCTTAATTATTGTAGACGTGACCTGGCCCGGTGTTAAATATGAAGGTATACCGAGTTAACGATGTCAAGGTAATCTTGATTAAGGGTGATATAACGGACGTTGAAGCAGACGCTATCGTTAACGCGGCTAATCAGTATTTAGAGCATGGGGGAGGAGTTGCTAAAGCCATCGTTAAGAAAGGTGGTGAGATAATCCAGTTAGAGAGCAGGGAGTGGGTTAGGAGATACGGCCCGGTCCCCGTAGGTGGGGTAGCGGTGACTAGCGCGGGCAAGCTCAGAGCTAGGTACGTAATACACGCTGTTGGACCTGTTTACGGGGATCCTGAAGGAGATATCAAGCTAGCCTCAGTTGTTAGGAATAGTCTAGCCAAAGCTGAGGAACTGAATTTAAGATCTATTGCTCTACCAGCAATATCCACGGGTATTTTTGGGTACCCTCTTAACAAGGCAGCTTCGATCATGGCTGACACACTCAAGAATTACGAATACAGGAAGCTCAGGAAGGTTCTAGTCGTGCTATATACTGAGGAAGCATTCAAGGTATTCGAGCGAGTATTCGATGAGGTACTGGAAACACAGAACCCTTAGCAAGCGCTAGCCAACACCACTTGCTTAAGACTGAACGCGGACACCTCTTTAATAAGATAACTCTCATAGCCCGTGAAGAGAGGAGGTCAGAACTTTAATCACCTACTTGAGGAGCGAGCCTTAATTATAAGCACTACGATCTGCTAAGTTTTTTATAAAGTATTTTGCCGCCCTGAAGGGCGAGGATTTCAGTCGTAAACTTTACTGAAGTCAAATAGCTCAGTCGTGTGAGACATGTTGTTGCTTGGTCTCCACGCCGGGCACGGCGATTTCACACCACTCCTTAATTATCTCCTCTTCACTCCTATTAGTCTCTACTAACTGAACCTCCGCGTAACCCGGTTTCTTTTCTTCTCTCCGTAGAACTAACTGAGTATACTCAACTGCTCTACGGGTTGGATGAGTAGTTATCTCTACGTATGCCCTCGCAATAGCAGCTGCTGAAGCTTCTTGCAGTACTATGACCTGATCTTTGAAGACAATGATTAATCTCATGTGTACATGATTTGGTGGAATTAAGCCGATGACTCTTAAGACATCTTTATTCCCGTAAACTCTAATATTACTCGACATGTTAGCATCCTTCATGTACTGTCAACCATTCTATATATGGTTCGAGGTAGTTAAGAATGCTTATTATTCGTTGGGTCCCGTATCTAGGTTTAAGGTTGGTAACGCATAGAGATATTTGGAGAGAGCACTTAATTAGAGCTTGGAGGGACAATAAATTGTGGTGCTTGAAGAGAGAATTAAGTATTTTCTTGGGGCAGCCATTATTTCTATATGAGGGAAGAGAATATTACTTACCCGAGGTATTGATGTATGGGTTCTGGTTACGATGAAGAGTTAAGTGAGGAGGAAGAGAAGTTCTTCGAAGGACTTACGCACCCGATTGCAGCCACTATATGCGAACTTCGAGACACCTCCCCTGTTGGTAACTATTGGCTCACAATAACGATAATCATCATCAATGTTTTAGTGGCAATGCTTACCGGGGGAATATTGTTTATGAATACCGTGTTCGCATATAATGTGTACCCCTCATCAGCTTGCTTAGCTAGCGGTGGTTGTTTCCTCGAATTACTTCTCTCGATGTTTTCTCACGTGAATATTTTTCACTTAGCGGGTAATATGGCGTTTCTCTATGTAGTGGGTGATAATGTCGAGATAACGCTGGGTAGGCCGAAGTATCTCTTAGTTTACTTAGTGTCTGGGATTGTTGGCGGGTACACGCAAGCAACGATCACTCTAGCATTAAATCCGGGAGGAGCGTCAGTTCCCATGCTCGGAGCTTCAGCCGCTATTAGTGGACTCATAGGTAGTTATTTAATTCTCTACCCGGGTGCGGCGATGTGTAAGTGTATTGGGTTTAGAATTGTGTGGAAGTGTTTCAAGATTAAAGCTGCCGCATACTTATCGTTATGGGTATTCCTACAATTCCTGTACGTTTTGATCTTCCCATTCATAGCTATCTGGGCCCATCTAGGAGGGTTCTTCACCGGACTAGCTCTAACGTATGTTTTAGTTAGTAGGGAGAGGGTTCGGGAGCTTAGGAAGGAGTTAGCTCGCGGAGTGTATAGAGGGTTCTCACCCACAGACGAAGAGCTCCACACATACTCACTCAGCCCAGCAGCAAGACTCATCGTAGCCTCAGCCTCTATAATCACGCTCATGCTAATACTGGCTTCCACAGCGCAAATAATCACGACGGGGGCAGGCTACTACGTAAGATATGTGGAGTACGAGTCCTTATGTACGTACGTGAGTTGCTTCCAATCCTTCGGTAAGGAGCTTAAATGCTTCTGTAATGGCTGCAGCCTACAGGTTTTAGGAACACGCTACGAGATACTGCCTACAGAACCGAACATGACGCCAGCAAAGATTACGGAGCCTCCCTGCCCACCAAGCAGAGTGTGGGTGTTTACAGGAGCTTACAGCTTACGCAACGCCCTAATAACATCTACCCTATTATCGCTAATCTTCATCATCTTAACCGCTCTGACCCTACACGTAATGAGGAAAGGATATAAGGAAGTAGAGGTCACGTACATATTACCCACTCCTCAAGAGAGTCAGGAAAAGCTCACATAAACCCGCCGCCACGAAACTCTCCGCGTAGTATCGTGAATATTTAGTAAATCATGAAGCCACGTGGTTTGGAGCCGCCGGCGGGATTTGAACCCGCGACCCCCGGCTTACAAGGCCGGTGCTCTACCCGGCTGAGCTACGGCGGCTCTCCTCTTAATGTTTTCTTATAGGGTTTTATAATGTTTATTTGGTGGTGTGTTTGAGGGTTAAGTTGGTTGTTTCGTTAGGTCCTTCTTCTAGTTCTGCTGACGTTATCGTCTCTATGTTGCGTGAGGGGGTTTCTGGTTTTAGGATTAACTTAGCTCACGGTGTGTTGAGTGATTGGGTTGGGATGATTAGGTCTGTTAGGTGGGCTGAGTCTCTTGTTGGGAGGCTTGCCTCGGTAATCGTGGATATTAAGGGTCCTTCACTTAGGTTGGGTGAGTTCCCGGACGTGGTCAGCGTTCCTGCAGGGTCTTTAGTTGAGTTCTGTGTTTCAGGGTATTCTAGGGGGGAGGTTCCCAGAATCCCGTTCCCGCATGAGGAGGTCTTCAAGAAGGTTTCCGCCGGCGACTTACTGGTAATGGATGACGGTAGAGCGAGGTTCAGCGTGGTCGAGGTATCTGGGGATTGCTTCAAAGCGAGAGCTCTAACCTCTTGCGAGTTGAGGCAGAGGAAGAACGTGAGTTTCCCTGATAAGGAATTCGAAAGGGGATACATGAGTGTTGAGGACGTGAACGCTTTAAGAGAGCTCTGCAGGGAGGGGGTAGACTACGTTGACGCAAGCCTCGTGAGGGATGCGGGGGACGTTAAGGAGTTGAGGGATTACCTATCGAGCATCGGGTGTGACGCGCTAGTAATAGCTAAGATAGAGACGAGGAAAGCAGTGAAAAACCTGAGCGAGGTTATTGAGGCATCAGACGCCGTCTTAGTAGCTAGGGGGGATCTAGGAATGAATTTCGGTCTCGAGGAAGTCCCCATACTGCAGAAGAAGATAATTGAGGAATCACACAAGATAGGGAAGCCAGTCATAGTAGCTACGCAACTCCTGGAATCCATGATAAACAACCCAGTACCCACGAGAGCAGAGGTATCGGACGTGGCGAACGCTGTGCTGGAAGGCGTTGACGCGTTGATGCTGACCGGGGAAACAGCGGTGGGTAAGTACCCTGTCGAAGCGGTGAGGTGGTTGAGGAAAATCGCTGAGAGAGCTGAGTCCATGTACAAGCCGGTGACGCGGAGGGAAACAGAGTACGTGAGGAAATCGCTAAAGAAGAGATACGCTAAAGGAGTGACCGAACTCGCCGAGGATCTTGACGGGGTCTTAGCAATATACTCCGTTAAGGGAACGACTGTATTCACCATAGCCTCACTACGCCCTAAAGCACGTTGCTACGCAGGGGTGCCCGCGAAGGGCGTGGCTAGGAAGCTCTCCATAGTCTGGGGGGTTGACGTCAGGGTAGTTGAGGCAAGCAACTACATGGAAGGTCTTGAGAAACTGTACGCAAGCCTACTAAGTAGCGGTGACTTAAGGAAAGGGGATTTAGTGATCTTAACTTACGGTCTGAGAGACAAAGAACAAGTGATTAAGGTTAGGGTAGTGGAGTGAAGCTTTAAAATCTAATACGTTAATAACTTAGCTCACGAGATGAGGTGAATGCCTGAGAAACGTAAGAAGGAGGTAGGTAAGGTAATCAAGAAGAAGAAAGCTAGGACGATAGCGCTTAAGATGAGGAGGCTCGACATAATAATAATCAGCGTCATAATAGCCTTAATAGTTGCCGGAGTATACATAGCTTTCTACGGGATCCCGACCTCAGGAGGTCAGGCGCCGAAGGAGGTTCCGGACCCCTTCGAGATACTTAAGAAGAACGCGGAATCCCTCTTCACCAAAAACCTAACCAACACCACACTACTAATCAGGTACCGCGTGAGAGGTACCTACACCTTAGACACCCCCCTAACGGTATCGGACACAGCGTACGTGACAGTAGCGTACGACAAAAACACTAGTAAGTGGTACGCGTACTACGACGCAACCCCCTACCTCTCAGCAATCTTGAGTAAGCTAGGTATTCAGTCCTTCGAGGAGAACGGCACGCTCCTACCGCCGAGAATCAGTAAGCCGGAGGAGATACTAGTGAATTTCGAGGGTCTTAACAGGAAGAACTCTTCCTACACGACCTCCTACGTAGGCGAGGAAGAAATCACCATCACCCTATCAACACTGAACATAACGTCGCCGACCCTGGAGAAACTCAAGACAACCACTAACGCTAGGTCGACTCAAGTCTATAAGTACGTGATAGACAGCGGGAACGAGACGATAACCCTGACCTTATGGGTAGATAAGGAGACTAGAATACCCTTGAAAGCAATTCTCTCCTCAAGTAGTGGTGAGATCACCTTCACCCTAACTGACGTGGCATACACTTAATCCTTAATAACCCGTTTTTAACGTTGTTAACGTTAGGTAGAGGGGTGTATTGAGTGGAGGGAAGAGGTCCTAGCATAAGGATGCCTCCGAAGATCACGGACCCGCGTAAGCAGGCAGCGCTAGAGAAGCTTAAAAACGTTAAGTACGTAGTAGCGATTACCTCAGGTAAGGGCGGTGTGGGGAAGTCCTTCATAGCCTCAAACCTCGCCCTAACCCTCAAGACCCTCGGCTACGAGGTCGGTTTAATGGATATAGACTTCCACGGACCCTCAGCACCTAAGATGCTCGGTATCAGGGGTCAGAGACTAATAGCTTTATCCGGCGGCATACAGCCGGCTCAAGGACCCCTAGGACTTAAGGTGATGTCCCTAGACTTCCTCCTAGAAGACGATGACACGCCGGTTATTTGGAGAGGGCCTATAAAGACCACGGCCATATTCCAATTCATAACAGACGTCTCGTGGGGTAACCTAGACTTCCTAGTCATCGACATGCCTCCCGGAACCGGTGATGAAGCGATAACCGTGGCTCAGGAAATACCGAAGATTGACGGCGTCGTCTTCGTCACGATACCTTCAGAAGTCTCCGTGCTCGTCGTCGGTAGGTCGATAATGTTCTACAAACGCTTAGGGAAGAGACCTATCGGGGTCGTGGAGAACATGTCAGCGTTCTACTGCCCCGACACCGGGAAGACGTACAAGGTGTTCGGTAAGGGCTCGGGGAGAATACTCTCAGAGAAGTACGGCATACCACTCCTAGCCGAGATACCTCTAGACCCGAGGATAAGCGAGGCTAACGACGAGGGCAGACCCTACGTGCTGGCATACCCTGAAACACCCGTCACCAAATCTTTTGAGGAGATGGCTAGGAAGATTGCGGAGATTCTTAAAACGCCTGAGGGTAGGTCCGAAGAAAAGACTGGTTAGGTCCCCTCACGTCTAGTAAGCACCTTATTCCTGAACATCGCGTAGTGTTGGTTTCCGTCGTAATACTTGTTCACGACGCCGCGGCTCCTGAGAACCCTCTCCACATCCTCAGGCGTTAGGAGTAGTGGGTCGTGCTTGTCTGAAGCTATGACGTAGTTGCACGCGTAGCCGAATGAAGGTATCCAAGTCCAGTACTCCCTCACGATCTTGAAGACTTCCTTCAAGTTACTCACTATCCCCTCATACACTTTCGGGAAGAAGAAGGAGTTGCCTGCTTGAGTGACCAGTATCCCGTCACCCCTCATCAACTTCTTCACCTTAGAGTAGAACTCAGCACTGTATAGTAGCCTGCTTATCTCGGGTCCGTAAGGGTCTGTGAGGTCGCTTACCACCACGTCGTAGTAGTTTTGAGGAGCTTCCTCAACGTACTTGAGACCGTCCATTATCAAGACCTTAGCTCTCGGGTCGTTGAAGGACCCCCTATGCATGACCCCCAAATACTTCTTAGCGTACTCCACTAACTCACCGTCTATGTCCACCATGACCGCCTCAACGACGGTACCATGCTTCAAAACCTCCCTCAGAGTAGCGCCCTCACCACCACCTATTATCAAGACTCTAGCCGGGTTAGGGTGTGTGGTCATGGCCGGTTGCACCAAAGACTCGTGGTAGAGGAACTCGTCAACCTCCGTAGACTGGACATACCCATCTAAAACCAAAGCCCTCCCAAACCCCTCTAAATCCACAATCTGAACCTCCTGATACTTAGTCCTCGTAGATACGTAGACATTACTAACCTTCATGACCATCACGGTCGAGCCGCCCACACCCTGAACGATATTCAACCCTAGCCTAACCTCACTCACAAAACCACCCAAAGAATATACAC
>JAJHQR010000008.1 GCA_020833255.1 Desulfurococcaceae archaeon | reverse complement strand
TGGTAGATATAGGGAAAGCTAAGATCGCCGTAGCCATATGCTTCGACATAAGGTTCCCTGAACTCTTCAGGATTTACTCGTTAAACGGTGCTGAGCTCGTGGTGATTCCATCCGCGTGGTTTAAGGGACCGTTGAAGGAGGAAACACTTTCTTTCCTGGCTAGGGCTAGAGCCCACGAAAACACTATCTACGTTGCTGTAGCAGTCCAGTACGGGGATGAATATACTGGGAGATCCCTCGTGGTCGATCCGTGGGGAACGCAAATACTGGACTTAGGTGTTGGGGAGAAATATTACGAGTTAGACGTGGATATAGATTTAGTGAGTGAGGTTAGGAAGAAGCTCCCCGTCCTTCAATTAAGGAGAACAGACCTTTACCGACTCTACCTGTAGGTAGCGAGCGATTCTAAATAAAAACTTATATACTGTCGTCAATCTTTAATCTAGGTATGCGGTGAATAATGAGATGAGTGAGGGTAGGTTCAGGCACATAGTAAGGATCGCTGGCGTTGATGTCAGCGGAGATTTGCTTATTCCTTATGGTTTAGCTAAGATAAAGGGGATCGGGTACCATACTGGGCTAGCCATTGCGAGGATTGTCGGGTTAGACCCTCAGTCCCGTATAGGTTACTTAAGCGATGCTGATGTACGTAGGATAGAGGACGTCATCAACAACCCGTTAAAGTACGGTATTCCTGTTTGGTATCTTAATAGGAGGAAAGACTACGCTTCAGGGGAGGATAGGCACCTAATATCGGCTGACCTGATTTTTGAGGCTAGGAGTGATATAGAGAGGGAAATAAAGACGAGGAGCTGGAGAGGTATAAGACATCAGTTAGGTCTTAAGGTTAGAGGTCAGAGAACCCACACTACGGGCAGGATAGGGCCCGTAGTAGGGGTTACTAAAGGTAAGGCTGCGCAACAGCAACAGAAGAAGGAGTGATGAAGCGCTGGGTGGTCTTTAATGGGCGATCCTAGGAAGTCCAGGAAGAAGTGGGAGAAACCCGGTCACCCATGGATTAAGGACAGGCTAATTGAGGAGATGGAGTTAGTGGGTAAGTACGGGTTAAGGAATAAGAGAGAGTTATGGCTTGCTCAGACATTCCTGAGGAATATTAGGAATAGGGCTAAAGCACTCCTCTCACTACCTCCGGACGAGAGATCTGCGAGAGAAAGAGCTTTAGCTAAGAAGCTTTACAATCTAGGACTCCTTCAGAAGGAGGAAGGCACTGTAGACGATATTCTGGGACTGACTGTCGAGGATGTCCTTCAGAGGAGGCTGCAGACCATAGTCTTTAGGAAGGGGTTAGCTAGGACCATCCACGAGGCGAGGCAGTTAATAGTTCACGGCCACATATCTGTCGGTGGTAGGAAGGTGAGGTCTCCGGGCTATCTGGTTGATAGGGAGAAAGAACAATTAATTGGTTTCACGCCGGGCTCGCCAGTAGCTGCGAGGTTTAAGAAGGAGGAATCCCTCGAGGAAGTAGCGAGTAATGAGTAGGTGAGAATCCATGGCGTTTACTTCGAGAGAGCTTAAGTGGGGGGTTGCTCACATATATAGCTCATTCAACAACACGATAGTCCACATAACCGACTTAAGCGGTGCCGAGACCGTGGCTACCATGTCCGGAGGTATGGTGGTGAGAGCTGATAGGGAGAAGCCTTCCCCTTACGTAGCGATGTTGATAGCTTATAGAGCGGCTCAGAAAGCTATGGATAAGGGGATAAACGCCATACACATAAAGGTTAGGGGTCCGGGAGGTCACGGACCTAAAATACCTGGACCAGGCGCTCAAGCAGCTATAAGAGCCTTAGCTAGGACAGGATTTATTATTGGACGTATAGAGGACGTGACCCCTATCCCACACGACACTACGCGGAGACCCGGCGGCAGGAGAGGTAGGAGGGTGTAAAGTGTCTTACTCAATCGAGGTAGTTGAGAGGAGCGGTAACCGCCTCAAGCTTCTCTTCAAGGGGGTCCCACTAGCTCTCTTAAACGCTGTTAGGAGAGCTTCCATAGAGTACGTTCCTTCCATGGCCGTAGATTTCGTGGTATTCAACAACAATACTTCGGTCCTTCATGACGAGATAATAGCTCATAGGCTCGGCTTAATACCGCTGAATTCCGAGGAAGCTTTAAGGAAGTATAAGAGTCCTGAGGAGTGTGCTGGTAAAAGCTCTGAGAGCTCTGTTGAGTGCTATGCTGTCTTATCCCTCCATGCCTCAACTAAGGAAGGCGAGATTAAGACAGTGTATTCAGGTGATCTAAAACCTGTTACAGACCCTGACGTAAGACCCGTGTATGAGGGGATACCGATAGTCGTTCTCGGGCCTAATCAAGAAATCTCTTTAGAGGCTTACGCTAGGCTGGGGAGAGGCGTAGAACACATTAAGTGGTCGCCGGCAACCGTCTCCACAGTCACTTATTCAGCGAGATTAACGATCAAGGAAGAATTATGCACTCTGTGCGGTAAGTGTGTTGAGGTTTGCCCGAGGAACGCGCTAGCGCTGGAGAACGGCAAGATAAGAACGTATGATGAGAGATGTATTCTCTGTAGGCAATGCGTTAACTCCTGTCCCGTCGAGGCGGTGGTGTTAGGGTTTAAAGAAGATGAATTCTACTTAACGATAGAATCCTCCGGTTCTTTAAAACCGGAGACAATAGTGCGTGAAGCGTTCAAGATAGTCATATCGAAGCTTGATAAGTTTTTAAGTATCTTAGACTCTATTAAAGCTCAGAGTGGTGGGTGATGATGCGGCGTACGGGACCTACGAACATCACTTTAAGAACCCTGATCAAGGAGTTGAGGAAAGCAGCTAATCAGTATAAAGCGCCTGTATGGGATTACGTAGCTGACATACTGGAGAGGCCTTCTAGGAGTAGGGTAGCTGTTAACGTTTCTAAGTTGGAGAGGGTGGCTTCACCTAACGACGTAGTGGTAGTTCCTGGGAAGCTGTTAGGTGCTGGTAATATAAGCAAGAAGGTAGTGGTAGCGGCTTATAGTTTCTCACCTAAAGCTGTCGAGAAGGTCAGGAGTGCTGGCGGTCAGGTAATGAGTATTAAAGACTTGGTTAGAGTTAATCCTAGAGGGAGTGGTGTTAGGGTGGTGGTATGAGCGCTGAGGACGCTGAGGTAGGGAAGGAGATCATCATAGACGCTGAGGGAGCTATATTAGGCAGGCTAGCTTCTAAGGTAGCTCAACTACTTAAGGAAGGTTACAAGGTCTACGTAGTTAACGCTGAGAAAGCCGTGGTTAGCGGTGAGAAGCAGAGGGTTATCGAAGGCTACAAGATCTGGCTTTCCCTAAGAACTTTAAGAAATCCTGAGAAAAGCTCTCCTAAGAGGCCCAGAAACCCTGTCTCTATAGTTAAGTACACCGTACGGGGCATGCTACCAAAGAGCTTTAATAAGGGTCGAGCCAGGTTGAGTAAGTTGAAGGTATTTGTAGGCGTTCCTAAGGAGTTGGAGGGCAAGGAGATGGTTAAGTTAATTACTCGTAAATCAAGGAGGGTGGTCACCGTAGCCGAGATAGCGGCAGCCCTCGGGTGGAGGGGGAGGAAATGAGTGAGGCAAGACTTCAGGGATCGAAGGTAGTCATCGCGGTAGGTAAGCGTAAGACAGCGATAGCTAAGGCAGTCGTAGAGTCGGGGAAGGGGAGAGTCTGGGTTAACGGCGTGCCTATCGAGATATGGCCTGTTGAGGTTGCTAGAATGAAGATGATGGAGCCCTTGCTACTGGCTGGTAAGGAGGTCTGGGATAAGGTCGATATACGTGTGTACGTGAGAGGGGGTGGCGTGATGGCTCAAGCAGACGCTGTTAGGACGGCGATAGCGCGTGCTCTACTGAGTTACACAGGTAATGAGGAACTTAAGAGAATATTCAACGAGTACTCTAGGTCAATGATTGCCGGGGATCCTAGGAGGACTGAGCCGGAGAAGTGGATGAGGTACTCCGCGAGGAGGTTTAGGCAGAAGTCTTACAGGTGATGCGGGATGGTCATTATCCCGGTAAGATGCTTCACGTGCGGCGCGGTGATAGGGGATAAGTGGGAGGCTTTCGTGGAGGGCGTTAAGCTCGGTAAAGATCCGGGGAAAGTACTTGACGAGCTAGGTGTTAAGAGGTATTGCTGTAGGAGAATGTTTATCTCGCACCTAGACTTAATTGAGGAGTTAGTCATGTATAGTAGGAAGGTGTGAACACATGAGCGAGGACGTTGATCGCGAGAAGTTAGCCGGTAGTGAGCTCCTAGTTCCGCTCAACATATACTTGGAAGCAGGCGTTCACATAGGTACCTACATGTGCACCAAACACATGGAGAAATTCGTTTACAGGCAGAGACCTGACGGGCCCTACATAATAGACGTGAAGAAGATTGATGAGAGGATCCGCATAGCCGGGAAATTCATAGCTAGCTTTAGGCCAGACGCGGTCTTAGCTGTCTCAGCAAGACCTTACGGTTTCCAGCCCGTCCAGAAATTCGCTGAGTTGACCGGCGGTAAATCTATCGTAGGCAGGTTCATACCGGGGACGCTCACAAACCCTAACTTAAGCATTTACATAGAGCCTGAGGTACTCATCGTGACGGATCCTAGAGTAGATCAGCAAGCACTCATTGAGGCTTCCAGGATAGGGATACCCGTAGTAGCGATAGTCAGCACGGACTCCAAGACTAGCAACATCGACTTAGTGATTCCAGGCAATAATAAGGGTAGGAAGTCCCTAGCCGTTATCTACTGGTTGTTAACCAGGCAAGTACTTAGGGAGAGAGGGGTCTTACCGCCAACCGGCGAGCTAAGCGTGGGTCCGGACGCTTTCGAGACTAAGGTGTTAAGTAAATGAGTGTGAGGAGGCCGGCCGTAGCTGGTTATTTTTATGAGGGAAGGAGAGAATCCTTAATTAAGCAGATTGAGTGGGCTTTCACACATAAGCTCGGTCCAGGACACATCCCCCGAGTCTCGGAAGTGAGGAATAAGGAGAGCATAGGTTTCGTGGTGCCTCACGCAGGATATATTTACAGCGGTCCTATAGCAGCACATTCTTACGCGAGGCTAGCTTCCGAGGGAAAACCGGAGGTGTTTGTGTTACTCGGGCCTAACCACACGGGCGCCGGGGAAGCGGTCTCGGTGTGGAGTGAGGGGGCTTGGGAAACCCCGTTGGGACGCGCTAATGTCGACGTAGACCTAGCTAAGGAAATAATAAGTAACTCGCGGTACGCCAGGCCGGACAAGCTAGCACACTACGAGGAACACTCAATCGAGGTTCAAATACCTTTCTTACAGTATCTCTTCAAAGACGTGAGCATAGTCCCTATAGCAATCATGTATCAAGTCCCCGAAATCTCGGAGGACTTAGCCGCTTCCATTTTTAAAGCTTCCTCAAAGCTTGGGAGAGACGTGGTAGTCATAGCTTCAACTGATTTAACCCATTACGAGCCTCATGAGAGAGCGGTTGAGAAAGACAAGATAGTCTTAGACAAGATAAAATCATTAGATCCCGTAGGATTGTTTGACGTAGTTTTAAGAAAGAACATATCGATGTGTGGTGTAGCCCCCGTAATGACTCTGCTTTACTACGCTAAGTTAAGCGGTTCTTCAGGGGCTGAAGTCCTGAAATACGGGACCTCAGGGGATGTGTCAGGCGATAAGTCGTTAGTCGTTGGTTACTCAGCCGTCAGGATTCTCAAGTAATACACGCGTTTTTCACTAACCAAGGATCTCGGAGGTTGTGTGGAGGTGATGCTTGCTAGGAGTAGCTGCGTGTGGGCCCCGTTATTCCATATACCCATACCTAAGAGGCATAACCCAATAATATTTTTCCCGACAACGTACGAAATACACACAAGCGCTGAGATGACGGAAAGCGCCTCAGAAATCACGGTCTCCGGTTCTGTTGACCCACGGCTTGTTGAGGGTAAGATCTGGGAATTCATTAAGTCTCTTTCCTCGGAATTAGGTATGGAGTTCTTCTTGAAGTTGAGGGTGAGGGCTTCAGAGAATTCCTTAAGGGAGTATACGTACGTACACGCTACTAACACAATCCTTGAGTTGCTGGGCGGTAAGCTAGACAGAGACGTGATTGAAGCTGCTTGGAGAATAGACTCTAAAATAGGTCTCCCGCACAGCGTTCTCGGCATGAGGCTCGCTGACTTGGTTGGGAAACCCTATATATGGAGGCTCGGTGAGGAGTACGTGGAACTCGATAAAGCGTTGATAGCTGAAATAACCGGTGTTTCTGAGGTGGAGCTCCACCCTCTCGATAATCTGCCGTTCGCTGACCACTTAACCCACTTAGTGGGTAGCGTAATAATAAATATCTTCAGTAACTTGAGGGAAGCAGGGGAATTAAAGGGGCTCTTAAGACTGTATAACGCTTTATGGTATGCACTATACGGTGTCGCACCACCTCAGAGGGAGGGTTTAGTGATTATATTCCCGGATCTCGACAAGGCTTTCAGCGCTGAGGTGATTATTAAGTGAGTGTAGTGATTAAGCTGGGAGGCTCTGTCATAACGAGGAAAAGCGAGCCTTTCTCAACACGTTCAGACGTTATGTCGAGGCTTGCTGACGAGATATCTGAGTTCCTGCGTGGAGGCGGTGATCATGGGGTCGTGCTAGTTCACGGCGGCGGTTCTTTCGGTCACTCGTTAGTGAGGGAATGTGTTGAGGAGATAGGTTACGTGAATACCCAGTGTTTTGCTAGGGTAGCTTTTTACATGGACTTCCTTAACCACCTAGTAACTGAAGCTCTGTTAGCTTCTGAGATACCGGCGGTCAGAATACCGCCTAGATCAATATGTTGGGGGGTAGGTTTCGGGGAATGCGATTTTAGTGTTGTGAGGAGGCTCATGAATTCAGGCGTGGTTCCGGTTCTTTACGGCGACGTCGTTCTCTCAGGCAAGGAACCTAAAGTCCTCTCAGGCGATGATATCGTGTGGTACCTGACTAAGTCTTTAAGCTTGAGGAAAGTAATCTTCGTTACCGACGTTGACGGCGTGTACGACAAGGACCCTAAGCTCTATAAGGACGCGCGAGTTTTAAGTAATATGCGGTTAAGTGACGCGTTGAAGGAAGCTAGCTTCTGGGAGGTTCCCGACGTTACTGGAGGGATGTTCAGTAAGCTAAGAAAGTCTCTACTTTTAGATGTTAGGGATGTGACAATCTACGTAGTCAACGGCTTCATACCGAATAACTTATTAAACGCTCTTAAAGGAAAGAATGTAGTAGGGTCTGTTTTATGGGTTTAAACAACGAGTCACGTTTAAGGAAGCTGGAACACGTGGACGTGGTTCTGAAGGAGAGGGTGGAAGGCCCTAACACCACGTGGTTTGAGTACGTGTTTTTAGTTCATCAAGCCTCTTCCGAGATACCGCTGAGTATAGTCAATATAGAGACTTCATTCCTTAAGAAAGTCCTGAAAGCCCCCCTAATAATCACTGGTATGACGGGGGGAGCTCCAGGCACTGAGGAAATAAACGGTAAGCTCGCGGAAGCCGCGGAGAAATTCGGGATTGCTTTAGGGGTGGGTAGTCAGAGAGCTGCCGTCGAGGATCCGGGGGTTGAGCAGACCTTCAGGATAGTTAGAGAGTACGCCAAGAACGTCCCGGTAATTGGTAATATAGGGGCGCACGAGTTCGTGAGATATGACCTGGATAAGATAAGTAAGTTGATAGAGATGATAAACGCTGACGCCCTAGCCGTCCACTTAAACCTAACTCAGGAAGTCGCTCAACCTGAGGGAACACCTGACTTCAGCGGCTTAATGTCTAAGGTACGACTCTATACCAGAGAGTTCTCCACACCCTTAATGATTAAGGAGGTGGGTCAGGGTCTTTCATACGAAGTCGTTAAAGAATTGAGTGAGGCCGGGGTCAAGATATTTGACGTGGCCGGAGCTGGGGGAACTAATTGGGTACTCGTGGAGAAGTATAGGGCGCGGAAGAAAAACGATAAACTTAAGGAGTTAATCGCTGAGAACGTGGCTGACTGGGGGATTCCTACAGCCGCTTCAATAATAGAAGCTAGGAGAGCTGCCCCCGAATCCGTGATCATCGGTTCAGGAGGTATCAGATCCTCAGTCGACGCTGTTAAGGCGTTAAGGATTGGGGCTGACTTAGTAGGTCTTGCGGCCCCTGTTCTCAGGGCTTACTACGGTGGCTACCTAGAAGAGTTTCTGCAAGCGTTTATTCACGGTATTAAAGCTTTAGTAGCGTTGACCGGGAGTAAAGACCTTAACGAGTTGAGACGTAAGCCCGTCGTAATCACGTCTATTTTAAGAGAATGGCTCGCGTGCAGAGGGTTTTCCGTTTAAATTCTTAGGTTTTACTCTATGACTTAGGGTGTGTTGGGTGAGTAAAGACTTCAGTAAGTTGATGAGCTACGCCAAGCACGTAGCTTCCGAGGTAGATAAGGTGATTAACGAGGTGGTTAGGGGGAGGCCTCAGGAACTTTACGAGGCTTCATACCACCTAATTAAGGCCGGCGGTAAGAGGTTAAGACCTTTAGCTCTCGTCTTGAGCGCTCGGATGTTCGGTCTTGAAGAACGTATAGGGATTCTCGCGGGGGCTTCGGTCGAGATCTTGCATAACTTCACGTTAGTTCATGACGACATAATGGATAAAGACGCGTTCCGCAGGGGGGTCCCGACGGTCCACACTATCTACGGTGAGGATATGGCGATACTTGCCGGCGACTTACTTTTCGCTAAGGCTTTCGAGGCTTTAGGGAGGCTTTCAGGGTTGGTGAGTGCTGACAGGTTAGTTAACGCGTTTAGGGAGCTTGCCTGGGCTGCCGTCACAGTCGCGGAGGGTCAGGCGTTAGACATGGAGTTTGAGCGTAGGTGGGACGTCACGCTTGATGAGTATCTGAGCATGGTCTACAAGAAGACGGCGGCTCTCTTCAAGTCAAGCTTAGTTATCGGGGCTCTCCTGGCAGGCGCTCCTCAAAACGAGATCGCTAACTTAGAGAAGTTTGCTGAGGGTGTTGGGATAGCTTTCCAGATAAGGGATGACGTGCTCGGTTTAGTTGCTGACGAATCTGTTTTAGGGAAGCCCGTTTACAGTGATTTGAGGGAGGGGAAGAAGACGATCTTAGTTATTCACGCCTTAAGCAGGTTAGGGCCTGAGGGTAGGAGGAAGCTGATGAGCACTCTGGGTAGGAGGGACGCGAGTGTTGAGGAACTCAGTAGTTTAGCCGAGCTCATTAAGTCTACCGGGGCGGTGGAATTCGCTGATAGCTTAGCTGATAAATATCTTGAGGAAGGTCTTGAAGCGCTAGGTAGGGTGAAGCCTGTTGATCAAGAAGCTAAAGACTTACTGCGAGATTTAGCGATGTTCGTTACCGCGAGGAATTACTAAATGAGCCTGAGTCCTGAAGAGGGACGTAAGAGTTTCCTAGACCCTCCAACATCGTATAGCCAGCCCAAATGCTACACTAAAACAAACGATGTCGTTAAGAGTGTTCAGTGCCACGAGTTAGTTAATGTTTTGCTGTCTCAGCAGAGACCCGATATCTCGGTCTGCGATGAAGTTACGGGTAAGTGCGTTGAGGTTAGCTCAAGCGATGAGTTAGTGGTCACGGAGCTGAGCGGTAGTGAGGTCTTCGTAAGCGTTAAGGAGGGGGATCGCGTCAAGCGTGGCGATAAGTTAGGGTATGTCATAACTGGTAAGAGGGAGGTACGGAGCTTGAGGTCCGACGTTGAGGGTTTCGTGGTGCTAGTTTATGAGGTACCTACATCAAGGCCTTCTAAAATCTTAGTTTTTATTAAGAAGGGAGGTGGTGGTAGTGAGTGAGGAACGTATACCTTCAGAGATTCAGAGGCTGGTTAGGGGGCTGGCTCTCAAGAATGCTTACGAGCATGGTGGGAAAGCTGTAGAAGGACCTGTCATAAGTGCTGTTCTGGGGGAGCATCCTGAGCTGAAGCCTTTAGCTAAGGATTTAGCTAGGTACGTCTCTCAAGTCGTTAAGGAAGTTAATTCGCTGAGTTTTGAGGAGCAGAAGAAGCTCTTGATTAGTGAGTTTCCTGAGTTGCTGGAGCAGAGGAAGGAAAAAGAAGAGAAAAAGAGGTTGCCACCACTCCCTCAAGTAGATCGGTATAAAATTGTTAAGACTAGGTTTGCGCCAAACCCGGACTTCTACATACACTTAGGGAACGCCAGGCCCGCCATACTGAGTTACGAGTACGCGAGGATGTATGATGGTGTCATGATACTGCGTTTTGAGGACACGGATCCTAGGATAAAGACGCCTATCCCGGAAGCTTATCGTCAGATCAGGGAGGACTTAAGGTGGCTGGGTGTTGAGTGGGGGGAGGAATACGTCCAGTCTCTGAGGATGGAGCTATATTACGAGATCGCTGGAGAGCTCTTGAGTAGGGGTGCCGCGTACGTCGACTTATGCACTCAGAAAGTTTTCAGGGAGTTTAGGTCGAGGCGTGCGGCGTGCCCGCACAGAGATGTGGATCCGGAGAAGAACCTAGAGCTTTTCGATAAGATGAGGTCAGGCTTCTTCGGTGAGGGCGAGGCCGTACTAAGGATAAAGACAGACTTAAATCACCCGGATTTCTCCGTGATTGATTGGGTTGCTTTCAGGATCATAGACACTGACAAACACCCACACCCCGTGGTGGGTTCTAAGTATGTTGTCTGGCCTACGTATAACTTCGCGGCCGGGGTTGACGACCACTTAATGGGGGTTACCCACATACTTAGGGGTAGGGAGCACTCACTTAATACTGTTAAGCAGAGATACGTGTACCAACACCTCGGCTGGGTATACCCTGTCGTGCTGAACTTAGGTAGGCTCAACCTAGAGGGGCTCATCTTAAGTAAGTCTAAGATAAAGGAATTAATATCTAGTAGGCCGGGGGAGTTCGAGGGGCCTTCAGACATCAGGTTCGGCACGATAGCTTCGTTAAGGAATAGAGGTATTGAAGCTCAGACCATACGTGAGATAATCTTGGACGTGGGCGTTAAGTTGAGTGATGCTTCCATAAGCTGGGATAACATAGCTGCTTTAAACAGGAAACTCATAGACAGGGATACTAAGAGGTTGATGGCGGTTTTCAATCCTGTGGAGCTGAGGGTTCTTAATTACCCGGGCCCTGATAGGGTGGTCTTATCTAACCATCCTGAGAACTCGTCTTTGGGTAGTAGGGAGGTATCTCTCGACGTTTCTTCAGGTACTTTACGAGTGTTTATAGATCGTAGCGACTTAAACGAGGTTGTGAGGATAGGTGCTTTCAGGTTGATGGAGTTATGTAATGTGAGGATAGCTGAGGTTGGGGAGGGCGTTCTAATTGGTGAGTATATGGGTAGAGACTTAAAGCAAGCGAGGGATGCTAGGATGCCCATAATACAGTGGGTTCCTGCAGGCAGTAACGTGGCGTTAAGAATACTGGTTCCAAGAGATCTTGAGTTGATGAGGGTGGGCGGCTTAGGTGAGCCGGCGTTGACGGAGTTGAGACAAGGGGATAAAGTGCAGTTAGTTAGGTACGGCTTCGTTAAGATACGTAAGCAAGCATTAAGTAAGGAAGACGTTATTGAGGCAGTGTTCATGCATGAGTGAGGAACGCGTTAACGCTTTATTAAAAGCTTATAAGTCTTACGCCCCCTATAATCTCTGGTACGACGACCGGAGGGGATGAGGATGAGTAAACCCGTTCACATAAAGTTTAAGACACCCCCGGAAATAGCTGAGAAAGCGTACGAAGCCGTTAAGAAAGCTAGGGAGACTGGCGGGAAGGTTAGGAGGGGGGCTAACGAGACCACTAAAGCCGTTGAGAGAGGCTTAGCCAAGATAGTGGTAATAGCTGAGGACGTGGAGCCTCCTGAGGTAGTCATGCACCTTCCGTTGCTGTGTGAGGAGAAGAAAATACCGTATGTTTACGTCCCCAGCAAGAAGAGATTAGGTGAGGAAGCAGGACTTCAAGTAGGTGCTGCGGCAGTAGCTATAGTGGAGCCGGGGCAGGCTAAGGAATTAATAGAGGAGCTTTCTAAAGCTTATCAAGATCTTAAAGCTAAGGGAGCCTAGTAAGAACTGAAAACACGAATCTCAAAACCTCTTTTTTCTACGTTTTTGAAAGCTACGTTATTTTCGAGTAACGAGGGAATAATACTTATAAGTGTGTTTCAAATCATCTTTAAGGTGTTGAGGAGTGAGCGAGGAGGGTAAGAAAGTCGATATAACGCAGCAACCCACCGAGGTTACTGAGGAGTTCGGGTTTCCGGCTGAGGTACTTCAGATAATAGGTCGC
The DNA here is from genome assembly GCA_020833255.1 of Desulfurococcaceae archaeon. Taxonomy (GTDB): domain Archaea; phylum Thermoproteota; class Thermoprotei_A; order Sulfolobales; family NBVN01; genus Zestomicrobium. Next base: position 25,711 of record JAJHQR010000008.1, on the reverse strand, counting down.
ACAGGCGTTACTGGGGAAATTACTCAGGTTAGGGTTAGAGTTCTCGAGGGTAGGGATAAGGGCAGGATACTTACGAGGAATGTGAAGGGCCCCGTACGCGTCGGGGACATAATAATTTTGAGGGAGACTGAGAGGGAGGCTAGGAAGCTTACTGCCAGAAGGTAGGGTGGTTGCTGATGGTGAGGGTGGATAAGTGTTCTTTCTGCGGTAGCGAGATACCTCCCGGTACCGGGCTAACGCTAGTTAAGAATGATGGCACGCTCCTCCACTTCTGCTCCAGCAAGTGTTTTAAGAATTATAAGCTAGGCAGAGACCCGAAAAGAATTCCGTGGTCTAAGTATTTCCTGGGTAGGAAGGGCTCGAGGGCTTGAGATTGCTGGAAAGAACCATACTGATAGTCAAGCCTGACGGAGTTAGGAGAGGGTTGGTAGGCGAGGTAATAAGAAGAATCGAGAACAAAGGTCTTAAAATAACTCGTTTGAGGATGATATACCCTAGCATAGAATGCATTGAGCAACTCTACGACGTCCATAAAGGTAAGCCATTCTATAAAGACTTAATCGAGTTCATGAGTTCCGGACCTATAATAGCGATGATCGTTGAAGGCGATGAAGCAGTTAAGGTCGTGAGAAACTTAATAGGGTCTACAGACGGTAGGGAGGCGTCCCCAGGCACTATAAGAGGAGACTACGCACTATCGATAAGGGAGAACATCGTTCACGCCGCTGACTCGGTGGAGAGAGCTGAGTACGAAATCAAGGTAGTATTCTCAGAGACGTGCGGCGACTTCTAATAACCCTATATCTCAAGTAAGGGTGCTGCTACGCGGCCTCAACGACCTTAACCCCGACCTCTTCTTCAACTGCTTTCGCAAACTTCAGTAGGTCACCTGCGTGAATCGGTATCACTACCCTAAGCCCTGACTTAGTCACGATCGTCGCTACCCCGGCCCCCGAGTAAAGTAGGACCGGCGCTGACCACCCCTTGAGGAAGATAGGGTAAAGCCAGATTAGTTTGTGGTGCTGAAACCTCACTTCCTGGATCTCCTCTTTACTTATTAAGGTCTCGCGTCTGCGTAAGTAACCCCTAACTATCAGGAACCCTCTCCCACTAACCTCAACGTAACTTATGTCTGAAAACAATATTCTGGCAACCCCTAGAACAAATATCAACGCGAAAAAACCTAAGAATACCGGAAAAACGTAGTCCACTCTAATGTAGTTCGGGTACCTAACTTCACAACTCCACGAATCCCTCCTACAGTACCAAGGATACTCCTCACATAACGCATTACATTCTAAGATACCGCTAACGACCCAGGCAGTAAGCCCTAAAAGAATGAGTGCAACCAAAAGTAACATACCTATAAAAGGTATCGCGGAGGACCCGTAAGACTTAGACCAAACCACCGGAGTCCCTGTAAGAATACCGAGTCACTATCATTTAAAATTTAAAGACGTTAATGTTTGAAATCCTTCAGGGCTGAAACCAGTCAGCCTCTGTGAGGTAACTCACTAGTGTTGAAGCCCTGTTGTGAACTCTCTTAGTTTAAAGAGAATGCTTAGACCGAATTTCTTATCTTCTTTTTGTTTGATTTTTATGATTTCTTTTATCAATTCGATTGTTTCGTTGCTTAACTCGTTTCTGAAGTCTGTTATGAAGGTCTCTAAGTCTTTTTCTGTTGGGTCTGTGTAGAGTATGTCGCCTTCGTCGAAGTGTCTGCCTACTAGGACGTCCCCCTCTATTGAGACGGCTACTTCAGAACCTGATCTCGCCTCCTGTAATGGCTTGCCCTTAAGCTGTATTTGATTGATCCTTCCTAATGGTTTTCCATCCGATCTCATGATCCTGTATCCAGGTCTTATAACGCCTCCTAAAACTCTCACCCCCACGATAGCTGGGCTACTCCTCCTAAACACGTATCCCGGCAAGACCTGGAATTTAGCTGGGAAAACTGTTTTCAAAGCTTTCTCGTAAGTTTCTCTCAACTTTTCTTCAGTGACCCAGTTCTCGTAGGACTCGATGAGCTTATATATTATGTTGTCTCTAAAGATCTTCACATCCTCCTTAAGAGCTAGTTCTTCTATGTCTGGAGGTGCTTTCACGTTGAAGAGTAGTATGACGCCTAAGTACTTGTTTTCTTTAGCTACTATGGAAGCTTCTATGACCTCCCTACGGGTCAGGGGACCTACGTCGGCTAGCCTTACCGGCACCCCCCTATTCTCAAGCATTGAGACCACCGCTTCCAGAGTTCCCAGGGTATCTGCCTTAACTACAACACCGACTATATTCTTAGAAAACCTGACCTGCATTAACTCTTCCGCTACCCTCTTACTCACCTCCTCGATTTCCTCCTCTCTCTCCACTGCTTGGAGCGGCGCTCCCGCAACAACCTTCTCGATCTCCGGAGCGCTTAGCCTAACCCCGGCCGCGGCAACCACCTCATCCACGTTGATGAAGTTCGATTCACCAGCTACACGCATCTCCTCAAGAGGTCTCGGCATCAGCAAAGCCCTAACCTTCGTTACGACAGGTCCTTCGTAACCTCCCAAGACCACGATATCGCTCTTCCTAAGTATCCCATCATATATTATTACGTCAGCACAATGACCTAAGCCCGGAACCTCCTTGACCTCGAGAACCACCCCCTTAGCAGGGCCCCACGTGAACATTATCCTATGCGTTAAGAACCTCTGTATGATCCCGGCAAGCACTGCCAGTAGCTCGGCAAGACCCTCACCGCTTTTAGCTGATATAGGGACTATCGCTATTGCCTTCCTGAAATCTCTTATTTTGTCGTATCTTTCGGAAGGCACGTTGACTTGCGAGAGCTGACCTACCAGGGTGTATATTCGTTTATCGAGTTCCTCCAGTGCTTGCTTGCTTTGATTCCTCGCGCTCAGAGTGAAGGGTGTGTCCTGAAAACTCTTCCAGCCCGGGATCCTGTCGATTTTGTTAGCTGCTATGACGAAAGGAACCTTCCTACTCATCAAAATCTCTATAGACTCCAACGTCTGCTTCTTAACGCCCTCCATGATATCGATCACCAATATAGCGAAATCAGCAACACTGCCTCCCCTCCTCCGCAGATTAGAAAACGCTTCATGACCTGGAGTGTCGATGAACAGTAGTCCCGGAATCGTTAGCTTTATAGGGAACATGTTCTTGAGCGGTGTTATGATCTTCTCTATCACTGAGGCAGGGACTAAGCTAGCGCCTACGTGTTGAGTCATCTCACCAGGTTCTTTACTGACGACTGCCGTGCCCCTAATCTTGTCAAGCAGTGTCGTGTTATGAACTAAAACGCCGTTAGCTATGAATGACTGCGTTTCCGGGACTGAGAGATCGTATAGGAAGCCCTCATAATCTTCTACCTCAACGCTATTTACTTCCATGAAGAGAACTTCACGTGATTTAAGGACTACCCGTCCTACACCGTCTTCAAGACTTGGTGAGTTGCTGTTAACGATGCTTGAGTCCGGGACAGCTATCATGTCATGCTTGCTTATTTCATCCGCCCTAACCCACCCGTAAGGCGTTAGAAAAGGATGCTCGGGCGTTACCCTAACGAATCTCCCGTCGCTTAAGATGATCTTGTAAAGATGCCCCCTATACTTAATCCTCCAAACACCCTCTGTTAAGGCTTTACTCACGTACCCGCTTAAACCCATGGATAATACGGGAATTCTCTTAATGAAAACCTCGTAATCCCCTGCTCTCAGGTCGGGCGGCGAACCCCTGACAAGAGAGGAGATCTTGATTAACTTCCCGTTAGTAAGCAATACTTTCTCGTCCGGGTGTAAGCACTTGCCGTGATCCACGTGCCCTAAGACCGTGACTATGGGTGATCTTAATTTCTTAGGTTCCTCGCCACTCATTCCTCCTACCTACTATTAATGAGGACGAGAATTATTTAAGGGGTGTGATTACTTAAGAACCACCGACGTCTCGCTGCGGTTTATAATCGCATAACTTCTCTAGAGCTTTTCTTAAAACCACCACAGCTTTTGAGGACGGGTAGTTCAGTTCCTGCGTTATTTCCTCCCAACTCAGCCCCTTCAAGCACCTAGCTACGCATACCTGACCCTCCAGCGGGGTTAAGACGTTTAACTTGCCTTCTACTACCGACTTTAGTACGGCGAAGTTGACTGCGTCAGCCGCGGATTCGTAGGTCATTAAGCCCTCTAAGTAGAGTTTCAAGCGTTCTTTCTGTGCTTCGGTGAGCTCGAATCTCTCGGAGAGTTCTGGGTAGTTGATTCCAGACTTAAGTATGAGGTAAGTCACGTCGCTCTCCAAATCCCTATAAACGGTGTGTAAGCTACCGATTAATCTAATCGTGAAGTCTTTAGCACAAGTATCTATTAAGGAAACCCATTCACTATTTAACGGCCTAACCACCAGGGCTGTGTACTCGCCGCTAACAGGGTTCCTATCCGGTGATAAGTGAAGTAATTTGAAGTTGTTTTTAAGCCAGAAATTCAGTAACTCCCTGCTTAAGCCGAAACCGGCTCCAACCCATGAATACCCTCTCCTCACGGCCTCATTTACTATCTCGTTCAGTAGGAAGGACCCGATACCCATCCCCTGCACGTCTATGTGTACGGCAATCCTCACAATCCTCCAGCCAATACCTTTCCCGAGCTCCCTAAGCCTAAAATACTTTAAGAGCCTATCAGGTATTATGTTACCGGGTATCTTACCGCCGACCAGTAACTCATTTATTAACTCGTCGCTGAGGCCTCCCTCCTCAGCTAATTGAGCAGCCCCAACTATCTTACCTGAAGACTTGATTCTCACGGCTCTCATGCTGTGGTGTGGTGCGTCCGCTAACCTACCTAGATCATCCGGTTCGTTCCTGTAATGAGCTAGGACGTAAATACCGAAAAGACTGCGTAGTTCTTTCTCTCCGGCCTCCGAGAAAAGATATTCGGGTTCGTAGGTCACGTACTCCAGGTTGCCTCTCTCAATCTCCTTAATATCCTCGTCCGTCAGCTCATCCGGCTCCGCGTCCAGTAATAGAGCGTCGAACTGGAACTTTTCTATAGGGTCGTTTGCTGAGTACCTGATCGGCTCGCTCATCTCGTAGGTTATCATTAACGTCTTAGGATCTTCCCTCAGCCTCTTAAGGAACCTCACCGAGAACCCCCTCCCCGCCCCTTCATACCCGTGTATTGTGGTAGCGTAGATAGTCCTGTTAAAGTTCTTCCATATCGTGTGTAGTAGGGGGACCGGCAGTCCTGCCGCCTCGTCAACCACGACCACATCTACTTTAAGCTTGGTTACTGTGTATGGCTCCCAGTACTCTATGCTAAACCTATCACCCTTCAATTCTATTAGGTCTCCTTCCTTAACCACCTTCCTATACTCAAGCCCTAAAGCGTTTAATCCTTTCTCAGCTAACATCATTAGTGATTGAATCGCGGAAGAATCGCTCGCTGTTACGGCTACCCTCACCCTATTCTTGAACTTCATCAACTCCTTAATTAACCCGATGATAGCTATCCCTATAGCCGAAGACTTACCCCTCCCCCTATCAGAAGTGATTATCACGGCTACGTGCTTGGAGCCCGGCTTAGGGACTAAGTTATCCTCGATTAACTTGATGACGTTCACCTGGTCTTGAGTTAGTGCGAGCTCGTAAAGGCTTCTCGGGAACACAGCGTCCTCAGGTATCTTAACACTCCTTACTTCCTTGCTGTGTTTCCTCATGACCTGGCCTGACTTAACTAGCTTTCCTGTGTCCGCGTCTATCAAGTATATTCCTTCATGCTTCATGAGCTTCCTTACGAAATACCTTATGAAAATATTCCTGGGTTCGGGGTGTCTGGGCGTTACTAGATTGCTCTTAAAGATTGTTTTGACGGTCTCCCAAGACTCTAGGGGAGGTCCCCACATCACTATGAGGCCTCCTCCCCTAACTATCCCTATGAGCCTTCCCACGTCGTTCGGTTTCAAATCATTCGTTAGGTCTAGTATGAGGACGTCTTGAGTCGTTCCTAGGTATTTCTTGCTAGCCTCATACACCGCCTGCTCTATCGTGACTTCACGAGTATCTACCAACTTCTTACTCAGTATTAAGTCTTTTACTAGTGTTGCCCTCAAGCGCGCGTCAGGGAATTCGTCGTGGAATACGTGAATGACGCTCAGCTTAGCGGACTTCCTGAGTCTCCTTAACTTCCTTATGTAACGCCTTATCAAATCTATCGTTAAGCCAGCAACCTTAATAGGGTCTGACCCGCATAAGACGACCAGCCTCCTCTCATTACTTGCGTAAGCCCTCGCGATATCATCGGAAAAATCCTTCAGGAACGTGCGGTATCCTTCAGCGCTGACTACTTCCCTCAACCTCTCCTGCAGTTCCTTATACTTCACCCTCTCACCACCAGATATTATATGTAGGGCTCAAAACTTTAGCTTACTAACTACCTCTTCATTGATTAGTGAGGTGTTGGGTTCAATCCCTCGTTAAAGACTTCTCTATTTTTCTGTAGGGGCAGTTAACCCAGTATTTCTCGCAGTCCGGTACCTCGAACTTGGTTAAGTATCTCCTAAGGACGTTACACCCTGCTAGGTAATACCCTTCATGATCTTCGGATACGAAGAACTCGCATTCAGACCTTGGTTTTTCGTTTAATGAGTGTATCATTAATAAAGCCTTACCAAACCTCGCGGTGACGGCGGTGCTGGCTAGTTGCGTAGTCTCTGTTTTTTCCACGAAGTACCTGCACTCCCTGTACTGCCTAGGCCCCCCAGCACACACCATAGTTACTGGGTCGCTAGACGGTTGCTCTAGCTTGGGGGAAGTACACATGTTGTCTTTATACCACGGACACCCCATGACTCAAATTACCTTGAAACAGTAATTCTCTCAAGCTAATAAACTTAAAAGCTATGAAATAATTGTCTTAAATGTGAAGCGGTATGGAGAGGGCAGACGGGAAGAGTGATGTGAACAGGAAGTTAGGTCTCAAGGTTGTTTACGAGGATTCCGATATCGTTGTTTTCAGAGCTCCTAACGAGGATCAACTACTTGAGATCTTGAAGAATTTGCTGAGGGAGAGACCGATGACCGTGAAGGAGTTACACAGCTATCTCTCAGGACTAGCCAGTGAGGACAAGATTAGGAGAGCACTCATTAAGCTAGTGAATGAAGGTAAAGCCTACGTAATGAATGACGGGAGATTCGTTATAGCAGGCTTGGAGTAATCAACGACCTACGTTGTTGTGACGGTCTTAAAACCTAAATTTAATTAAGGAACTAGATTAAGTCGTTTGGGGGTGTGCGCGGATTTAGCGAGTACAGGGTGAGTAGGGAGGAGCTGAAGAGAATAATAAAGAAATTGAAGACTTGGAATGCTCACGCCACTACCTTACTCAGTCTCTACATACCTCCTGGAAGACCTATTTCAGAGGTAGTTAACACTCTACGTCAAGAATTGTCAATAACTGAGAACATAAAGCTTAAAGCTACCAAGACTAAGGTTCAGACAGCTCTGGAGTCAGCTATAGATAGGTTGTTGCGGATACCTAAAACACCGCCTAACGGGTTAGTAATATTTTCCGGTGTTAATGACGAGACCGGCGAGACGCTAACGCTAGTTATAGAGCCTCCGGAGGAGGTGGCCGTGTTCTTCTACAGGACAGATAAGTACTTCCACACCGAGTTTCTGGAAGACATGGTTGAGGAGTCTGATGTTTACGGTTTAGTCATCGTGGAGAGGGATGAGGCTACGATAGGGTTGTTAAAGAATGACAGGATAATACTTTTAGATGAGTTAGAGGGTTACATACCTGGGAAGCACTCAAAAGGTGGTTGGTCGCAGAGGAGATTTGATAGGGTGATAGAAGAGCTGACCGAGGAGTTCTTCAAGAAAATCGCTGAGAAGATGAATAACTACTTCCTACCATACCTGGAGCAAGGCAAGCTTAAGGGGATAATAATAGGTGGTCCGGGCTACATGAAGCACAACTTCATTAAGTCGGACTCAATAGATTACAGACTGAAGCAGTTGATAGTGCCTGAGTTAATAGATGTCAGCACTCAGAGTATTCCGGGACTTAAGGAGTTGGTGATTAGAGCTAAGGATTTACTGAAGCAACACTCCTACGTAAAGATCTTCGACGCTATAGAGGAATTCAAGACGCATCTAGCGAAGGATGATGGGCTGATCACGTATGGTGAGAAGGAAGTGCTTACCGCGTTAAGCATGGGGGCTGTGAAGTATCTGATAGTGACTGAGGATTACGAGAAGATAGACAACGTATTGAAGGAAGCTGAGGAGAGGAACGTCACGGTTTATGTAGTGAATAACGAGATCCCCGAGTATGAGTGGCTTAAGAAAACCTTTAACGGTCTCGTAGCGGTTCTTAGGTATCAACTAGGTTAAAAGATAACGCATCGCCCCAGCACAGCACTTAAAGTTTTTATATAAATTAATCGAAAATGATTTAGTGTTGTAGGAGGCTGGTTAAGTATGGTGGGAGACGACGTCAGGGAGTCTGCGGGCACTACCTCAACGCATCTCGAGCACATCAAGGAAGATCCTAAGAAGAGGTGGATTGAGAAGATGATTAAGTCTGCTAAGAAGTATCACAAGATCTGCCCCTACTACGATAAGAAGACAGCTAATTGTTTTATAAAGCAGTTAAAGAACGTGAAAATATCTAAGTGTGACCGTGACGGCAAATTCGACGGGTGTGCTGTTTTCGTAGGGTATCTTGAGGAAAGGTATGAGTGGTATGTTTCCTCAGGGGTTTTACTACCTGTTGATTTCAGGGATATCACCTCTATTTTTTAGGTAAGTATTTCTTTAGTTTTATGAGGTAACGCGGTTGGGTTCAGGCAACCCGTATAGGATGCTGAAGCGTTCCGTGTCCAACGAGATTAGTAAAGCACTTAGCGGGGTTTGCGCGGATTCAGAGCTGCTTAACCGATTGGAAGACATGATTGAGGAACCCCCTAAGAGAGAGTTCGGTGATTTGAGCATACACTTAGCTAAGCTTTCTAAGCTGTGCGGCACCTCACTAGATGATCTGGTCAACCTGCTGACCTCATCGCTGGAGAAGCTAGACTTGGTTGAGAAGGTGGTTGTTGTTGGCGGCTACCTGAATATCTTCGTTGATTACGCAGTATTCAGCGCTCAGGTACTCACCACCATAACCAGCTACGGCGATAAGTACGGGGTTGTCGACGGCCACGTTAGGAAGAGGGTTGTGGTAGAGTACGTGTCGGCTAACCCCGTGCACCCACTCCACCTAGGTTCTGGGAGGAACGCGGTCTTAGGTGACTTCCTCTACAGGCTTAACAAGTTCGTAGGTAATGAGGTTCAGAGAAGGTATTACGTCAACGACGTCGGTCTGCAGGCGGCTTTCCTAGCTTACGGTTATAGTAAGCTGGGGTTCCCTGAGATACCGCCTGGGATGAAGCCCGACCACTACCTAGGCTTGATATACGCGGCTACAACGACGATAATCGACATACTGAAGCTGAGGAGGTCTTTGAAGGAAGCTGAGGCCGCGGGAGATTTCAGCAGGGCTAACGAGTTGCGCGGCGAGATAGATTCCTTGATGGGTGATCTAGCTAAGTTAGCTGAGGTAATACCTAACGAAGTTAACGCGCTGTCTGAGAAGATAGCTGGTGAAGAAGATCCTGAGCTGGAAGTCTTGAGGATTCTCAGGGGTTATGAGAGGGGGGAGCCTGAATACCTCTTCGTCCGGAAGGTTTGCAGTAAGGTTATTGAGGGGATTAGAGAGACTCTCGAGAAAATGAATGTCGGCATAGACGTGTGGGACTGGGAGAGTGATTTGGTTTGGGAGGGTAGGGTGAGCGAGATTCTTGAGAAAGCCTCGAGTAGCGGTTATTTCAGGCTTCATAAGGGCGCGCCAGCACTCTTCTTCGATGAGTTACTCAGTACTGAATTAAGGAGGCGTTTAAGGATTCCTGAAGCGCTTGAGGTACCTCCCCTAATACTTAAGAGGAGTGATGGGACCACACTCTACACCACGAGAGACATCGCCTACACTTTGAAGAAGTTTGAGGAGTTCTCGGCTGATGAGGTAATAAACGTTATAGCTATAGAGCAGACTCTTAGTCAAGCTCAGCTCAGGCTAGCGCTTTACGCGTTAGGGTACGAGAAAGAAGCAGAGAACCTGATACACTACTCTTACGAAATGGTCAACCTACCCGGAGCCTCCATGTCTGGGAGGAGAGGTAGGTATGTGACCGTCGACGAATTACTTGAGAGACTTAGCGAGATGGTGAAAAACTTGATGAGGGAGAGGGGTTCCGAGGTCTCGGACGAGCAAGCTTTGAAGATAGCTAGGTCAGCCATCAAATACATGATCTTATCGGTATCCCCCTCTAAGACCTTAACGATTGACCTCAGGAAAATCCTTGACTTAAAGCAGAACTCAGGACCTTACATACAGTACACGTACGTTAGGGCGAGGTCCGTGCTCGAGAAAGCGGAGAGCCACCAGCTTAATGCCATAGACTACGGGAAAGCTGGGAAAGAACCTGTGAGAACACTGATTTTGGAGTTGAGTAAGTTTCCTGAGGTGGTCTCGGAAGTGGCTGTCAGTAAGCAACCTGAGGACTTAATAGCTTACGCTAACAACTTAGCCACGATATTCAATAAGTTCTATGAGACCGAGCCCATATTGAGGGAACCTGATGAGGGGTTTAGAGCGTTAAAGATCGCGGTAACTCACGGGGTTTCAGTCGTGCTCCGCAACTTCATGGAGATTTGCGGGATGGACGTCCTAGAAAGGATATGATTTTATTTCCCTTGAGACACTAAAATATTAGGTACTCGGGGTGTGGGAACATGGTCAATAAAGACTTCGTCGAGCTCAGAGTGGAGACAGCTGGTGCGAGGGATGTTGGGCGTAAGATAGGCAGGCTTCCAAGGAAAGTGATGAACCTACTTAACGTATCCTCAGGTGACTACATAGAGGTAGAGTCTGATAAAGGCTCTACAGTACTTCAAGTGTTGCCTACGTTGAGGGAAGAGGATGACTACACTATAAGGATTGACGGTTACACGCGTGAGGCCTTAGGGGTTGGTGTGGGAGACATAGTAAGGGTTAGAAGGATAGAGGTCGTTAAGGGTACTAAGGTGGTGTTAGCTCCAACGATCCCCATGAGGTGGGATAGGGGGTTCGTAGAATACGTTAAGGAACAACTACTCTACAAGCCTGTGAAGAGGGGTGAGGTAGTCTTCATATCTTACTACTTCCTCCCAGAACCTATAAAGTTCGTCGTCATCGCCACGCACCCCCAGCAAGTGGTTTACGTAGATTCCGATACTTTCCTTGATTTGAGGGAGGAGCCCGTTAAGGAAGAGGTTGTTAGGAGAACCGTGCCCAAGATTACTTGGGAAGATATCGGAGATCTGGAGGAAGTTAAGGAGAGGATAAGAGAGATCGTTGAGCTACCGATGAGGCATCCGGAACTCTTCAAACACCTCGGGATCGAGCCTCCTAAGGGTGTCTTACTTTACGGACCGCCAGGCGTTGGCAAGACCTTACTCGCTAAAGCACTCGCTAACGAGATAGGCGCGTACTTCATAGCTATTAATGGTCCTGAGATTATGAGTAAGTATTATGGTGAGTCTGAGCAGAGGTTGAGGGAGATTTTCGAGGAAGCTAGGAAGAACGCGCCAGCAATAATCTTCATAGACGAAATAGACTCAATAGCACCAAAAAGAGAAGAAGTAATAGGAGAAGTAGAAAAAAGAGTAGTAGCACAACTACTAACACTAATGGACGGGCTGCAGGAAAGGGGTAAGATAGTTGTTATCGGGGCGACGAACAGGATAGAAGCAGTAGACCCAGCACTGAGAAGACCGGGAAGATTCGATAGAGAGATAGAGATACCACCACCTGATAAGAGGGCTAGGAAAGCTATCTTAGAGGTCCACACGAGGAACGTCCCGTTAGCGGAGAACGTGAACCTGGACGAGTTAGCAGGCATCACACACGGCTTCACGGGCGCTGACTTAGCAGCTCTAGTAAAGGAAGCGGCTATGTCAGCGCTGAGGAGGTTTTTAAGAAGCGAGCAGGTAGAGTTGAATAAGCCGATACCTCCTGAAGTTCTGAAGAAGTTAGTCGTAACTAAGGATGACTTCACGGAAGCTTTGAAACTCGTGCACCCCACCCTCCTGCGTGAGGTGTTTGTCGAGGTTCCTGAGGTCAGGTGGTCTGATATAGGCGGCTTAGAAGACGTTAAGCAACAGCTTCAGGAAGCTGTTGAGTGGCCTCTTAAGGCCCCGCACGTTTTCGAGAACATGGGTATAAGACCTCCTAGGGGTATTCTTCTTTACGGTCCTCCTGGTTGTGGTAAGACTTTGCTTGCTAAAGCTGTAGCCACGGAGTCTGGAGCAAACTTCATAGCGATAAAAGGACCTGAAATACTGAGCAAATGGGTAGGAGAATCAGAAAAAGCAATAAGAGAAATATTCAGAAAAGCAAGACAAGTAGCACCAGCAATAATATTCTTCGACGAAATAGACTCAATAGCACCTGCAAGAGGCTTCAGAACAGATTCCGGAGTTACTGACAGGATAGTTAATCAGTTGCTTGCGGAGATGGACGGCATACAAACCCTTAAAAACGTCGTGGTGATTGCTGCTACGAACCGTGCTGACATGCTGGATCCCGCCTTGCTAAGGCCTGGAAGATTCGACAGAATAATCTTTGTTCCGCCGCCTGATAGGAAGAGCAGGTTGCAGATACTTAAGGTTCATGTTAGGAAGGTCCCCCTAGCTGAGGACGTGGATCTAGAGAAGCTAGCTGATATGACTGAGGGTTATTCTGGTGCGGACTTAGAAGCTTTGGTTAGGGAGGCCGTCATGCTAGCGTTACGTGAGAAATTCGAGCCTAGACCAATAAGCATGAAGTACTTCCTCCAAGCCATGAAAGCGATCAAACCATCGCTGAGCAGAGACATGTTAGAGGCTTACCAGAGGACGTACGAGACGTTGAAGAAAACAGTTATCTGACGCGAGAACCTGACCGTATAAGAACACCCCCTTTTGGCTCGACCTTCACCACTTATTTATAACGATTAGCATCTTTATTGAGGTGATGCTCAAGTGAGTGTATGGGATTTGAGGGAGGGGGAGGTAAGGTCTTGGGGTGTGGTACACGTCGTTATCTTCGTGTTTCTAACTGCTCTAGGTGCTTTATCCGCTACCTTGAGTAGCTTTCTTCAAGTAGGTTACGGAGTCTCCTGGTTCTATCTAGCGGTAGTGGTTCAAGTTGTTGGGGGTATATGGTTTGGTTTCTGGGGGGTCTTAGCCGGTGTTTTCTTCCCGATAGTCGGTGATTTAGTAGGCGGTATCCCGATATCCATCAGTCTTTCTCTCCTCCCGGCGAATCTAGTGCAATCACTTATCCCGGCAACGTACTTCAGATTCTTCAGGGTTGATCCAGCACTTAAGAAACTTAGTGATTGGGTACACTTTACTTTATCATGCGTTATCTTAAGTAATCTGCTTGGAGCGTTCTTAGGCGCTTCAGCAATGAGTGCGTGGGGTTTCGTAACCAGCGACATGTACTTCGTGGTCATGATCTCGTGGTTCGTAGGCAACGTAATACCTATACTGGTTGTGGGAGCACCCCTACTTAAGGGGCTCACCCCAGTCATCGTCTCTCACAGAGCGTTCTGTAAGAGGTGGCTAGCTTAGTTAAGGTAGGAGGTAAGTCGAGAACACGTAGTGTGAGAACTATAACAGGCTACGTAGACTCGACCTCAGCCCTGCTTAACTTAAACCCCGTAACTAAGTTCTCTTTATTGATATTCGCCGCTCTATACACGTTACTAGGGAATCTTCTCGAGCTCAACCTAATCTTAGTTCTCATAGTGTTAACGATTTTCAAGCTCTCTAAGATTAGGTTGAGTGCCGTGACCAACTACTTAAGAGTTTTGCTAGGTTTTCTTCTAATCATAATCCTCAGCTACTTCTTCGTTGGCGGCGGTCTAGGCCGCAACCCGTTAGTTTGCGCGGGTTTCTTAAAACTCTACGCCGAGAACTTAGTGGTTGGTTTGACGATCTATTCTAAGATCTTAGCCACGGTACTCACGGTCGTCCTAGCTCTCTCTCTGATTACCGTGAGAGACGTTATTAACGGTTTAAGCATCTTAGGCGTAAACTTGAGAGTAGCTTTAGTCGTCGGGCTCGTTTTTAAGTTCATGTACTACCTCCAAGTAAAGCTTGATGAGATTAAGTTAGGTGAGCTTTCAAGAGGTTTAGAGATTTCTAGAAGTAACTTCTTTAAGAGAGCTTCCCTCTTCTTCCACAGACTCCTACCGCTTTTCTCGATAACTCTGATGAAGATAGATGAAGTCAGCGACGTTCTTGAGTTAAGAGGGTTTAACCTAGCTAGGGGGAAGGGCTTACTAGATAAGGTGAGCTTCAGATTCATTGACTTGCTAATACTCTCCATAATAATTTCATCGATTTCTCTAATCACCTACTTCTCACTTACCGGGGTGTTAAACCCGCTGAATTCCTCGATTTACAGGATACTAGCCAGTTACTCGGGGGTTTCAGGATGTCCTGTGTAGCTAGTTTAGAGAATCTGTGGTGGTCTTACGAGAATTCTAGTGAGTGGGTTTTGAAGAACGTTAATTTATGTGTGGGTGAGGGGGAATTCCTATTAATCACAGGACCTACGGGCGCCGGCAAGACTACCTTAGCGAGAGTCTTGTGTGGTTTAATACCGGGTAGTTACAGGGGTGTGCTCAAGGGACGTGTTTCCATCTTAGGAAGCGAGGTAACGAGTCTTAAGTCTTTGCGAGTGTTAAGTAACGTAGGGTTTGTCTCATCAGATCCTGAGATGCAGTTCCTCACAACGCGGGTTGAGGACGAGGTCGCGCTTCGCCTAAGGTTCTTAGGAGTTGACTCCGAGGAGATACGTGAGAGGGTTTCATGGGCTATAAAACAGGTTGGTTTAAGCGAGTCAATTCTCGATAAATCACCTTACGAGCTGAGTAGTGGTCAGAAGCAGAGGGTCGCTATAGCGGTTGCTATAGCAACTAAACCTAGACTCATAGTGTTTGACGAGCCTCTCTCTAATCTTGACTGGGCGGGGGCTGAGGGGGTTGTGAGGTCTATAGAGCTTCTGAGACGAGATAATAAAGCCACGATAATCGTTGTAGAGCATAGGATAGATGTTTTTATGCCTTACCTTTCTAGGATCGCCTTGATGTATGGGGGTGAGTTAGTGTTGGTTGGCGACCCCCCTAATTTCTTCGCGAGACTGCCTAGAGGCTTGGAGAACTACGTTAGGGTACCTGAGTTAGTGAGGATTTGGAGGTACATAACCCCGAGGCACTCGCTAAGGAACGAGAACCTAAGTCATGAATCGCTGAGGACTTACTTAATTAAGTTGCTTAAAGGTGTGTACTGATGTACCTCGCCAAAACAGAAAACCTTGTTTTCGAGTACCCGGACGGTACTAGAGCCCTAGACTCGGTTAGCCTAGAGATTAGGGAGGGGGAGTTCGTCGGTGTTTTAGGGAATAACGGTTCCGGCAAGACCACCCTAGCTAAGTGCCTAGCAGGATTGCTTAAACCTACCTCGGGTCTCGTCTTGATTAAAGGTAGGGATATAAAGCGTTATAGGAGGGGGGAGCTGGTAAGGATTATCGGGTACATTTCCCAAGACGTTAACACGCAACTACTTAACGTGAGCGTGTTGGAGGAGATTCTTTTCACGCCTAGAATACTTAACGTAGGTGAAGACTTAATTAAGGACAGGCTTGACGAGATTTTGAGTCAGCTGGAGATAGGTAGGGAGATTCTCGAGAAACCTGTCCTCAGCTTACCTAGGCATATTAAGCTGAGAGTCTTACTAGCATCTTACTTGCTAGCCGGTACTAAGAACTTCATCGTGGACGAGCCTACCACCGGGCAAGACTGGTACAATTCTATCAAGTTCGTTGAGTTCTTGAGGAAGCTGAGAGAAAACGGGGCTACGGTGATTCTGATCACGCACGACGTTGAAATACTTTCTAAGTATTCTGAGAGAGTTATCTTAATGAATTCAGGCAGGGTAGTAGCTGACGGCGAGGCTAGGGAGATACTCTGCGACCTGGAACTTCTGAGGGAGAATTCTCTGCTACCTACTTACACGGCGCAGCTAGCGAAAGAGATCTCGATCGATAACTGCGTGTTAACGCCTGAGGAACTCGTCAGGATCTTGAGTTTTAAGTCTCTACACCCCAATTATTAACCTCGTAACTTTAATTAAGTATTGGTGATTAAGATAGTTAAGCAACCCTTAATAGATCATTACGACTTCGGCGAGATAGTGGTTGGTGGTCGTGAGTATACTCACGACATAGTGATTCACCCTGAAGGGATCTTAAGTAATTGGTGGCGTATCGAGGGCCATAGACTCCAGTTAGCGGATGTGAAAGACTTTCTCGGGATGAAGGTAGATGTAGTCATCATCGGAACCGGTTACGACGGCGTTATGAGAGTAGACGACGAAGTCGTCGAAGCGTTTAAGAAGTTAGGTTCTGAGGTGTATGTGTTAAGGTCTAGGCAAGCCGTGCGTAAGTATAACGAGGAAGTGAGTAAGGGGCGTAGAACGCTTCTCTTCATCCACTTAACGTGCTAGCCCGCCGTGGTTGAGGGGCCGTTTTTCAGGATCGGGAGGCGGCTTAAGCAGTCTAAACCTTAAATACTAGTGTTGTCGAATAGTAATGTGCTGGTGTGTACTAGTGACCGGTTTGAGGGTTAGGGTTCTCGACGCTGACACGGGGGATTTGAGGGTTGTTTTAGTTCCTAAGAATATAGCCTTAGCCAATGGTTTGAGGGGCGGTTCGAGGGTTAAGGTAGTGGGTAATTCTAGGTATGTTACCGCCTGGGTCGTAGTGTCTGGGGAGGAGGGTGAGGAAGTCTTATTAAGTAAGAGCGTCTCAACCGTTTTAGGTAATCCGAAGGAAATAGAGTTAAGCACGTATTCCGTGGTTCCTTCAGTAGATTACATTAAGAAGAAGCTGAAGGGGGTTAAACTAAGTGAGGACGAGATACGCTCCATAATAAAAGACGTCACTTCCGGTGTTTTAGGGGATGCTGAGATAGCCGCTTTCGTAGCCGCTCAAACGAGTGTCGGGATGGACGTTGACGAGATAGTGTCTTTAACTAGAGCTATGGTTGAGACAGGCAATGTGTTGAGGTTTGAGGAACCCGCGCACGACATCCACTCCATCGGCGGGGTTCCAGGAAATTCCAAGGTATCCATAGTCGCGGTCCCGATAATCGCGTCGGCAGGGGTTTTCATCCCGAAAACCTCATCTAGAGCGATAACCTCGCCGGCAGGAACAGCTGACACGATGGAGGTTTTTGCCCCGGTGTCGTTCACTGAGGAGGAGGTTCTTGAGTTAGCGAAGAAAGTTAAGGGATTCATTATTTGGGGCGGCACACTCAACCTTGCCCCGGCAGACGATATCTTAATACGTGTTGAGCATCAGTTAAAGCTTGATCCTACGTCGCAGATGGTGGCCTCCATACTCTCTAAGAAATTAAGCATGAGCGTGAGTAACTTAATCATAGACATCCCTACCGGTAGGGAAGCTAAGGTAGAGAGTATTGAGGAGGCGAGAAACCTCTCCTCACTCTTCGTTCAAGTAGGTAATAAGTTGAATCTTAGCGTGAGGTGCGCTATAACTTACGGTGGTCAACCGATAGGGTACGCAATAGGGCCGGCTCTAGAAGCGCGCGAAGCTTTAGAGACTCTCATGGGTAATGGACCTATGTCAGTTAAAGAGAAGGCCGTGGCGTTAGCCGGCCTCGTGCTTGAGGTCGCCGGCGTAGCTCCTAGAGGCAGCGGACGTAAAGTCGCTCTAGAGATATTTGAGTCCGGTAAAGCGCTCCAGACCTTCTTAAAGATCGTTGAGGCTATGGGGGGCAACCCCCGCGTGAAACCTGAGGAAATACCCTTAGGTAGGTATAAAGCTGAGGTTAAGGCACCTATAGACGGATACGTTACAGGAGTGTATAACGGCGCGTTATCACGTATAGCTATGGCTGCCGGAGCTCCTCAAGACAAGAGCGCGGGCGTGAGGCTCTACGTGAAGAGAGGACATAAAGTCAAGGAAGGACAGACTCTGTTAGAGATATACAGCAACTCCGAAGCCCTGTTAGATGAAGCTCTCAAATTAGTTGATGTCCTCAAACCGATAACTATTGAGGGGATGTTGCTAGAGACTTTCCCCGAGTACCTCTGACACGCAACCAGGACAGCTTCTTACGGTTGAAAACCTCGCTCTTTCAGGGAGGGGAGGAGGTCGGTGTTGGTGTGGGGACACAAGATATTATCTTGCTTGAGGCTTTCCTCAACCTATTCATTATAGCCAGCCCCACACCACGTTCCTCAAAGCTTTCTGAAATCGCTACATCAACCCTTAACTCGTCGATTTCCCTGAGCTTCTTGAAAAGATTCTTAGCTACTTCGTAGAGATTATTCCTGGAGCCGATCTCGAGAGTTACGGTTTTTTCGTAATCTGGGCAGGTTTCCCTGCTACATATGACGGCAACCTTGAAATTCTTCTCTATGTATTCGTTAATTAACGACTTAACGTACTTGAGGTATGCTGTCTGTGTAAGGCACTGACCGATCTCAACTAAGATCAGCGTTGTTTGGGGGGAGTAATGCCTGTACTTCATTCCAGGACTTAAAGCAATCCCGGCTTCTTCTAATCCCTTAGCGAATGCGGGGACTAATATCCTGAGATTAGCTAGTTTTTCCAAGTCCTCAACACCTACGGGACCCGGTCTCAGGAGGACTGGAGGGTCCGTGGTTAGGTTTATTATGGTTGATTCAACGCCGAAGAACGTGTCGCCACCGTCCAAGATCATCTCAATCCTTCCTAAAAGGTCTTTAATGACGTGATCCGCCGTAGTTGGTGAGGGTCTTCCAGATAAGTTAGCGCTCGGGGCCGCTATGGGTCTCCCCAAGCCTTTAATGAGTGCTAGTGCTACGGGGTGTGCCGGACACCTAACAGCCACCGTAGGCAGCCCGGCAGTTACTTCAGGCAATACTGAATCACTCTTCCTTAGAACAAACGTTACAGGCCCTGGCCACACCTTACTAGCTAACTCGTAAATAGATGGAGGAACATCCCTAGCAACCATCTCTAACTCGCTGAGATCGCTGATATGCAGTATTAGGGGGTTGTCGGGTGGCCTCCCCTTAACACCGTAGATTCTCTTGACCGCGTCTTTATTGAGTGAGTCAGCCCCTAAACCGTACACAGTCTCCGTAGGGAAAGCTACTAAACCACCCTCCCTAAGTACTTCGACAGCCTCGTCAATGACTTCCTTACCCGGATTTATAGGGTCTACCTTAAGCACTCTAGTCTCGATTATCCCACCTGCATGTGTCTAGTTTAAAACAATAAAAAACTGCCGGTGCTTGAGGGAGGGACCCTACTTAAGCAGGGTTTGCGTTTTTAAGATTAGTAGGCTCGTTAGAGCTTAGTACGGGGGTACCTGGTGAAGCGTTTAGTAGTGTTCTTAGGTTATGACGAGAAAAGCAACGCGGTTTTGAGGAAGGTTTACCAGATTAGGTACTTATTCGATGACGTGAGCATAATTCACGTGCCGGAAGCGGACACAGAAGTTCTTCAAAGACTCTCGATACCGTACGTTAAGATAGAATTCGATGAGTCCCTGGAGTACGGGGACGTGTCTCCTCCTAACGAGGAACTTGATAGACTGTTTGTGGAAGCACTCCTGAAGTAGCCGGGTATCGAGTGTTCGTTTTTAAAATCTTATGTGTCTGAATTGACCTAAAAGATTATTTAAGCTTTATCTTGTGTTTTAAGAGGGAGTTTAATGAATACGTTGGAAGCCCTGTTTAAGCCTAGATCCATAGCAGTGGTGGGAGCGTCGAGACAACCTGGTAAAATCGGGTACGAGATCTTGAGGAATCTTAAAGAGTACGGCTACGGCGGGAGGATATACCCCGTGAACCCGCAAGCTAAGGAGATACTTGGTCTGAAAGCGTATCCCAGTATCTCATCCATTCCTGACAGCGTAGATATGGTGGTTGTGTCCGTCCCCGCTCACATGGTTCCTGACGTCATAGAGGAAGCGGGGAGGAAGGGGGTTAAGGTGGCTGTAGTCATATCTTCGGGGTTTAAGGAGATTGGGAGGCATGATCTTGAGGAAGAGATCGTGTTGAGGGCCAGGAAGTACGGCATGCGCATCTTAGGACCGAATATTTTCGGTGTTGTTTACACGCCTGCAAGGATAAACGCTTCTTTCGGTCCTAAAGACGTGATACCCGGTCACATAGCGTTCATAACCCAGTCAGGTGCTTTAGGAATCGCTCTCATGGGGATGACAATAGTTGAGAAGATAGGTGTATCAACCATTATCAGCATAGGGAATAAGTCAGATATTGATGACGCTGATCTCCTGGAGTACCTTGCAGGTGATGAAGCAACTAAGGTGATTCTAATATATCTTGAGGGTGTTAAGGACGGTAAGAGGTTTATCGAGGTCGCGCGCAAGGTATCTACCTCAAAGCCGGTAATAGTTATTAAGGCTGGCAAGACCGAGGTCGGGGCTAAGGCCGTGGCCTCACACACCGGGTCGTTAGCTGGTAACGTACTCATATATTCCACGGTCTTCAAGCAAACGGGGATACTTGAGGCTAGGAGTGTTGAGGAAGCTTTTGATTGGGCCAGGACATTCTCTTACTCACCTGAGTATAGGGACGGGGATTTAGTAGTGGTTACTAACGGTGGTGGTGCAGGGGTCTTAGTAACTGACACGCTATCTATGAATGGGGTGCAACTCTCACCACCTCCTGAGACGTTGGTTAACGCGCTTAAGCCTAAGCTACCTGGTTTTGCTTCATTAGGTAACCCGATAGACGTTACTGGGATGATATCTAATGAGGGTTACGTAGACGCCGTCATGTCAGCGCTGTTGGATGATAAAGTAGGGATCGTCTTAGCGGTGTATTGCCAGACAGCGGTGACCGACCCGACCATAATAGCCGGCGAGCTCATTAAGAGGATTAAGGAATTAGGCGGCTTACCTAAACCCCTGATAGCGTCCTTCATAGGCGGTGAGGAGGTTTACTGGGCGATACAGAAGTTAAATAATGCCGGAATACCTGCTTTCCCAATGCCTGAAAGAGCGGCTTCATCCGTCGCCGCACTCATAAACTACTCCAGAATACGTAAGAGACTCTTAAGAAATGCTTAAAAATCTCGTTAACCATCTATCAAGAGGTGGAGAAGTGTGGAGTACGTGTATGCGTCCCTGCTCCTGCACACAGCCGGTAAAGAAATAAGCGAGGAGAATCTTAGGAGGGTTTTAGACGCGGCTGGAGTGAAGGTGGATGAGGTACGCGTCAAGATGTTAGTAGCTGCTCTTAAAGAAATAAACATAGACGAGGTATTGAAGCAAGCGTCCGCGGCCCCCACAATCACTGCCGCGCCAGTAGCTGCTCAAGCAGCCGCCCCAGCACCTCAACAAGCGCAGCCAGCCCCGGCTAAGGCTGAGGAAGAAGAGAAGAAGGAAGTAAGCGAGGAGGAAATAGCGGAAGGAATCTCATCTCTGTTCGGCTGAAATCCTTAATACGGCGTTAACGAAAACCAAGTAATCACCTCAACATACCTAATCAAGCGTTATTTCAGTGATTGGATTTTCATTTGAGAATATTAACCTTAATAACTTAAATTCTTAAGGGTGGTGAAAACGCGTGATAACCTAGTAAACAAGAAAGACGTAATAATCTTGAGAGAGTTGAGTATTAACGCTAGGACACCCATAACTAAGATAGCTAAAGTCCTTTCAATTTCTGACGTCGCGGTGAAGAGGAGGTTAGTGAAGCTTGAGGAGAATGGCGTAATAAAGAAGTATACTTACATAGCTAACAACAAGAAACTCGGTTACGATATAGTGGCTATAGTAGGGATTAACACCGCGCCCGATAAAACACTCGATGTTATTAAGCTGATTAAGGAGAGAGATGACGTAACGTTCATAGCGCTGTCCTCAGGAGACCATAACCTACTAGTTGAGATCTGGTCTAAGAATTCCGAGGAGTTATCTAAGGTAGTTGAGGACTTAAGGGGGATTCCCGGAGTCACGGCCGTCTACCCGGCGATAATACTCGACGTCATTAAGGAGAGGGAGCCGATCCCGCGGAAGTTCCTTAAGGAAGCTCTTGAGGAAGGGTCTTAGGAACACGCTGACGGTGTTCCTTGACGAAGGTAGAGTTAGTAGGTTTTGACAGCTTTGGCATAAGATCTATGGCTACATTCGTTGAGACCGCAGACACTACCATCTTCATAGACCCGGCAGTCTCCATAGCTCCCGTCAGGTACGGGTTACCTCCTCACGACATCGAGTTAAGGAGACTTAATGAGGTAGCTGATAAGATCGCTTCGCGAGCTTACGAATCAGAAATTATAGTGGTGACTCACTATCATTACGATCACCACGACTTAGGAGACTTAGTCCCTGTAGACATATACGAGAATAAGGTAGTCCTTATCAAAGACCCTAAAAACTACATTAACATATCGCAACGTATTAGGGCCGCTAAGTTCCTTAAGAGGATTAGCGGACTCCCTAAGGAGGTGAGGATAGCGGACTCAAGCACGCAGGTTCAAGGCGATACAATCATTAAGATCTCGAGCCCCACTCCCCACGGACCCACCCCTAAGCTAGGTTACGTGATTCAAGTCTTGATACGGGATCGCGAACAGAGGATTCTCTTTACCTCAGACGTTGAGGGCCCGGTTAATGAGGATGCCGTGAACTTCATGATAGAAAACCCGGCTGATTTAGTCATAGTTGACGGGCCGCCCACATACCTCGTCGGCACTAAGAAGGAGGTTAGCGATCCTGACGTCGCCTTACGTGCGTTGATAAAGTACTTATCCGTGTGCACGCCGAAACACTTAGTCATCGATCATCACTTACTCAGAGACCTAAACTACGTCAAGTTTTATGAGTCGCTAAGACCTTACATCAAGGAAACTAAATTACTGACTGCTGCCGAGTACATGGGGAGAGAACCGGAACTCCTTGAGGCTAGGAGGAAAGAGCTTTATGGGGCTTAATGAAAAGCTTTACGACCCCCTAGAACTTTCGAGAAGTGTTGAGTCTTTAGTTACTAGGGTGTCAGGGGGTTCTGTGGAGAGAAAGTACTTCAGGTTTAGAGGCGGTAGGTGGTATGGAGGAATCGCTTCAGCCGACGTCATAGGGTGTAACCTGAGGTGTAGGTTTTGCTGGGCGTGGTACTTCAGAGACAGGCATGACCTAGGCTTCTTCCTAAGCCCTGAGAAAGTTTTCGAGAGGTTGAGCGAGATAGCTCTTAAGAGAGGTTATAGATACTTAAGACTAACTGGGGGAGAACCAACTATCGCGAAAGAACACCTGTTAGAAATACTGAGGCTCTCGGAGACCTCTAGATTTGTCTTTATAGTGGAGACTAACGGGATATTGATCGGTGCCGACCCTACCTACGCTAAAGAACTCTCCAGGTTTAACAACATATACGTCAGAGTCTCTTTTAAAGGCACGAACCCGCAGGAATTCACTAAGCTCACCGGCGCCACACCAACCGGGTTTGAGCTACAATTAAGAGCGTTAAGAAACCTCCTGGATTCCGGGTTAATACCTGGTCGTGATTTCGGCGTGGCAGCAATGATAGGTTTCTCACCTGACGAGAACGTTGCTAGGTTCGTCACAACACTCTCCTCTATAGATGAGAGGCTAGTGACTGATATAGACTGGGAGTACGTATTAACATATCCTCACGTAATGAAGCTGTTAAGTCGTTACAACTTAAAACCAATCAGGACTTACAAGCCCGATGAAGTGAAGGAATAACAACAATCATTTAATGAAAACCATCAGCGCGAATCCTCTACTTCAGGTTCCGGAGCTTCCTTAAGTTGGTTTAAGACGTAGCTCCTGATTTCGGAGGGTTTCGGCAACTCTCTTACTAGTCTTCCTTCATGCAACCACAACATCATGAGTTCCTCCCTACACCTCAGCGGTTCTTTATCGAATGGCGTTATTTCGTAGTCTAGGGTGCCGCATCTCCACACCTTCTTAGCTCCTGGCCACTTACCTTTCTTCGTGTGAGGTACCCATACACCGTCACGGTATTTCTCTACTATGTCCATGCTTAAGTCTACTGACGGCGGGAACGTTATTGAAGTCCCTACCCCGAAGCCGTCAACTAATTCCCTTAATTCCTTAACGGTTTTCTCGTTGAGTCCCCCGCTGACGTATATCTTCACATGCTCTTTGTTTATGAGTTTCAGCGTCCACCTAATCTCCTCCACCATAGCTTTTATGTCCCCCCGCCTACTCCGAGGAGTATCAATCCTCACACCGTGTAATCTGTCGCCCAGGCTTTTGACAGCTTCGAGCGTGGCAAATCTCTCGTCGTGGTAGGTATCTATTAAAGCTATCCTGGGTACGTCAGGTTCCACAACCTCGTCGAAGGCTTTCCACGCGGATACTTCGTCATCGAATACTAGGATTAGCGCGTGAGGCATTGTTCCCGAAGGCCTCACACCGATGGTTTCTGCGTTGAAAGATCCTGAAACCCCGTCCATGCCCCCTATGTAAGCGGCTCTGTCAAGCATTGGGTGTATTGCTGGGTGCGCACTCCTTAACCCGAAGTAAAGAAACGTCTTCTGTAGCGCTAGCCTCTTAAACCTCGCTGCTTTGGTTGCTACGGAGGTGTAATGCCTTAGTATGCCTAGGAGAGGGGTCTCTAACTCACATATGTCGTAATAGTTCCCCTCAACAACCATTACCGGGGTGTTCTCACCTATTAAAGTTCCTTCAGGTAACGAGTACACGTTGAGAGGTTTATTCTTGAGTAGATAAAGCGCTTCCTCAAGCCCTGCGTAGACAGCCCACCTATATCCTTTAGGTAAGTCAAGTACGTGCACTTCCATCCTGACCTTCACGCCCTCAAGACCCTTCGCTTTAAGGATCTTCTTAGTCCTGAGAAAGTATATGTCGGTTATCTTCCCGTTAAGTATGTCCTCCTCGCTAGCGATATAGAACCTCATTACTTCCACCTATAACATAAAAATACTTGAGTCCCTTAAATAAGCTTTAATAGAGCTGCCTGTTAATCCACGTAAACACCCGAAACTAACGTTCGAAGAGCCCGCTCTTTCACGGTTGAGGCGTATTAGTTAAGGAATGTTGACAGCCAAGACATTAATTCTTTGGCTGAGTCATCATCTATTATGTTGAATTCAACCAGGTCCCTCACGTATTCCGCAACCTCATCTAAGCGTATGAACTGAATGAATTCCTCACCTACCTCCGCTACATAATCGTCTAACACCACGTACTCTAGGTACTTACCGTTGAGGGTTAGGAGGGAGTAGGTTGGGGCTTCGATAGAATCCAGGAATGTTCTTATAACGCAGTACTCACAGCCTTTATAGAACGTGTTTTCTTTAAGGGTCGGTAACTCAGCGAACGGTTTCTCACCGCAAAAATCTCTGCAAGAACTCAGCAATTCCTCTACTTTATCAAGCATCTTCTTCTCGAGATTGCTTAAGGACGCACACATAGTCACCCCCCACATAAACAATACCACAATGTTTTTTATTTACAGAAAAACACTATTCCACTCAAGTTAAGACGCTCTCGGGAGTAAGACCCTGCTAGTTTTAACGCTAGGATTTAACGCTC